>NZ_AHAM01000152.1 GCF_000236565.1 Mesorhizobium alhagi CCNWXJ12-2 | reverse complement strand
GAAATCGTGCCAGCCAATCGCAGCTTCGCTGCGCTTGGCTGCGCCGATGGCTCTCAGCCGGTCGGCCGGCCGCTCGCGTCCTTCTTTCCCACGGTTTCTCACGGCGAACTCACGGGCACCGAGCAGACGCCGCTGGAGGTGGGGCTATGCGCGACGGACGGCAGCACGGTCCCGGTGGAGCTGATCCGGCACAGCATCCTCTATGCCGGCAAGCAGCACCAGGTTCTTGCCGTGCGCGATATCCGCGGGCGCAAGCGCGCGGAGGAGGAAATCCACTTCCTTGCCCACCACGACCCTTTGACCAAGCTTCCAAACCGCACGAGCTTCAACGAGAAGCTGGAGGCTGAGTTCACGATACATCGTGGCGCCGACCGGTGCCTTGCCGTCCTCTTCCTCGATCTCGACCGCTTCAAGGAGATCAACGACCTCTTCGGCCATCTCGTCGGAGACGCCGTGCTTCAGTGTGTGGCCGAGAAGATCAGGGGCGTCCTCAAGCCAGGGCAGATGGTCGCGCGTTTGGGCGGCGATGAGTTCGCTGTGATTGTTCCCGGTCTGCCGAGCGCCGGCTATGCGACGCGCATCGCTGAAGCCATCTTGGACGCATTCAACGACACAGGGGCAAATCTGCCAGCCGGCGTCACCGTCGGCACTAGCATAGGCATTGCTCTATTCCCGAACGATGCACTCGATCGGGAGACGCTTCTGAGCCATGCCGACGCCGCGCTTTATGAGGCCAAGATGCAGGGGCGCGGCCTCTACTGCGTTTTCGAGCCGTCCATGGGTGAGCATCTGCGCGACCGTCGCCAGTTTGAGCACGACATCCGTCATGCGATCTCGCGTGGGGAACTCCGCCTTGTATATCAACCACAGGCGGAACTCCTCTCGAACGAGGTCTTCGGTTTCGAAGCGTTGCTTCGGTGGGATCACCCAGAACGAGGCGCCGTTCCGCCGGGGGTGTTCATTCCGATCGCGGAGGAATGTGGGGCCATTTTGAAGATCGGGGAATGGGTGCTGCGGACCGCCTGCGCCGAAGCGGCAAACTGGCAACAACCGCTCGCAATCAGCGTCAACGTCTCGGCCATGCAACTCCATGGAGGGAACTTGCCCGAACTGGTCGGGGCAGTGCTGACAGAAACCGGTCTCGATGCGTCCCGCCTCGAGCTGGAGATCACGGAAACTTGCCTGATCAAGGATATTGCACGCGCGCTCGCCGCCCTGCGTCAGCTCAAAAGCCTTGGGGTTCAAATCGCTATGGATGATTTCGGCACCGGTTACTCGTCCCTTTCGAATCTGCGGGCCTTCCCGTTTGACAAAATCAAAGTCGACCAGTCTCTTGTCCGGGCGGTGGATACCAGCGATGAGGCGGCCGCCGTGATGCGCGCGGTCTTCGGGCTCGCTCGGGGTCTCAAGCTCCCGGTCCTGGCAGAGGGGGTCGAAACGGACGCGGAACTGACCTTCCTCCGGCAAGAAGCCTGCGATGCAATGCAGGGTTACCTTCTTGGCCGACCCTGCCCGATTTCCGACTTCGCTCAGCTTACGAGCGGCAAGGGCAGGACGGCCGCTCCCGACGGCTGGGCAACCACGAACTGCGCGTGGTCAAGAACAGCGCGGCCTAGTGCGCAAGCGGATCGCACGTTCGTGATGATACTCGCGAGCGTTCGGAGATGGTGCAGTGTTCCGCAGGTCAACCGCTCCTATGCCGAGATCGCGGCGCATTGCAGCAGCTCGGTTCGGCCGGCCCGGCCGCGCTCGGCCCATCGATACCGCGTTACATTCAGGCGTCCATTCAGCCGTTGCAACAAAACCCTTGCCCTGACCCCTGATATGCGCGTCGTAGCAGGGCTGGTCGAGGATGGTGCCTGGCGTGACATAGGCGGTCTTCGCCAGGACATGGCTCTTATTCTTCGCTGCCAGCCTGCAGCGCTGATCATCGCCGCAAAAAGGACCCGCGAACGCACTTGCAAGACGGTTTGTTCGCATTGCCGTCGCTCGGCCCACCGATCAGCGCTTGCCGAACTCCTGACCCCAGCGGTTGAAGCCGGGCCGGTTCGGATCGGCGCCGGGGCACATTTCGCGGGCGATGCGTGATTTCGCGGCGACCGCGCAGCCGCACAGGCTGCAGGTGTGGCCGTCGAGACCGGCGCTTGCGGCGATGCGCTGGAACAGCGAACCGGTCGGTGCCCGCAGGTTGGGGCAGGCGCGGCAGGCGGCGAGTCGGGCTTCGTGCTGTTCCGGCGACGCGAGCTCGAAGTCGGTCTTCGACCACTCAAACATCGAGCGAGCGAAACGGCTAAGCAGTGCGGCCTTGGACTGGTCAGCAGGCGTCTCGGGCAGCGCCTGCTTCAGCGGGTCCTCCTCGCGGCGCGGCGGTCGCTGCAGCAGGATCGCAAGCAGCTCCGGCGAGGAGCGGCTCGCCATCAGGTGCATGGCATAGAGCGGGTCCTCAACTGCGGCGTGCAGCACGTCGGCGGACACCGGCTCCTCACTGCCGAGCAGCGCGCTGAGCCGCCGTTGCGCCTCCGCGATGTCGCTGACGAGATAGTCGCCTATCACGTGCGGCGCGGCGGGCGGTGTCGGGGTCGTTGCGGACGGTTGCAGGCTGGTCATGATCAGTCTCCTTGTCGGTTTGCTTGCACGGGCTTTGGGGCTAGACGCTCCTCCGGATCAGGGTGCCGTCGACCTGCCCCAAGGTGGCGAACAGCTGCAGCGAATAATCGGAGACGATGAAGCCGTTGATGTTAAGCAGGCGGCCCGCCAGCGTCGCGTCCGGTGGCGTCAGGTGCAGCGCCAGGAATGGCGGCGCCACCTTGTCGTGGCTGAACGGGGAGACCTCGTCGAGCACGATCACGCCGCCGTCGGCGTGGCGCAGCGTCTCGCCGACCTTGAGGTCGTGCGCCGGGCGCAGCTTGCCGTCGGCCGCCACCACCAGCTGGTCCGCGGCGAGGGTAATGCCGTTGTCGCCGTGGCGGACGGTGACGGCGGGGATCGGGATCACGGTCTGCGATTCCGTGCGCGCACGCACCCGGTGCGGCGCCCACACGAGATCAAGGCCGGCGGCCATCACCAGCTCGTTGACGGCGATTTGCTCCATTGGCCGGGTGTCGTGGCCGGGAACGGCGACCGCGAGCACCTTGGCGGTCGAGGCCGGGCAGAGACAGGTGCAGAACTGGCCGCCGCCAGCGGACATCACCATCGGGTAGCCCGGCCACCAGTAGGAGGTCTTGCAGCTCTCCGCCACGTACTCCTTGACGACCGGATCGTCGCAGAACGAGCAGGCGACATGCGGGCACGGGCACTGGCAGTCCGGCGGGTCCTGCCCGGCGAACGCCGGCATTACCACGAAGGACTGGTAGCCCTTCTGCATGATGGTGCACTGGTGCATCACCTCGACCATGTTGGGGATGCAGTTCTTGTTGTAGCAGTAGGGATCGGTCGTGCAGCTGCAGTAGCAGAAGCTCGCGTCTTCCAGCACCATCATGACGTGGCGATCGGGGTTCTTCGGCGATCCCTTCCAGATCTTGTCCTGGCCGCACATCTGGGTGAGCGCCCAGTAGCTGCTTCCGGTATTGCAGACGTCGGGCGGGCAGGGCTTCAGGTCATCCATCGCTGTGAACTCCTGTGGGTGTCGGAACGGGGCGGCCCGGCCGCGCGGCCGGCCCGCCGGGGCGATTCGCTCAGCCGAGGTCGGTGGCGCAGTCGGGGATGTTCATCGCGGCCATCGCCGCCTGGTAGGTGTCGAGCCGGCACTGTCCGGACGGATACACCGGCGTCTTATTGAAGCCGAACTCGATCGGGATGTAGGTGAACAGCACCGTCAGCTCCTTCAGCGCCGCCTCCATCCGCGTGATGTAGTCCATGTCCCACCAGATCTTGCGCATCACCGCGCCGGCGGCGTTGTAATCGGTGGCGCCGATGTCAACGCGGTTCGCCGGGTCGGCCTGGATGTTCGCCACCGCGAACGCCATGGCGAGCGACACCGAGGAGACGTCGAGCGCCTTGTTGCGGAGGAAGCCGCCGGACACGATCACCCGCGGCCGCTGGTTGTCGCTTGCGAACGCATAGACGTTGACGTTCCTACGGTACCACGACAGTCGGAAGTCGATCTGCGGATAGAACGCGCCGAACAGCGCGCACAGATAGTCGCCGAGCGCGTGGCGCTGGCCGTCGCTGAACGGATATGCCGGCATGCGCTCGAGCACGCCGACCGCGTGCAGCGGCACGAAGCCGGTGACCTGGTACAGCGAGGCGTCGGCCTCGTCATCGTCGTGCTCCTTGCGGTCGATGAAGATGCCGGCCGCGGTTTCGCCGGTGGTCTGCAGCGTGATGCCGATCGCCTGCGCCGCCGCGATCGCCTGCGGCGTCGGTTCGGCATACGGAAACTGGGTGTGATAGGCGTAGGAGCCGACCGACGGCCGCGTGTGCTGCTCGTGGTGCAGCAGGTCGGGCGCCAGCGTGCCACCGATGTAATGCGTCTGCAGCGCGAAGTCGCCCGAGATCACGCCGGCTGTGTTGATCATGTGCTGGTTCGGATCCTTGCTCGGGTCGGTGGTCGCGTTGGTGCTCAGGTTATGGAACTGGCCGAAGAAATCGCCCTGGCGCACAGTGAGGATCTTGACCGAGGCGCCGGTCGGGCTTGTGAGGGTATCGTTCGTCGTCAGCTTCTCAGCCGTCAGGAACTTCCCGCCGCCGACCAGGAACAGGTGGTCGGCGGTCACGGTGAGCGCGCCACCCTCATAGGAGACGAACACAGTGTTGGGCTGGCCGATCTCCTGGGTGCTGACCGTGTCGCCCACGTTCAGCTCGGTCCACTTGAAGGACAGGTCCGCGGCGTAGACCGGGTCTTTCACCTTGAAGTCCTGGATCTGTCTCTGCTGGTTCGCGGTGGCCTGCACCAGCGATCCGCGGGCCAGGCATGAGCACGTGCAGTAGCACCAGCCGGTCGGCCCCTGCACCAGCACGTGGGCGCCCACCGGCCAGCCGTTCTGCTTGCACACGTCGTTGACGTGCTTCTGCACGTCCGGCGAGCTGCAGTGCGTGCCCGCGCACGGAGGGATTTCGGAGGCGGCGGTTCCAAGCATGGCGAAGGTCCTCTCTCGGGTTTGCCGGCTCATGCGAACCGGTCGTTGGTGTGTTGGACGGGTGATGGTGGTCCGAGCGCGCGGGCGCGCCCGGTTATTTCGTGTAAGGGAAGGCGAGCAGCGACGCCGGCAGGCGCTGGTCGAGGTAGGCCTGGCGCACGGCATTGTCGCAGGTGACGATGCCGTGCGTGTCGAGCAGGTGATAGGACAGGTCGGCCGGCGGGACGTCGTGCGAGGTCTCGATGAGCTGGAAGGCGTAGCTCTGGTCGCCCGGCGTCACCTGATCGACCGCAATCGGCTTCTTGTCGGTGCCCATCAGCACGATGCGCGGATCGAGCTGCGCGGCGGTGATCAGCTTCTTCTCGAAGGTCACGAACAGGTGCGACGGCGGCACCACCATCGTGACATCGCCGATGACGATCTCCACCGCCGGCTGCGGCACGTTCTGCGCCGGGCGCGACGCCTGGCGGACCAGCACCTTGTACCACGCGAGGGCGAGCCCCGCCGCCATCACGAAGCCGCCGACCGGAAGCGCGTCGAGCTCCACATACTGGCCGTTGCCGTCGCGCACCTGGTAGGGCGCGAGCTCGCCGTCCCAGCAGTAACACTTGCACTGCTGGTGATCGTGTCCGGTGCGCAGCACCGGCGTTCCCGGCGCCGCATGGGCGCAGGCCTTGAGGATCTGCGGATCGTAGTTGCAGATGGCGATGCCGCAGGGCTCGATGATCGGCGGCCCGTCGGCTGGCGCGGCCGCCGTCGGGCTCAAGAGCTCGGGCTGGCCGCCGCAATAACAGTAGCAGTAGCCGCCGGTCGTCGCGTTGGAGACCACGATCGGCGTGCCGGGCGGAAACGACGGATCCTTGCAGATCTCGTTGATCTCGTTCTGGACCTGGCTGCAGACCGCCTGGGTGCAGTTGGGAAATTTGTTGTCTGCCATAGTCCTGCTCCGAAACGTTCTGTCACACGAGGAAACGATGGGGGCGCCGGCCACGCGCCGCGCGCGTCATGAGGGCCAGTCGACGGTGGCGCTGAACACCATGATCTGGCCGATGTTGATGAGCTTGGCCGGATCGAGCGCGCCGCCGCCGGGAATTTGCAGGCCGCTCGGGATCGAGGCGATCGTGGTGGTGATCTGCCAGTTGCCGGTCATGAAGTCGGTGTCGGGATTGTCGAGCTTGATCAGCGTGGTGAGCATGGTCTCCGTGAACGAGACGGTCTGCTGGGTGGTGACGCCGGGGATGGTGACGGTGAGCGTCAGGCTCCCGCTGAAGCTCACGCCCGGCGCCAGCGCCAGCGTGAGATAGACCGTCGTCAGGCCGAGGCCGGTCATGTTGCCCGGGAATTGCGGTCGGCGGACCGGATAGCTCATGGTCTGCGTGGTGGCGCCCGGCGCTGGGTTCATGAAGGCGAACCAGCTGTCGGCATACTGGTTGGCGAGGAACACCAGCACTGCGCCGTCATAGCCGCGCGCCTTCAGCTCGTTGGCGACGGCGGTGCGCAGCCCCGGCCCGCCGTCGCGCGCCGTGTAGCTGAGCGACAGGATGACGTCGGGAATGGTGCCGATGTCGATGCGGTTGGTGGCGAGCGGCAGGTCGAGCTGCCACTGCGAGATGGCGCCGGTGCCCTCGAACGGCACGTAGCGGTCATCGGTCTCGGCGGGCACGCCGCCGTCATCGACGCCGGTCGAGATCGCGATCGCCTGGTTAGCGCGCCAGTTCAGCCGCAGCTCGGTGCCGTCCGGCGGCGCCGCGCCGTCCTTGCCGAGCAGGAACAGTTCGGTGTCGGGTGCAGAGGTCAGCGTGATGTAGTTCGCGGTCTGCTGCAGCACACCGTTGATGCTGCCATAGGGGCCGGTGACCGCCGGGACGGTGACGGTGAGGCTCTCGATCTTGCGGGCGTAGTGACCGGGGAAGTCGCGGTCGAACAGGATCGCCGGCAGCTCGAAGGTGCAGGTGCCGGTTTCGCGCAGCCGCATCAAGGCCAGCGGATCGAGCTGCATTAGCGAGATGCTGCGCTGGATCCGCAGCCGCCGCGAGTTGCGGCTGAGATAGGCGGTCTCCATCTGGCCGAGGCCGAGCATCAGGCTCTCGCCCGAGCTGAGGCCCTTGCGCCGGCTGTTCCAGTAGCCGTAGGTCAGGAAGGTGTCGCTGGTGTCGAGCTCGAACTGTAGCGCCTTCTGCGCCGCGGTGCCGAGGTCGTAGGCGATGCGGTAGGCCTGGAAGAACAGTGTCGACATCTGGCCGGCGAGCCAGTTGTAGAGCTCGGCGTTTGTGAACTTCGAGGTGGCGAAATCGCGCATCGCGTCCGCCTGGGCGATCTGCAGCTGGGTGATCTCGAGGTCGCGCTGCGCCATCTGCACCCGCAGGTTCGCCGCCGCCATCTGGGCGGTGAGCTGCTTGATGTCGTACTCGGCGAGGCTCGACTGGAACGTCCAGTCGGACTCGCGCCGCTCGTAGGAGGCGAGCGTGTTGGCGAGGCTCGCCCCCCTGTTGAACTGCGCCGCGATGGTGTCGAAGAACGCGCCGAAGCCGGTGAGGCTCGCGCCGATCTCGCGGCCGCCGTAGGTCATTGCGGTGGGCGCGCCGCCGTTGGGGATCAGGTGGGCGATGCCGGCGCTGGTGTGGAAGGCGCCGCCGATGGAGGTCATCACCCCGCCGAGCATGGTGTAGATGATGCCGATCTGCTCGCGGTAGAGCAGGCCGTTCTGGATCAGGTCGTCATAGTAGGTCTTGCGCGCCTGGGCGCTGTCGAGCTGAACCTGGATCGCGGCGACGTTCTGGTCGGCCTCCTGCACTGCGAGCTGGCGTAGCGTCGTGGTCATCTTCAGGAGCTGGCGCTCCTGCGCGTTCTGCAGCGCGGCGAGGTCCTCGGCGTCCTTGCGCTCCAGCGCCTGCAGCAGCGCTTGGCCGAAGCTGATCAGCGTCGCGGTGAGGCCGCGGGCGCGCTCCAGCATGGTCCAGAACCGGTAGTTCGGGATGGTGGCGTCGAGCGTCTTGAGGATGTCGGTGAGGCTGCCGGCGGCGAGCAGCTGGTTCGGGTCGATCGGCGGCGCGAACAGCGCGAGGCTGCGCACCACGCCGCTCATGTTCATGCAGTGCCTTATCTTGAACAGTCGGTCCTCGACGCGGTCCCAGTAGGCGACGAGATCCGGATTCTCCGGCACGCAAAAGTAGGCGTTGATGTCGTTGTAGGGCAGCGCGTTGATGCCGGTGTCGACGGCGACCGGCTGTACGGGCGGCAGCACCTGCTCGAGGTTGATCAGGAACTGCGGGATGTCGGACGGCTTGGGATATATGTTCAGAATATCCTGGAACGTCATCGGCGGCTGCTGGTCGCAGTCGCCGCGGCTCTGCGGCCGCGGGCCGAGCAGGTCGGCGGCGAGGAAGTAGAGCAGCGAGGCCTGGTTGATCGATTCCCGCGTGTCCTGCCCGAAGCACTGGTCGCCCCAGTCGATCAGGTTGTCGATGTAGCGCATTACGATCGCCTTCTGATAGGCGCAGGCGCGCAGGTCGGCGATCGCGAACGGGTCGAACGGGTGATCGTTCCAGTACTTGATGGCCTCGTTGTCGGTGAGGATGTCGGTCAGGCTCTCGGCGCTCTGGCCGCGGAACGGGAGGAATTGCCAGAAGCGGTCCTGCACCGGCGTGGTGACCTCCTGCGAGGTCGGGTTGAACAGGTACTCGTACCAGCTCTTGGCCGCGGCGAACTGCTGATTGCGGTTGAGCTGCACCGCGTTGAAGAACGGCATCTGCAGGTAGAGCTCGCGCCAGTAGAGGCCGTAGGACGAGGGCTCCTTGCGATTGCCGAAGTCGATCTGGCCGCCGCACAGCTGCAGGGGCGGGATGACGTTTGCCGGCGGCGTCGGCGCGGTATCGGCGTCGCAGGCGCCGGGCGTCGGCGCCTTGCCTGCGGCGTAGAAGCGGCTGAAGTTCAGCCCCGCCGGTCCCGAATCCATCTGCACGCTGATCGCGAGCATGCGCGAGACGCCGCCGCCCCACAGGATGCGTCGCACGCGCTCGATCGCGCCGGTGGTGAGGCGATAGAACGCGACCTTCAGCGTCGTGATGTCAGGCGAGGTCGCCGTGTACTTGTCGTTGAACAGCACGATGTCGGTCGGGCCGGTCAGCGTGAACGGGTTGTAGGAGACGACGTCGGAGACCTTCTTCAGGTCGCCGATCTGGGCGCGGGCGAGGAACGCCTCGTCGCCATTGTCGAACAGCATCCAGCCGATCTGGTTGCGCACCGGACGCACCACGGCGACCTTCGGCGCGAGGTTGTAGAGCAAAGGTTGCGGGCCGGCCTGGTACCAGGGATCGAGCGCCTTGTCTGTGCTCGCGGTGAGCAGCGTACCCGCCTGCGCGTCGGCGATGAACAGGTTGGTGCCGAGATAGAGGCCGAAGGCGCGCCCGCCGCCAAGGTCGTAGGCCGATCCGTACACCGGGTAGATCAGGCCGGAGCCCTGCGGTGTGTTCATGATCACCTGGCCCTCGGTCGCGATCAGGTTGGGATCGATCGCATGGCCCTTGAGCAGCGGCACCGCGCCGACGAATCCGGTCTGGATGCCGCTTACCGCCATCGCGGCGGCGTCGTGCACCTTCCACAGCAGCTCGTTCAGCGGGCCGAACGGGGTCTTCGGCGGATCCTCCACCTTTATCTGGTTGGCCTGCTCCCACGAGCGGCCGAGCATCACCAACAGCCGCTCCTGGGTGGGATCGGCGGCGGGCACGTTGATCAGGTAGGGCATCGTCCAGTACGACGTCTGCGGATCGATCGTGGTGTAGTCGATCCCCATCGGAGCGTAGGCGGGCGACGCGGTGTAGCCCTCGAAGGCGTAGACGTCGCGCTCCACCAGCGTCTGCGGCGGTGACCAGGTGCGCCCGAACTGCAGCACGATGTACTGGATCGCGGCGCGCCAGGTGGTGGTGTTGGTCTGCTTGACGTCGCTGGTGCTGCCGGAAATGTTGCTTTCCTGGATCGGCTCGGTCTTGGCCCAGAACAGCAGCAGCCGTCCGAGCGTGTAGACCGGCGTCACCCGGTCGGTCGGGATCTTGACGTCGACCTTCTCCCACGGCGTCCAGGCGATGCCCGAGATCAGGCTGCGGACATAGAAGTCGTAGGGGTCGGACGGCGCGCGCCCGACCACGAACAGCGTATCGGCCGGCGCGCCGGTCGCGGGATCGGGCGCTGTGGCGCGCACCGTGTCGACGATCCGGATCGCCGCCTGCTGGGCGAAGCTGTTCATGAAGTCGGTGTAGGCCTTGTCGATGTTGGCCTCGTTGACCTCATTGCCGCCGACCTTGCCCTCGTACTCCTCGAACAGCGGCGTCTTGGTCTTGCGCAGTGTCGGGTCGAGGTAGTTTTCCGGATAGAGGAAGATTTTCCGGTTGGCTTCCCAGATGCGATAGGACGACAGCCACTCCCACCACACGTCGGGGATCGCCACCCGCGCCACGTCGGGCTCGAGCTGCAGGCGGCAGCGCTGCATGTAGGTCTGCACCGACGCGATCCCCTGCGCGATCAGCGAGGTGGTGTCGCAGCCCGACATCTCGAGGTCGAGCAGCAGATATTCGGAGAGGCCGCGTACGGTGACGACCCACGGGCAGTCGATCTGCACCGTGTGCAGCGCGATCGGCACATAGGCGTCGCGCCGGTGCTCGCCGAGGGTGCCGATCACCTTGGAGGGGATCGCCTCGCCCTGGGCGTCGTAGTAGGCGCCGAGCGTGTTGAAGACTATTTGCGCGGTCGAGGTGTAGGTCGCCCACTGCTCCGGAACCTGGCCGGGCGTCGCGCCGCTGGTGATGGTCGGCAGCGGCAGGCATGGTAGCGGCGCGAGGCCGCCGAGCGTGAGCATCGAGCCGATGTTGAGCTGGATCTGGCCGGCGAGGTTGAACACCACCTGCATGCGCTTCAGCCCGGCTATGGTGTTCCAGCCGGTGCCGTCCGGCGGCCAGAACGCGCTGGCGAGTTCCTGGATCTGGCTGCGGTCCCAGCCGGTGATGTCGGCGAGACCCTTGAAGCCCGCATCCGGAAACGCCAGCGCCTTGGCGAGCACACCGGGCTGAAGGTTGAAGGCGAGCGACAGCGCGGCATAGGTGCTCAGCCCGCGCAGCACCGCGAGGCTCAAGTCGAACAGGTCGCTGAAGTCGAATACCTTGGGCGTCGAGACCGCCGCGTTGATGTCGGCGGGCTCGAGCTTCAGCCGGCGCAACACCAGCGCGGTGCGGCTGAACAGCGCGAAGAACAGGACGGTGTGTTCGCCGAGCGGCGTGCCCGGTGCCACCTGCGTCAGCAGCGTCGAGACCACCGGGCCAAGCTGGCACTTCTGCGCCATCACCGGCGCGATCACGCCGATGGTGGTGACCGGCAGGCCGCCGAGCTCGCCGAGCGCGGCGTAGGTGCCGAAGGTCTGGGCATTCAGTCCCTCGAAGATCGCGCCCGCGGTGAACACGATGACATCGTTGCGCTCCTTCAGCACCGAGCGCGCGGTCTCGATCATGGCAGGGTCGCCGTCGAACAGGTAGCTGAGGTTGGTGGTCTGCGCGAACGGCGCGATCAGGGCCTGCTTCGCGTCGAGCACCTTGTGCTCCTGCAGCGCCGTGATCGCGGCCGCGGCCTCCGTCGCGTCGATCGGGCCGACGGTGAGGTCGGCCACCGTTACCGGCAGTACCGGCGAGATCAGGTCGAAGCCGGTCAGCGCGGAGGCGGTCTCCAGCACCCGGCGCACCCAGGCGATCTGGCTCTCGCTCTGCGCCGTGGCGCCGAACAGGAAGGCGAGGTCGGTGTTGTCGTCGACCGGGAAGCACAGCACGCCGGCGGAGGTGATCACGCCGGCCGCCGCCAGCCGGTCGAACGCCTGCTGCGCCTCATTGGCGGTGATCAGGTTGGGCGTCACGAAGTCGGCCGGCGCCACCTTGTGCGTGGCCGCCGCGGCCTCGAACTGCGCGATCGTCAGCAGCACGATGCCGGAGGCATCGAGAAACTTCTTCGCCACCAGTAACTTGAACAACTGTTCGGCGTCCTGCTGGGTCTGGGTGTCGTTGCGCAGCGTCGCCGCGGTCACGAGCCAGGGCACCGCGCGCACCCACAGCGCCGAGAGGAACGGCAGGATCGCGGTCGCGGGGATCGGCGGCTGGTAGCCGGGCTCGATCGCGGTGGTGCGGGTGAGGTAGATTAGGTCGGCGAGCTGGAAGCTCGAGGTCTCGACCCAGCCCTGCAGCGCCAGCAGCTTGATGACGTCGTCGATGCTCCAGGTCGCCTTGTCGATGCCGGCGAGCGTCATCAGCCGCACCAGGTTGGCCATGCTGAGGCCGAGCGCCTTCGCCAGCGTCTTCATCCGGTAAAGCGCCGACAGCATGTCAACCGTCAGCGTCAGCGTGGTCTTGCCGGACCCGACGATGCTGGCGGCCAGCGTCAGTTCGTCATCGCTGAGCCCGAGGCTTGCGGTGAGCCAGGCGCGCGTGGTGGCGGAGTCCTCGTCGGTGGAGGCGATCGGCCAGTCGATCGGCTCCGTCGTGAACAGCGGGTTTGCGGCATAGGTCGGCCGGTAGGGGCCGGTGCCATGGCGCAGCTGCGGGCGGTTATAGATGCGGTCGAACAGGTCGGCGGGCTGCGCGCCGGCGCCGCGGCCGTAGGTGTTCATATCCGACCACAGTGCCGCCGCCTGGTCGACGGCGAGGCCGAACCTTTGCACGATGCCCTTGATGGTGGCGATCGCTTTGGTGGTGGCGCTGTCGGCGAGATCCGCCTTGCCCGTCGAGCGCACCGCGATGTCGAGGTCCTGGGCGGACCAGCCGACCCAGCCGGCGAGGCGCAGGAAACGGTTGATGCGGTCGAGGTCGGCGAGCGTCACGTCGCTGACAGTGCGCACCGTCCCGTTCCAGCTCTCCTTGCCGACATACTGGATCAGCGCCGCCGGATCGGTCTCGTTGGCGACCAGATTGGCCCACAGGTTGCCGGAGGCGCCGCCGTTGATGACGTAGAACGAGGGGATGTTGGCCTCGAGTTCGGTGTCGTCGGCGTTCTGGCGCAGCAGGCCCAGGATCGCCGGATAGTCGAGGCCGGTGCTCATCGAGAACACGTCGAAGCCGACCAGCGACGCCGCCGGCAGCACGCTCGCGGCGCTGCCCGAGAAGGCGGTCACGTAGGCCACGTCGACGGTGAAGGTGTTGTCGCTCGAGGAGATCGCCGCCACGATCCGCATCACGCCGCCGACGTGGAAGGTGTCGCCGACCGAAAGCGCGGTCTCGAAGTCGCCGCTCGAGGCGGTGACCGTGGTGCTGCTGGCGGCGGCGGAATAGGTTCCGGGCAGCGCCGCCGGCAGCGCTAGGCTCGGCCGGGAGAAATACAGCGCGAGCTTGGCCGCGTCCGGCGTCGGCGTCTGCGACACCACGAGCTGCTCGACCGACAGCCCCGCGGTCTCGCGGATCACGTCGGCAGGCTGCGGCAGCTCGTCGTTGGTGCCGGCGGGATGGTCGACCAGCGTGGCGTAGAGCGCGGTGAGGCTCGACGACATGTTGTCGAGCGCCACCCGCACGGTGTCGAGCGGCAGGTTCGCGGGCAGCGTCGTGGCCTCGACCGAGGTCGCCGCCATGTAGGAGGCGTCGCCGCTACCGCCGGTCACGACGTGGGTCAGCACGTCGTTAGCAAGGTCGAGGAACGGCACCGGATTGTTGGTGGCCTCGCAGGTCAGCGGCAGCGTGAACAGGTCGCCGCGCCGGTTCTTCAGCGTCGTCGGCGCTCTCGGGTTGCGGTCGGTGATGTAGGTGGCGGTGACGCGCATCAGGTCGGTGAAATAGGCGGCCGGTCCGAAGATCGAGCGGCAGTGCTCGCAGGCGCAGTAGTTCACGGTGCCGAACAAGGTCTCGTAGTCGGGCAGGTCGGCGACGACGCCGGCCATCGCGCCGTCGGCCGCGGTCAGCCCGGTCGAGCGCCAGTGCGCGCCGCCGGTGTCGTTGATGTTGGCCCACAGGTGATGGACCCGCGCGCGGGTCAGCCGCGCGCGCCTGTGCAGCTCGCGCAGCGTCTGGGCGGACTCACCGACCGCGGCGGCATCCTCGACGAACACGTCCTCGGTAGTCGCGGCGATGCTGAGCGCGCCATGATAGCCGGCCGCGATCAGGCGGTCGGCGAGCGCGGCGTCGCTGCCGAGCCGCGCCAGCCGCTGATAGGCGCGCAGCCGTGTCAGCCTGCGCTCCTGATTCGGTCCCGGCGGGATCAGCGTGGCGACGGTGTCGGGCTTCATCAGCTCCGCGGTGAGGATGTCGAAATTCGGGCGGCTTGCGGCGACGTCGGCGAGATCGGGATGGTTGATCGCGAAGGGCTGGTCCAAAGCCATGATACGTCCCTCAGGTTCGGTGTGCGGCTCCGCTTGTGCGGCGTCGTGCTGCGTTATGCTTTCTTGGTCGTGTCGGAGAAGAATTTGATGCTCGATCCCAGAGCGACGAAGATTGATGCCGCCACGATGTTGATCTTCAGCGTGCTGGTCACCCCAGCCTTGCCGAACTGCTCGGGAAAGCTCGCGAGCGCTTCCTTGAGGATGCCGGACAGGTTGAAGGACGGACTGCCGACGATGTAGCGCGGATCGATACCGGCGAAGCCCGGCACGCTGCGCCACCCGGGGAAAATGAACGTGTTCGGCATCCTGGTGCTGAAGCCCTGCTGGCTGTAGGGATGCGACCACAAGGTCACACCGGTCTTCTTGTTGTCGAGGATCTTCAGGACGGAGTCCGTGTCCCGTTCAAACTTTGCGGTGATCTGGGGCGGCAGCAGGAACAGGATCGCGTTCTTGAGGCTGACGGACGGATTCAGGTGGTGCAGATAGGCCGTGACCCCCTTGGTCTGCTTGATCACCTGGCCCGGATCGAGCCCCTTCTTGGCCGCATCCAGCTTGATCTTGACCTGGTTGGAATAGACGAGCGTGCCGAGGATCTTTGCGTAGAAGACCCGCCCGATCGAATTGAGTGTGGCGGCGTCGGGGAAGGATTTGGCCGCTCCCGCGATCGGGCCGCCCTTGCTGGGCGGCGTGAGGCCGATGCCTGTGAACGGACGCAATCCCTCTTTCAGGATCTTCCGGTAGTTGATCGGCGCGGTCACATGGGTGGCGAACTGCAGCCCCAGCAGATTCCAGACGACGCCGGTGCCGATGGCCGAGCCTGCGAACCATGTCTTGCCGGGATTGTTGCGGATGTAGTCGATGACCGGGTTCACCCCCAGCGAACCGTGGTTCGGCTGCGGGGCGCTGTTGCCCCTACTGCCGCTGCCGCCCTGATCGACCGGCTTCTTGGTGGTGCCGTCCGGATCGGCGTAGGACACCGGATTGTCGCCGGCATAGCAGTAGAGGTTGAGGCCGTCGGCGGTCCCCAGCGGATCGGCGCTGATCCAGCGGCCAAGCCATGAGGCGTAGTAGCGCGCGCCGTAGTAATAGAGGCTGGTGAGGTTGTCGCATTCCTTGCCGCAGTAGCGGAAGATCTTGCCGCTCACTGCGACCTGGTCAGGCCCGGCGATGAAGGCGCTGCCGCCGAAGGCGAAATACTCCTCATAGCTCGTCACCTGGCCGCTCTGGTCGAGCTCGAGATCGATCGAGGTGAGGTTGGTGGAATACTGGTAGCGCCATTGCGGCGCGGGACTGTGCGGATCAACCGACTGGTCGAAGCTGCGCACCGTGAGCTGCAGGTCGCCGCCGAACGCCAGGCTGACCATCAGCGAGCGCTCGACCACGGTGACGTTGTCATCTGTGTCGACGGTCTCGCGCTGGTCGATGCGATAGTGGCCGAAGGTGATCGAGCGGCTCCGGTCGATGGTGCCGGTCGTGGCATTGACCAGGCGGTCGGTGACCTTCTCCACCCGGTTGCCGTCGGCGTCGTAGAGATAGAGCTGCTGGTCGTCGGCGCCACCGCTGCGCGCGATAACGACGGCGCTGCTCAGCGTGTTGCGGTAGCTCCAGCTCAGCGCGCGGACGAAGGGCAGCGCGACCATGTTGCCGGCCGCATCGTAGTCGTCGTCCGGGGAGACTGGCGCGGACGGCGTGGCCTCGACGGAGTGGTTCGAGGTCTGCGACACCAGATAGGTGCGGCTGAAGTCGGCGACGTTGCCGTCGGACAAGTGTTGCAGCGTGAGCGGATTGTTGGAGTGGTCGTAGGTGTAGGTCTCGCGGTAGCGGATCAGCTGCGCGGTGTCGTTGGGATGGCTTCCCTGCACCGGCACGAACGCCGTTCCCATGAAGCCGGTGTGATAGGTGCCGGGACCGATCGCCGGCGACTGCCGGCCGGTGCTCTCGATCAGCCGGTAGAGGGAGTCGTTGGTAAAGGCGCAGCCCGGATCGACCAGGTCGTGGCCGGTGACGATATCGTTGACTGAGTTGTCGACGATCTCAGTGATGTTGCCAACGGGATCGTAGACATAGGCGATATCCTGCAGGCGCTGGCTGTCGGAGGTACGGGTCGTCGTCACCGCGATCACCCGCCCGGTGCTGTCCTCGTAGCCCCAGGCGCTCACGGTGCCGTTGCCGAACGTCGCCGAAAGGCGCTGGCCGCGCGCGTTGTAGGTCGCGGCGCTGACAACATCGACCGTGGTGCCGCGCTGCGGCGTGAAGCTCTGCCCGGCCGCCCAGCCGGTGCGGTAGTAGCCGAAGCGGGCGAGCGATCCGTCGGGACCGGTCTCGCTCAGGATCCGGGCGTCGATGGCGTAGGTGCTGGTGATCGCGATCGGCGGATCGAGCGGCGGCGACACGCCGGGATTCCAGTTGACCGTGGCACCGGCATCGCTGAGCACCTGCCGGCTCGTCGCGGTTGCCACGCCGTCGATGTCGTAGGCCGAGAACGCCAGGATGCCGGCCTGGTCCTTGTGCTCGATCAGCCGGCCGTTGAGATTGCTCGCCGCGTTGGTGCCGTAGCTGAACGCCTCCACGATCTGGGCGAGCCCATCGCCGTCGACGCGCACGCTCGAGGGGCGGCGCAGCGCGTCGTAGCTGCGGGTGATCAGCACGTCGGCGGCGGTCCATTGAAAGGCCGGCTGGCCGTCGGCCGTGGCGAGCTGCCGCGTGGTGCCGGCGTCGCAGCTCGTCAGCAGCAGCGCCGTCTCGCCCATGTCGTAGGTGGTGGTCACGTTGAAGCGCTTGTCGGTGTGGCCCCCATTCCATGCGGAGAAGCGCGGGTCGGCGGTCGCCACCACGCGGCCCTGGCCGTCGACGGTGAGCACGGTCGAGAGCACCTGCATGGTCGAGTCGACCGAGGAGACCAGCCGCTGGTCGGTCTGGATGGTGATGCGCCGCGGGTCGAACTGGTCGGTCTGCGGCGTGTTCTCGAACACTGCGGCTTTCACCAACGCCTCGCGCTCTAGCGCGAAGTCCGGATCGCGGTTACCGATATTAGCGATGTAGTAGGGCGAGGTCTTCACCGTGTCGTCGGCGTCGGACGACGTCTCCGACCAGGCGGCGTAATCGGTGCGGGTGATGAAGCCCTTGGCGCTGAGCGTGGAGATCTCGCGCCCCAGCGCGTCGTAATAGGTGGTGTCGAACAACAGCCCGGGATCGGCGGTCCAGGCGAAGGTGTCGGTGAGCGTCGGCAGGTAGGCGCGGACCGGCTGGCCCTTGGTGTCGTAGACCGTGCGGCCGCTGGCTACCCAGCCGTCGGCGGCATTGCCGACGGCCGCGCCCTCGACCAGCGACTTGGTCTGCAGCGTGCGCCGCTCGCCGTCGAAATAGACCACCGTCTTGGTCATCGGCAGGGTTTGGTCGGCGTCGCTCAAATGGGTCTGCCGCGCCAGATGCGCGCTCGCCGACGGGCCGCGCGTCGCCGCATAGCCGTGCGGGTCGCGATAGAAATATTCGGTGGCGTCCTGCAGGTAGAGCTCGGCATTGGTGATCACGTCGGCGAGCGACGGCGACACACGCACCACGTAACTTGCGAGGTCGCCGTCGCCCTGGCGCTGGCCGTTGATGGTGCCGAACACGGAGGTGACCATCAGCTCGCCGAGCGGATCGTAGAGCGCCTGCTGGGTGACGTTGTTGATGCTGACGATGGCGGCGGGCGCCAGCGCCTGGTAGTCTGGCGTGGTGCGCAGCGTCCCGCCGAGCGCGTCGGTCAGGCCGACCAGCATCAGGCTGTAGCTGTCGTAGGTCGCCGTCGTGCGGTTACCGAACGGATCCTGTGACTGCACCAGCACGTGGAACTTGGCGGCCGGCGCGTAGCTCGCCGCGTTCGACGGCTGCCACCAGAAGCTGCCGTCCTTCTCGTAGCCGCAGCCCGTGATCATCGCATCGGTCAGGCGGATGCCGAAGTCAGCGGTGATCATCCCCGGCGTGAAGAGGGCGGTGGTGGTGCGCCAGGCGAGCGCAGGCGAGGTCACCTCGCCGAGCGGCAGCGGCTGTCCGTCGGTGCCGAGATAGCGCACGCGGGCGATGGTCTGGTAGCGCGCCTGCGGTGCGGTCCCCGAGAACGGCTGCTCGGGCAGCAGCGGCGCGGCGAGCGCGGTGTCGATCTGCGCGCGCAGCCCATCGGCGGTGAAGAAGCCATTGGCGTCGGGCGTGAGGCCCGCAAGCTCGTAGCTCGTCTCCTGCGCCGGCAGGCCCTCGATGGCGCTGCCGTCGACGGGCGTGGCGTAAGCGGTGACGCTCGTGCTTGCGCGCAGGATCAATTGCTGCGGCAGCGGCGTGATGGTCACAGACGCGCGGCGCGGATAGGCGAGGCTCGCCGCGATCAGCGGCAGCCCATGGGGCGTGCGGGTCAGCGTGAAGGCCTGTGTGGTGCGCGGGTCGTCGGGCACACGCTCGTAGGTGGTCTCCGCACTCTGGTTCTCGGCGACGAAGAACACGCCGAAGCCGTTGTCGTCCGGGACCTGCAGCAGCGTCACTGTGGAGGCGGCCTGCTCGACGGTGTAGGGCACGGCGGCAGCCGCGGTGCCGTCGAGGCCGTAGGTTTCGGTGCGCACCCGCGCGCCCGCGAGCGCCGACCACGCCTGCCGCTGCACGCGGCCGCCCGCGCCGCTCTGGCCGAGCTGCAGCACCGCGACCGGCAGCGCAAGGCCGGGCTGCGCGCCGTGGTAGAACGCCGCGCGCCAGCTCGCCTCCAGGAGCGGCAACTCCTCGTAGGCGCCGTTGATGAACCAGTGCTTGCGATGGGTCGGGATCGCCGCCGTATCGGCGGTGTGCGCCGTCGCCGGCGTTGGCGCGAACACCTCCGCGTCCCAGGTTTCGACGCCGGCGAAGCCGCGGAAGGCGAACAGCACCGGATCGTAGTGCGGATCGCGGTAGGCAAACCGCGAGGTCGTCGTTCCGCCCGAGATGCGGTCCTCGCGCCGGATGGTCTCGACCACCTGCACCGGGAACGGCAGCGTGGTGATCCACGGCTGCCCAGCGCGCGCGTCAGCAAGCTGGAACGCGGTCGACGGCTGCCACGCCACGCGGGTGATTGCGCCGCGGCCGTCGTCGATGCTGGCGATCAGGGACAGACGCCGCCCGTCGGTGAAATCGAAATAGAAGTGGCGCTGCGTGCCGATCGCCAGACTGACAATCGCAGCTGTGGTGCCGCGCCCCAGCACGTCGCCGAAGGTGATCGCGTCGATGGTCTCGTACGGCGCGGGCAGCGTGACGACGCTCGGCGGCCCGAAGCTGTTGCCGGCGGTGTTCGGATAGATGACGAGGCAGCTGTCCTCGACCACCACGATGTCCGCGGTGCCGCTGCCGTCGGTGTCGACGAGGTGGACCCGGTCCGCCGGGACGCCGTCGGGGAAGCTCGGCGGATTGGCGATCTCGACCGGTGCGGCGAAGCGGCCGTAGCCGAGATTGGGCCAGACCCGGACGCGGCCGGTGCCGATCTCGACCAGGTGCTGCAGGCCGTCGCCGAACATGTCGGCGCTCTGCACCACCCGCACCGGCGAGGCGGTCCCGGGCCTGGGAATGCGCAGCGGATTGCCGGCGATCCGCGTCGGGCCGTAGCCGAGCGCGCCGTGCGACAGGCTCCAGCTCACCGCTTCGGTCGCGACGTTCAGCACGTCGCTCAGCCCGTTGCCGGTCAGGTCGATGCGCTCGCTCCTGGGATCAAGCGCCTGCAGCGCGAAGCTTTCGAACGGCTCGAACGGCGCATAGCCGGCAGCGCCGCGGTTGCCGAAATAGCCGGCCATGCCGGGCGCTTCGACCACCACGTCGAGGCGGGCGAAGCGGTCGATGCTGCTGAGGCGGATGCCTTCCGCGCCGACGTCGCGCAGATTGGGCAGGCCGCGCGGCGCGGTCGGTCCGGTGAAGCGGCCGCCGCCTGCGTTGCGCCAGTACAAGAGCTCGCTCGGCGTCGACACCAGAAGGCCCGGCAGTCCCTCGCCGTCGAGATCGACGAGCTTCGGCGGGTCGTCGTCGATCTGCGGGCCAAACTGGCCGCTGGACGCGATGTCGATCGGCGCGAACGCGCGCGGTCCCGCCGGCGCCTCGGTCCAGGTGAGGGTGAGCGGCGGCTTGCTCAGCGTCGTCGCGTCGCCCGTGCCGTAGCCGCGCCAGCCGGTTTCGGTAGCGGCAACGATCCGGCTCAGCGGCGCGTTCGGATCGAACGCGAACATGAGGCTGCGGGTCAGCACTGGATCGGCGCCAAGCTCGGCGGGGAAATAGTGTGTGACCAGGATGCCGTTGCAGCGCCGCCAGGTGCGCAGCTCGAACCCCGGCCGGTAGGTCGAGAACGGATCGGACCGCACCGCCCACGGCCGCACCGGTTTCGCCGGGTCCTTGTTGGCCGGGCTCAGGTCATAGTCGCCATAGTCGAACAGCACCGAGAACATCCAGGCGGTGGTGCCGTCGGCCGCCTGAAAGTTGCCGTAGCGGACCGTGCTGAGATAGCGATTGGCGCGATAGTCGCGGCCGGTATTCTCCGGCGCGGGCGGAATGCCGGTGTCGTCTTCCGCGCGGTATTCGAACAGGATACGGTTGCCCTTGGCGTCGGCGATGGTCGCCGGCAGCCAGGAGAACACGCGCCGCGGATCGGCGGGATCGCTGATCCGGCTGTCGGGGCTGGTGCCGAACTGTGAAACCTTGGCATCACGCTCGGTGACGCGCCAGTGCACGTCGCCGTCGCTGCTGCGCGTCCACCGCTCCACGATCGCAAAATCGGTTTCGATGACGGGGCGAAAGTGGCTGACGTCGTAGTCGACACCGTTGTCGCTGCGCCGCAGGGCGGCCGCACTGCGATCAGGCTCGAGAATCCGGCCCGAAAAGGTGTAAGTGTCGTGGCCGTCATAGCGCGGAACGGTTTGTGCTCGGATCGAGATCTTCGGCAGCTCGAGATCGAAGCCGAGGCCGTAGGGTCCATTGCCGCCGGCGGCGTTGTATCTCAGCGCGATCGCAGGCTCGAGCCCGCGCGCCGCCGGCAGCGCGAGTACGATCGATCCGGTCAGTGTGCCCGTGAAGTTGTCGGCGCCGAACATCGCCTGCAATCCCGCGATCGAACCCTCGCCGCTCGGCAGCGCCGGCTGATCGATCGCAATCTGCGGCAAAGCGGTGCCGTTCGCCGCCGATGCGTCGGCGGGCGTGCTGGGATTCATGGGAATAACCTGCGATGGAACTAAGAACGTTCTGGCGAGCTAGATCAGAATGTTACTACTCCCGATTGTGACACCAGGTAAATGCGCTGTCAACTTGCATGTAGCGCAGACGCAACTTTAACGATTATTGATTACAGCTGGATGACTGTCCCGCGTGGTTGGGATGACACCGTCGCATCACGTCTTTCTTCATCAGCGCGCGACACACAACGGGCAACACACGATACGCCGCGTGCGTTGCTACGCGTGTGAACGGAAACCGACGACGATGAAAATTTGTGGAAAGGGACATTGATTTTCTTGGCACGTCATCCGTCTCTTAATCAGCGGCTCTATCGAAATTTCAACTTCTCGCATCGAGACACTCGCTGATTTCGGCAGCAAGATCAGACCGCCCCGCTCGGGCACGGGTTGTCGGTTGCGGAGGCACCAATGCAAGGGGTAACTGTGTGTAGGATGGCGATCCGAGTTCGATGTTCAGCGACGCTGCGCGACCCTTTCTCTTTAGTTTTCGATCAGGTTGAGTTAATTCATCCCGAGCGGGTTGATTCTAAGCTATTCTGCGTTTTCCTCATGAAATCGTCCCGAGCGGTTCTTTTTCTTTCCAAAGGCCACTTTGAATGATAGATTCGTCCCGATAGGGATGAATATGCAAACGATAACCGACAGCAAAACCCTCGGCCTTCGGATCCGGCAGGAACGCAGATCGCAGGGCCTCACACAGGAGCAGCTCGCCGGCCTTACCGGCGTCGGTGTGCGTTTCGTGCGTGAACTGGAAGCCGGGAAGGAGAGCTGCCAACTTGGCCGTGCGCTCCAGGTGGCCAGCGCCCTCGGCCTCTTCCTGTCGGTCGGCAGCCGACGGGATAGCGGGTCATGACCCATCTACTGGACGTATATTTCAGGGAGACCAGGGCCGGCATTCTCAGCCAGGACGAGGACGGCGCGCTGGGCTACGCCTATGACGCCGACTATCTCGCCGGGCAGCAGCCCCGCGCCATCTCCTTCTCGATGCCGCTGCGGGAAGAACCCTATGCCGACCGGGTCGCACGTCCGTTCTTCTCGGGCCTGCTTCCGGACGAGGGCGCGCGGCAGCGTCTTGCCGGAGCGCTCGGCCTTTCGGCCGGCAATGCATTCGGCCTGCTCGAGGTGATCGGCGGCGAATGCGCGGGCGCGTTGTCGTTGTATCCAGCTGGCGAAGCGCCGGCTCCGTCCGACGATGACGGTGTCGAGGCTCTCACCGCAGAGCGACTCGAGGAAATCATCGGCAAGCTGCGCGAGCGGCCTCTGCTCGGAGGAGAGGAGGGGGTTCGCCTCTCGCTGGCCGGCGCCCAGGACAAGCTCGCGGTGATCGTCGAAGGCGAGACGATCGGCCTGGCCAGGGGCGGCCGTCCGACCACCCATATTCTGAAGCCGGTCATCCAGGCGCTGGAAGGAACCGTCGAGAATGAGCTCTTCTGTCTGCGTTTGGCAGACCGTCTCCAACTGCCGGTTCCGCAGGTCGAGATGCGCCGCGCCGGCCACACCGCGTTTCTTCTGATCCAGCGCTATGACCGTGCGCGGACTGGCCACGCACATATCGAGCGATTGCATCAGGAGGATTTCTGCCAGGCGCTCAGCGTTCCACCCGAACTCAAATATGAGGAAGAGGGCGGTCCCGGTACCGAGCGCTCGCTGGACCTGATCGATCGGGCCGCCGCACGACCGGCGGCCGACCGGTTGCGGTTCATCCGGATGCTGATCTTTCATTATCTCGTCGGCAATGCCGATGCGCACGGAAAGAATTACGCCCTGCTCTATGACGGCGATACGCCGGATCTCGCCCCACTCTATGACGTGGTTTGCACAGCCGCCTATCCGCGGCTGTCCAAGAAGCTTGCCATGGCGATCGGCGGACGATCCGTTCCCGACACGATCCAACTGAAGCACTGGCTGGCGCTCGTTCCCGAAACCCGGGGCGCGCAACGCCTTCTCATCCGCGATATCGCAACCATGGCCGGACGCCTTGGAGATGAGGCCGACGCTTTGCTCGCGCAACTGGCGGATGTAGGGGCGGACCACGCCATTCTAAAATCCGTCCGCGCAGTCATCGCGGCCCGGGCAACGCACCTTTTGCGGATGACCGAAGGTGGGTGACGCCTGAGGGTCCGGAGGTAAGGTGGCCGATCATTTGCTTGTCCATGTCGCCCGGCGTTCTGCTTTTGTGCAGCTAACCGATGTTTGGCGTAGAAACCTTGCGCTATCCCCATATCCTGCTGGCGTGGAGGGGCCTGCATCCGTTGGGGGTCGACATCTCATGTATCTCGAATTCCGGGCACCGGTACTCGATCTGGAGGAGCCAAGCCCGCTGCTTTGCCCTGCGGGACGAATGCCCATTTTCCTCGGACGCCCGTAATCATTGCTTAGATGCGTGCTACGAAGGGTCCGAAGGGAACGAAAACAAATCGGGCGAGGCTTGATCATGTCGACCGCTAGCCGGGGGAAATCGCCCGCACAGCTTTTCCGCCATCTATCGGCAAAGTGGCCTGCGGCGTTCAATCCGAAAGCGCCCAGGCCGCTCAAGATCGGCATCCATCATGACATTCGCGTGCTTGACGGCGAACTGTCTGATGATGAACTGAGGAGAGCCCTGCGCGCCTATACCAGGATGGCCAAATACTTGGCGAGACTGGATGCCGGCGCCGCGCGGGTCGATCTCTATGGCAAGCCGGCCGGCGAGGTCTCGGATGCGGACGCGGCGACCGCCAAGGCTTTGCTGTGCGCCCGCAAGGACAAACAGGAGACCAAGCAAACGCCGGAGCCAAGGGCAGAGCCTGAAGCGTCACCCAAACCGAAACCGAAGCAAACGGTGTTCAAGGCGAAGAATACGGCCGACAGCCCGAGCGGCATAGTCGTTGCGACGAAGCGTCGCCGGTCATTCCGAAAGCCGCTGGCTTGATCGCCGCTGAGCGATTGGTCTTTGCGCCGACCGAGACCCTGA
>NZ_AHAM01000153.1 GCF_000236565.1 Mesorhizobium alhagi CCNWXJ12-2 | reverse complement strand
AAAATCAATGGCTTGCGCTCGGAAATAGTAAGAAGCTCCGTTTAGTGCACGAGCATCCTGACGCCACAGAAGCCGATAGGCGCGCGCTGGCCTTTCATTCGGCCGAATCCTTTTTTCGGAGTCACGGCATCTGACCGGCGGCTCCATGAGTTGACGCTTCTCGGTCATGCCACGCCGAATCTCTTCGTGATTTCGCTGGTGTCAAACAGCCGACACGTGCCGGTGCTACGTATCATCGACTTTGCAGGGAGGTCCGAAAATGCTGCACGTCGACCCTAAAATGCCGGCGACGGTTTTCACACTTTCCCCTAATCACGGCAACAAAACTGTGACGACGCGCGTCCGCGGCACGAGCCTCAAGAATGCCGTCCGGTTCGTCATGGAACGTCTGCCAAACGTGGAAAGATCGCGGTCTCTTATCCGGACAGCGACGCATTCACTCTATTTTGCGGAGATTGAGCGCTCAACAGGCGACCGGAATTTCTCGATGAAGACACTAGCCCGACAGCGGCGACGATGGGACCGAATTGACCGGTTTAGGAAGAGAGGAAATGGGCGTGGGAAGGTTCGGTATTCCGGTGAGGGTTCAACTCAGTCGCATTGAAAGGGATCGCATAGTTGCGAACACCAACGAGGCGGCGCAGATCCTGCTGCACGCGTGGCCTGTGACGGATAGCGAAAACGTACTGACGCAATGAAGGCCTGCGTTGAGGTAGGGTGGGTAAGGTGGCGCGGAAGGGGTTGTTGTGGCCGCGAGAGAAGCGCGGGATTCGCATGAGGGCATCGAGTTGAACGTACGCCAAGCAACGCCAAAGCGATACTATCTTTGACAAACCGGGTGCCGAAGATAGGGGAGTTATCGGAACTAAGAATAAGCGCACCCGTTTTTCGATGGACCCCGTCCACAGACGGTGAATCGGCAGGCGTTTCCCTCGCACGTCCTATCCGGCTCGATTTTGTTCGACCAGCGCCTGGTACTAAATGGTCAAGATTCAGCGCATGAGGGTCGCAGATTGGGCACGCCCGTGTGGCGGGGAAGTTAGGAGCGGAAACGCTCTCGTCCGTTTAATTCATTCCATAACGATCGCAGAGTGGCGGGGAGCCGATCTGGTTCCTGAAGCACAGCGATGACGAGGGCGCCACAGCAGATCGCCACGAATGCGAATATCGTAGAGAGTACAACGTGTCGACAAGACCAAGCATTCCAACGCCTCCGCTGTCTCGGATATCAAGGACAAATCCGCATTCACGCAAGGTCAATTTGGATAGGTGCCGCCACTCTCCCCCTAATTCTCGCCAATCGGACGAGTTGCTGATTCAATAGCGCCCGCCTACGGCCCGAGTCGCGTCGTTGTCGTGGCCGAAGTGGAGATCATCGGCGAACACCAGCGGACCAGCGACCGTTTCCATGCACACCGTGTTTGTGCCAGCGTCATATGTGGAACGGCCCGCGGTGCAAGGGCTTTTTCAGTCGCTTCACATATGGGAACGGTGCGGTCATATGTCCGGCCTATATAGCGCGGTGCGTGACCGCTGGCCTTGATGAAGTCCGCGAAACGAGGGGCTAATCAATCAGACGCGCTTTAAGCGCATTGACGCTGCGGCCTCACTCGTCCCGGGATTTCGTCCCATAGGTTCATCGTCTGTTATTGCACCTTGCCCTCTGCCGGCCCTCGCCGGTCAGATCGTTTTGATCGTCACCGCGTTCGTCAGATGGCTCTCGCGGTCATGGTCAGCGGTTCCGGGCGCTGATAAATCCCGCCCTTGTTCAAAAGCGCCCAAATAATGCGCGCCATCTTGTTGGCAAGCGCGATCGCGGCGACCTTGAACGGTCGTCTGGCGAGCAGCGCTTTCAGCCACGGCCGCGCCCGATCGTCCTTCCGCGCGATCCGTAGCACTGATGTTGCCCCGAGAACGAGGAGACAGCGAAGTTCGGGATTTCCCATCTTTGAGATGCGCCCCAACCGCTCCTTGCCCCCGCTTGAGTGCGGTCGTGGCGTCAGTCCCAGCCAAGCGGCAAAGTGACGGGCCGACTTGAAGCCATTGGGATCCGGTACAAGCGCCTTGATGGTCGCCGCAGTGATGGCGCCAACACCGGGGATGGTGGTCAGGCGACGCATATCCTCGTCACGCCTCGCCGCTGCAACGATGGCGCGCTCGAGCCTGTCAATCTGGTCCATCAAGGCTTCGATCTGATCGGCAATTGCCATTAGGGCGAAGCGTGCTGCAGAAGGCAGGCGGGGATCTGTCTCATCCCGCACGATCGCGACCAACGTCGCGACCTTTGCCAGGCCGGCGGCGGTGATGATGCCCAACTCAGCCAGATGCGAACGCAGGGCGTTAACCGCTTGCGTTTGTTGTTTCACGAGAAGGCCGCGGCTCTTTAGCATCATCGCTTCGGCTTGTTGCTCAGCCGTTTTGATCGGAACGAACCGCATGGTCTTGCGGATTACGGCCTCGCTGATGGCCTCAGCGTCCGCCGCATCCGTTTTACCGCGCTTGACGAAGGGTTTGACATAAGCCGGTGGAATGAGCCGTACGTCATGGCCAAGAGCTGCGATCTCGCGGGCCCAATAGTGAGCGCTGCCACAGGCTTCTATTCCGACCAGGCATGAAGGCAATTTCTCGAAGAAGCGCAGTACTTCGCCGCGTCGCAGTTTCCGGTTGAACACGGGCGAGCCTCCGGCGTCCGCACCGTGAACCTGGAAAACGTTTTTGGCCAAATCCAGCCCGATTATGCTAGCATGCTTCATGGAACGGTCCCTCCTTTGTGGCGTTCGAACAACGACCACGTTTAGCACTTTGATGCTGTCGGAGCGGGCCGTTCCACCACATCAATCATGTTACGTCGGTTTCTGCGGGGGAGCCTCTGGTCATCAGGAGCAAGGCGCCAGCACCTCAACTTCAGGTCGGCCAGGACCATAGCGTCCTTCACGACCTTCGGTAACGATGATCAAACCGGGATTTCACCATAAGCGGTTTATTCAAGTTTTGGCCGTAGATTTCTCGCCCAAACGGGGATTGTCCTGATTGGGGGAAGAGCATGTTGAAAGTCTATACCTGCATCGCGACGCAGCATGACTTGCGTTTGGTCGCATTGGCCGCCTTGATCTGCGCTCTGGCCTCCTTCACGGCCGTCAACCTCCTCCACCATGTCGGACGCAGCGAGCGCGAAATGCGACGGATCTGGCTAGCCGTCGCCGCCGTCGCCACCGGCTTCGGCATCTGGGCGACACATTTCATCGCCATGTTGGCTTTCCAGCCCGCCGTGCCGAGCGGCTACAACATCGCCTTGACGATCCTGTCGTTGCTGGCCGCGATCGCATTGACCGGGACGGGTCTCACGATCGGCATCTCACCGCGCGTCCCACATGGACGCTGGATCGGCGGTGCGACCGTGGGAGGCGGCATCGCAGTGATGCACTACACTGGCATGGCCGCTTTCGAGATCGCGGGCCGCATCGTGTGGGATGTGCCCCTCGTCGCCGCGTCGATCACTCTTGGTGGGCTGTTCGGCGCGGCCGCATTGCCGGTTGCGCTTCACGCCAACACGGTCAAGTGGAAGGCGCTCGGCGCCCTCGTGCTGACGGTGGCGATTTGCAGCCACCATTTCACTGCGATGGGCGCGGCCGCAATCATGCCAGACCCGCGCATTGACATTTCCGCAACGGCGTTGCCCGCGGAATGGATGGCGGCTGGCGTAGCCCTCGTTTCGATCGTCATCATCCTTTTGGCCGTTATCGGCCTCGCCCTCGATGTGCGCGATCTCCGTCGCGCCGGCGAAGCAGCGCGTATGCAGGAGCTGGCCGACGCGGCCGTCGAGGGGCTGATCGTGTGCAACGAAACCGAA
>NZ_AHAM01000154.1 GCF_000236565.1 Mesorhizobium alhagi CCNWXJ12-2 | reverse complement strand
CCCCCGCCACAAGAGCGGTATGGCTGCCGGGGCTGCGGGAATCGGGGGAGGTCGATTATGACGGCCACATCTCCGACGCGGTGACCGCCATGCGCGGTCTTCTCTACGAGGCGGCGACAGTCATCCTGTCCCGCAGCTCGGCCGACAGCTGCCCCGCGCACATGGGGCCTCAAGCTCCGCGAGAGGATCGGCTTCAACCGCGCGGCCGTTGCCGTAGCGCGCAAACTGGCGCTCGCGATGCATGTACTGCTCAAGGCTGGCGAGCTCTTTGATCGGAACGCAGGAGCAACAACATGAAATTTGCAGATTGCGTTCAGGATCTGAGCGCCTGAGACGTCCCTGCCGGGACGTGGGGGCCGAGCCATTCCGCTGATGGGGGTGCGCCGCTGACTCAGCAAAGTGCGTCGTCCACATTGAAGGCTTCTCCCGCGAAGCTCCATTATGCGGCGACCGATGTCGACGGCGAAGACAACCGTGTATCCCGATGCGCGAAAAAGGCGATTGTGAAGCTCCCAAGCGGGAACCCAACATGCCGATTGGGCCAGAAATTTGCCATATGGCGCTGGACCGGATCGGTGCCTATCGGAACCCGCGCAAAGTGCCAAATAAGCCAATGGATTAGAGCGGTGGGTAGATCTTGGCGGGGTTCAATGTGGTTCAACTCGGGTTGATTCACAAACAGCACGCCCGCCTGCGCGAAAATTCGGAGTTCGGTTAGCGCTGTGGCAAATCAGTGCAACGCACAAAATGACCGTCCCGCTATGTCGGGTTCATAATTCCGTTACGTCAGCTTCGTAGATGAACGAGACGGCTTTGTGCAGGGCCGTCCACCCAAAAAGGATGGAAAACATGTCCAAGACCGCTGACAAGACCACCGACACCATTGAGAACGCCGCATTTCCGACCTTCGACGCGTCCAAGGCTACCGACCAGTTCCGCGCTGTCGCCGAAAAGGGCGTCGAGCAGTCGAAGGAAGCCTTTTCGAAATTGAAGACCGGCGCCGAGACGACCCAGAAGGCTCTCGAGTCGACCTTCGAGACCGCCAAGACCGCCGGCAACGAGCTGTCGCTCAAGACGATTGCCGCTCTGCGCGCCAATGCCGAAGCCGATTTCTCGCACCTCGAAGCCCTGGTTGGCGCGAAGTCGATGTCGGAAGTCGTCGAGTTGCAGACCGTCTTCCTGCGCAAGCGCGTCGAGATGACCGTCGAGCAGGCCAAGGACATCCAGGCCGTGATCACCAAGGCCGCCGAGGAAGTGTCCAAGCCGGTCAAGGAAGCCTTCGAGAAGGTTTTCAAGGAACTCAAGGTCGCCTGACATTCTTGTTTGACCACCACGATCCTTCCGAAAACCGGTATCCGCGTTTCGGGATCGTGGACTGAGGCGATGGGAAAAATACCGGCAAGGCGGCACATCCACCCCGCCGTCTTCCGGGGCTATCGGTCAGCACCACTTGCCGCCGGACTTTTTCTTTTTGGCTGGCTGGCGTTGTTCAGCCGGACACGCAAAGCCTGCCCATACCGCTTTCAGCAAGCATCATTTTGTCCAAACGCTTGAAGAACTGTCGCGTCGTGTTCGCGATGACGGCGACTTGCTGGTTTAGT
>NZ_AHAM01000155.1 GCF_000236565.1 Mesorhizobium alhagi CCNWXJ12-2 | reverse complement strand
ACCAACGTCGTTTGCCGCCAACGCCCAGCTTGGATCATGATGGCTGCTGCGGAGGTGTCGATCCACACGTTTCGGGTGGGTATGAGGCATACCGCTGATCGAACCTAAATCGCCCCATCGTCCGGAGGGCGTAGTCAAGTTTGATTGCGTGGTTGGCGGCCGCGATCTAATCTTCGTCGTTCGACATGCATCGTGATCTTATGTGCTCGCATAGAAAAATGGACAAGGCCTGGATCCTTGTTCTCGCCATTGCAGTTCTCCTTTTTCCTCTTGCGGGGACACAACCGCTGGGATCGTCGCTGCACGCGGACACTCCAATACATGCGGCCCATGAACATGAGAACGTGCATTCGCAAGGCGGGGGAACGGCGTCCGATACGGCCGCCATGCATCACGGCCATCACCATGCCGACCACTCCCACCAGACGTTCGCTGCGACCCCGGTGCCCTATCTATTTCCAAAGAGGCATCCGGAAGCGTGGCTCGCGCGAATCCAGCCGATAGTCATCCCGGCGAGATCGCCATCCATCCTTCGCCCTCCAAGAACGGCTTGCCCAGCCTGAAAACCGCACTCTGACGGAACGCAACGCTTTTGGCGCGTCCGCCAGATCGAGCGAAATTTTCCAGCAGGGAAGCGGACATGAACAAGGTCGACCCGATTTCACTTCAAAGAAGATTTTGGAACCGTTGGAATGCTGAGCATCGCGAGCACGAGATTCAGGATGTTTGCATCAGGCAGGCGGAGGTGGTTCTTGATTGGCTGAATTCGTTAGGACGAAATGATTTGAACATCCTGGAGGTGGGATGCGGGTCCGGCTGGCTGTGCCCCCGGCTGCTGCCCTTCGGCCGCGTGACCGGAACTGATTTGTCTGATGACGTACTGGCGCGGGTGCGTCAGCGGGTACCCGAGGTTACTTTCGTATCCGGCGACTTCATGAAGCTGGATTTGGGATCAAGCCCCTTCGATGTGGTCATCACCTTGGAGGTCCTGTCGCACGTTGCCGACCAACCCTCGTTTGTCAGGAAGCTGGCCAGTTATCTGAGGCCCGGCGGACATCTGATGCTGGCTACGCAGAACCGTTTCGTGCTTGAGCGGTTCAACCGCATCTCGCCGCCAGCGCCGGGACAGCTTCGTCGCTGGGTTAGCCGACACGAGTTGCGCCGGCTGCTCACCCCGGAGTTCGAAGTCCTTGAACTGTTCTCGGTTTCGCCCAAGGCGAACCGGGGATTCATGCGCCTGGTCAATTCGGAAAAACTCAATCGGCCGTTAAAGGCCATTTTCGGGGACCGGATCGAGAGGTTGAAGGAAGCCATGGGACTGGGCTGGACCCTGATGGCATTGGCAAGACGGAGGCATTGAGCGCGATACATGATCAGGACCTGACCCGAACCTGCATTCTGGCACTCTTGTGGTGGATTTAGGCATCACGGCTGTCGGGCACTGATCCAGGGCCGAGTATCGGTCATGATCGATTCTACTTGACCTTCCAGCAACTGGAAGGATTATCTCTCCCGCACCAACCACGAGGAGACATGAATGAACATCGGAACCGCCTCCGAAAAGTCCGGCTTGCCGCAAAACTATCCGTTACTACGAGGAAATCGGACTCCTCAAGGCGGATCGGGCGGGAAACGGATACCGCGACTATTCAATGTCGGATGTGCATCGGCTAAGTTTCCTGCAGCGGTCCCGCAGCCTCGGCTTCTCGGTCGAGGAGTGCCGCCAGCTCCTGTCGCTCTACGGTGACAAGGAGCGCGAGAGTGCTGACGTGAAGGCGATCGCCGAGGTCAAGCTCGCCGAAATTGCCCGCAAGATGGCGGATCTTTCGAGCCTGCGCGACGCGCTCAGGCGTCTCGCTCAAAACTGCCACGGCGATGAACTCCCGGCCTGCCCGATTATCGACGGCCTTGCGGGAAATGGTACGGTTCAGTGAGGCCCATCCCGGTCATTGCGGCAGTCCTTGTCATCGCCGGGATCGCCGCCGGGGCGGCGTTTTCGGTAAACGCTGTCGATCCGGTCGTCGCCAAGCGCCAAGATTCGATGAAGGCGATGGCGGACGCCGCCAAGACCATCTCCGGAATTTTCGACGGGAAGCTGGCCTATGACGCAGCGGTCTTCAAGGCGGCAGCCGAAACCATCCGCCGACGCTCCGGAATCGCCATGGTCGACGAATTTCCGGAGGGTTCGTTTGGCGCGCCCTCGGCCGCGAAGGCCGAAATCGAGCTGTCGCGCGAGGAATTCGCTGCGCTTGCCGGCCATCTCGAAACCTTGGCGGCGGCGCTGTCATCGGCGGCCGACGACGCGCCCGATGGCATCACCGAATCCATGAGGATGGCGCCGGGAATGGCCATGGGCAGCAGCCTTCTCGGAAAGCGGGCTGGCGGTGCGGTGGCCGGCGACGATCCTTCGAAGATGCCAGCCGAACATCTCTTCCACCTGATGCTGCAGGATTGCACGAACTGCCACGCCAAGTTCAGGGAGAAGCGACAGTAGGCGAGGGAATCGACCTCATTCGACGCCGGACTGGGTGAGTTGGACAGCTAATCGACAGGAACTCAGCAATGTTCGTACAGCCGGCTCATCCACTGGTTGCGCGCTACCTGGCTGTCGCCGGAGCGGTGCTGAACCTGATGTAACTAACCATTCAGCGATAATAACACGCAGCTCCGTTCACTTTTGGTTGCACTGCAACAAACTCGCCGCAATCCGCCTTGACAAATCAGGCGAACAATTGTCCCAAGGGCACGATGAGGAATCTTGGTCGAATCTCGATCTTGGGAAATGTATCGCTCCGAGCAGTGCTGGCGGTCGTGTTCCTGGCCATGTCGGCACTTCAGCCCGGTTTGTTTGCCACGGCCAATGCCACAGGTTTTCACGGCGATGCCGGGGTGAACGTCGGAGCCGAACAACCCACTCACGACATGGGCGATCACGATCACGGCGCGATGGCGGACGACACGGACACGCCGAACCACCATCATGGGAACAAGAAGTCCGCCGAAAAAAGCTGCGAAGTCCACTGCGCCCCGGCGCATGCGGTGCCAGTCGAGTGTCCTGAGATAGAGCATGCTGTCTCCCGCTGCTTTGCGTCGGCCGTCTCCCTGGCCTTACCGCTCGGCGAATATGCCGAGCTGATAAGACCCCCCAGACACCTGCACTGACGACGCCTCTTCGAGGCGGTTGAGCGCAGCGTCCGGAATCCTGTCCGGCGCGCGTACACGCACACGTCAACCTTCAGGTCCACAATGAAAATCGCAAGTTTCGCGATGCTAGCATCGCTATCTGTTGCCGGATGTGCGGCGACAACTCCGCCGAACGTGCTCCCGGCCTTCAATCCTGCGGACCCGGCGATGGGCATCCGTGATGTGCACTACAACCCGGTAGTCGCCGACTATCACCACCGGGAACCCGTCGATCCGCAGAACTGGCGGCGTCTCAATGAGAGGCTGTCGCCCGCAAACGGCGGGGCCGGATCATGACGCCCCGTATCCTGAAACTGGTTGCGGTCATTTCGCTGCCGTTGATCGCATCCGGATGCGCGACCGTTGCGGGTATTTCGGATCCTGTCGCGGGCTTCGCGACCGTGGAGGCGCGAAGCCAATCGGTCACGGGCAAGCAGGCGGTCTGGATTCAATCGAGCCAACAAGCGCAGGCCGTTTCCGCGCGTGTGAAGGGACTCCTGCAAAAGAAGACGATCGGCCCCGACACGGCGGTCCAGGTGGCTCTTCTCAACAACAAGGGGCTTCAGGCGGCTTATGCCGAAGTCGGCCTGTCGGCTGCGGATGTCTGGCAGGAAACCATGCCTGTCAATCCGACGATCTCGGTCGGCATGATCGGCATCGATCCGGTGCGGACGATCGAAGGGGCGGTTGTCAGCAACATCCTCGCGCTGGCAACGCATAAGCGGCGTGTCGCGGTCGCTGATGCCCGCTTCCGCCAGGCGCAGCTTCGCGCCGCCGAGGAGACTTTGCGGCTCGCCGCCGATACGCGGCGGGCCTGGATCAATGCCGTCTCGGCCTGGGAGACAGTCTCCTACCTGAACCAGGCGCAGGCCGCGGCGGACGCTGCGTCGGCACTCGCGCAGAAGCTGGGCGAGACGGGCGCTTTCACCAAGACCGGGCAGGCGCGCGAGCATGTCTTCTATGCCGAGTTGGCGGGACAGACGGCGGAGGCGCGGCTCGCGGCACGGACTGCCAAGGAAGAACTTACCCGCCTGATGGGTCTGTGGGGATATGACGTGGACTACTCGGTCCCCAACGCACTCCCGGCACTGCCAAAAGGCGCAATGGCGAAGCGCGCGATCGAGGCGGAAGCACTGAGGAACCGGGTCGATCTCGAGATCGCAAGGCTCGAACTGGAAGCGTTGGCCAAATCCTACGGTTTGACCGAAGCGACGCGCTACGTCACCGACCTGGAACTTCTGACGGGCGTGGAAGTGGAGCGCGAGGAATCGGAAGAAGGCGGAACCGAGACGAGCGCCGCACTTATCCTGGAGCTCGAATTCGTCATTCCGATCTTCGACACGGGCAAGGCGCGCATGCGCAAGGCTGAGCTCGCCTATATGCAGGCTGCCAACCTCCTCGCGGAGAAAGCGGTGAACATCCGCTCCGAGGCGCGGTCCGCCTATGACGGATACCGATCGACCTATGACATCGCCCGGCATTACCGGAACAATGTCGTGCCACTTCGGAAGAAGATCGAGGAAGAAGCCGTCCTCACCTACAACGGCATGATCACCAACACGTTCGAGCTCCTCGCCGACACCCGCGCGAAAGTCAATTCGATCATCCTGTCCCTCAACGCCAAGCGCAATTTCTGGCTGGCCGACGTCAATCTCGGCACCGCAGTCTACGGCGGCGGCGGAAGTGCGTCCGCAGCTGGCGACGCTCCGGCCGTAGCCGGCGCCGGCGCTGAAGGCCACTGAACCCAAGGAGAAGAAAGATGCTTTCAAGACGGCAAATTCTCGGGGCGGGTGCGCTCCTGGCGGGCGCGACCGCATGGACCAAGACATCGGCGATGGGTCTCCCGGAGGCTCCGACGATGGAATCCCCTGACATGCAGCCGCCGATCTTCCCGTCGAGCGGCCCTGATTACCAGCCGGTGGTGACGCTCAACGGCTGGACGCTGCCCCACCGCATGAACAACGGCGTGAAGGAGTTCCATCTCGTCGCTGAACCGGTGGAACGTGAGCTGGCTCCAGGCTCGACCGCCTATTTGTGGGGCTACAACGGCCAGTCCCCCGGTCCGACCATAGAGGCGGTCGAGGGCGACCGGGTCCGCATCTTCGTGACCAACAGGCTGCCGGAGCACACCACCATCCACTGGCACGGCATGATCCTGCCAAACGGCATGGATGGCGTGACTGGACTGACGCAGCCCGGAATTCCGTCCGGCAAGACTTTTGTCTACGAGTTCGACCTCGTGAAGAGCGGCACTTTCATGTACCACCCGCACGCCGACGAAATGGTCCAGATGGCCATGGGCATGATGGGGTTCTTCGTCATTCATCCGAAGGACCCGAAGTTCATGCGGGTGGACCGCGATTTCGTGTTCCTGCTGAACGCTTTCGACATCGAGCCCGGGTCGTACGTCCCGCGCATCATGGAGATGACGGACTTCAACCTCTGGGCCTGGAACAGCCGGGTCTTTCCGGGGATCAGCCATCTTCCGGTGGCGAAGAACGATCGGGTGCGGGTGCGCGTCGGCAATCTGACGATGACCAATCATCCGATCCACATGCATGGCTACGACTTCGAGGTGACCTGCACCGATGGCGGCTGGGTGCGCCCGGAAGCGCGGTGGCCGGAGGTGTCTATCGACATCCCCGTGGGCGCCATGCGGGCATACGAGTTCGACGCCAAATACGAGGGCGACTGGGCGATCCACTGCCACAAGTCGCACCATACGATGAACGCCATGGGCCATGACGTGCCGACGTTCATCGGCGTCGACAACTCCAAGGTCACCGACAAGATCCGCCGCGTCCAGCCCGAATACATGGCCATGGGTGACCGCGGCATGGCCGACATGGGGGAAATGGAGATGCCGCTTCCCGACAACACCATCCCGATGATGACGGGGTGGGGTCAGTTCGGCGCGATAGAGATGGGCGGCATGTTCTCGGTGGTCAAGGTCCGCGAGGGCCTGTCCGCGAACGATTACGCCGATCCCGGCTGGTACCAGCACCCGGAAGGAACCGTCGCCTATGAGTGGACCGGGGATGTCCCCGCTCCGACGAAGTCAGGCGACGCAAAAACGATGGCTCCGCAAACCCAGCACGGCGGCCACGGAAAGCAGGGATGAATGCCAACTCTCAAACCCCAACAAGCAGAGAAAGACCAGCATGAAACGAATGATGATCGCGGCCATGATGATGGCAATCGTTCCCGGTGCGGCCTTGGCCGAAGGCAACCACAGTGGCGGACACGGTGAAGCCGGGATGATGGAAATCGGCAAACCCGGAGAGACGTCCAAGGTCAAACGGACGGTGCAAATCGCCATGAAAGAAAAGGACGACGGGGGCATGGTTTTCGAACCCGCGTCCCTGTCGATCAAGGAAGGCGAAACCATCCGGCTGAAATTCACCAACAAGGGCGAGGTTGACCACGAGTTCGTCATGGATGTCCACGAGGGCATCATGGAACACAAGGCGCTCATGGAGAAGTTCCCGGAGATGGAACACGCCGACCCGAACTCCATCAAGCTGGCGCCGGGCGCCAGCGGAGAGATCATCTGGACCTTCGCCAAGGCCGGGGATTTCGGTTTCGCCTGCCTGATCCCGGGTCATTATGATTCGGGCATGAAGGGCGATATCAGCGTCGCCCATTGACCTTCAAACCCGCAAAGGAAGCAGCCATGAAACTGTTGGTAAAAGTACTTTCGACCCTGGCGTTCGTGCTCTCCATCGGGGGGAGCGCGCTCGCACAGGAATACGTGAAAGGCGAGGTGGTCAAAGTTGACGCCAAGCAGAAAAAGCTCACGATCAAACATGAGCCGCTGACGAATCTCGACATGCCCGCGATGACGATGGTGTTCGTCGTCGCGGAAGACAGCATGATCGAGAAGGTCAAAGCGGGTCAAGCAATCGAGTTTGCAGCCGACCGAGTCAACGGACGGATCACGGTCACCGATATCAAGTGATCCGGCACTAGCGCCGCGGGTTGAAATCACCCCGCGGCCGCTGTCCGATCAGGGCAATGCTATGAGCACGGGTGTCACGATGAAGGGGCCGCGCAGAACGTTATCCAGAGATTTTCTTTCCAATCATCGTGTGCGGAACGGCTGAGAGGCATCTCTATGGGATATTTTCGCGCACCCACGCTCACATAGGCGGGATAATTACACCGAACGCGTACACGATGCTTTCCGGTATCTTGATACCTGATAGCACCGCTCGCGTCCGTCTCAACTAAGCCAATAGCGACCTCAAAGTCATAGTCCCCATCTTGCGAGGCACTATTGTTCAGGATGCTGAGCTGGACCGATGTCGCATCTGGAAAATTGGCAGTGTAAAAGATGAGCTGCTCCGCCGCCATCGAGGGCGTAGCCACCGACACGCCGGCAATAAATGCAATGGCGCGCATCTCCTCCTCCCGAGGGTTCAAGACGAGACTATCATCTCTCGCATGAATATTCGAATCGATTCTCTGTCCGGCAGCGGTCGAGGCATTCAGAAAGGCCGGATTAAAAAAGCGCCGAGAACACAAAATATGCCTTGACCTTCCAGTCGTGGGAAGGTGCAAACGTACACGCAATGATGGGGTTTGGCGCGGCCGAATTGAGAACGCCCAGAAAACGCAAGAGTCCAAAGGTTTGAAACTTGCCTGCAGTCTGCCCGCGCAAAGCATCTAAGGGGACGATCACTAGGAGAGGCTCGCGCGCATACGCGGCCAAAGCCGAAAGCATGGTTTCTGTCTTGCCTGTGCCGGTTGGCATGACGATGGTAGCCGGCTGTTTATAGAGGCTCCAGTGTGCTCCGATCGCATGGAGGGCGCCTACCTGTGGTGGCCGCAGGCCGCGCTTGTCTTCAGCAACGTTGCCTTTGTCGTCGGGAACTTCATTCCGGAACGAGAATTGGCCATCCCATGCGCGTGCGCGTGCAGCGATAGTGGTTGGCCAACTATCCTTGACTGCGGCAGATTCCAGCTCATCGACGAGCCTGTGCGAAAGCCAGCGCAGTCCGGTTTCAGTCCGCAGAAGCAAGGCATCAACATCGTGAGGGCGCGCAATGTTCTTGCGGCTGGTGACGATGACGCGCTCGCCGTCCGAAAGCTCGAAAAGCGGTTCGGCGGTGCGAGCAGACACCTTACTGTGCCGAGCGATTTTGCCTCGGATTTCCGGGCAGCACGCAGCACACAGCTTATCTGTCCAATCGGTGTTCGGATCGGCCCATAGTCACGTTGCGATAGGTCGAGAATCTGCGGCTCCATCGAGCCGAATAGATCATTCTGCAAGTTTGCCCACCCAGACAAGACTATAAGCGAAAATCCGATTCGCGTAAAAGAAAACGGGATCAGCAAAGAGGTAGGGTGCAACGGGCGGGAAACTATCGGTGTGTTGCGCGACTGGCGCGATCCATAGCTGGGAGTACGCACTTGCGAACGTCGTTATCTGGGACGATCGTGGCCATGTCCAAATGTGCCACAAAGTTCGGACGTTTGAAGTTCGCCTTTTGTGCTTCGAAAGTCGCATAAAAGGGCAGTGTGGAACAGTTGATGAAACTCAACCCCCTGCGCAGCTTGTGCGCAGCCGCTTTTCAAACTCATAGAGGACTTCCTCCAAAGCCCGACGACTCGCGATTCTTTTGCACGGCGCGCGCCGGCACCGTCGTGGCGGCATGGCCAAGGGTGAAGAAGCCCGCTGCTGGGAGGAAGTAGCAGCGGGCTCTATAGCTGAGCGTGGTTCGGGAGGAGGTGCACCACGTTCGCGTTGTCGGGTCGCATCTGGGAGGAATAGACGGCCGACCAGTTCACCGTATTCGCCTACCTTTTATTTGCAACGCACAAAATGTTTGACGCACCTGCGAAGCGGCAGTTGTCCCCAGCCGATACGGCGTTGTTCACACGCCGCAGGAGGAAATATTCCAGCTGGAGGCGAGGTCGGAATTCCAACCTTCAACTGACACCCGATCCGCGACTTGGCGGAATCGTTGTCCGGTTTTGCGAAACACGCATCGGAGCCCTCCAATTGATTTGGAAACGCGTCCCACATTGCGAGGATATCCGCAATCCGACGAGTGTCGCGCTCGGCGGTTGCGATCGGGCGGAGTGATTTCCCAATCCGCGCTGGATGCCGTGTGCTTTGACAGTTAGCCAGCTGAAATTCTTGCCGGCGGTCTAGTGCCCCGGCTTTCTTGAACGATTTCGCAAAGATGTCACGAGCCTGCAATTGCAGTGTCATTTCCCCGTCGTATGGGCATCGGAAAGCAACCGAAGACGACAAGGGGACGACCATGCGGATTTCGACGATCCTGACGGCGGCGGCACTGGCCCTCGCGACAACGGGCTGGGCTCAGGCCGAGAATTTCAAGCTGGCGATCACCGATGTCGAGGGACTGGAGCGGCTTCAGACGGAATGGGGTCCGTTCAAGGCCGCGCTGGAACAGGCGTCCGGCCATACATTCGAATTCTTTCCGGTCAGCAACCGCACGGCCGCGGCCGAAGCGCTCCGAGCCAAGCGGGTTGATTTCGTCATCACCGGGCCGGCCGAGTACGTGGTTATCAATAAGATGACCGACGCAAAGTCGCTGATCGGCCTCAGCCGTCCGGACTATTTCTGCGCGATCGTGGTCAGGGCGAATTCGCCTTTCGTCAAGCCGGCGGACCTCGCGGGCAAGAAGGTTGCGCTGGACGATATCGGATCGACATCCGGTCACCTTTGCCCGTCGCAATTGCTGGCCGACTACGGCGTCGATCCGAAGAACGGAATCGAGGTAACGCATACGTCGCGCGCGGTGGCTCATGAAGCGCTGAAGCGCGGCGATGTCGAGGCCATCGGCGTCAACTATACGAGTTGGACGCGCGGCGTGCGCGACAAGGATGAATCGACGCCGCCCGGCGCTTTCCGCGTCATCGCGCGCTCAGGCGACCTGCCGAACGATCTTCTCCTGGTTGGCGCGCATGTCGACCCGGCCGTCGGCGAATCCATCCGCACCAAGATGGTCGAAGGCAAGGCGGCCATCATCGAGGGCATCGTCTCCGTTGGCGGCGAAAACGAAAAGTTCACAGGTATGGATATCGTCGAGGTCGATGACGAGGCCTATGCGCCGGTGCGCGCCATGTACACCACCATCGGCTATCCGCAGTTCTCGGAGTTCGTGGGCGAATGAACGTCGCCCCTGCCCGGCTTGACCAATATGAGCCGGTCAAGCTCCAAACGGCCGATCTGTCCGTCGACCGTCTCCTCGCACGCTATGGCGGACATCCACCGGTCTTTTCCGACGTGAGTTTCACTGTCGGGCGCGGAGAGGCCGTGGCGCTTATCGGGGCGAACGGGGCCGGTAAGTCCACCCTGCTGAAATGCCTGCTGGGCTTTGTCGCACCCGCAGGCGGCGCGGTTTCGATCTTCGGGAGCGATCTCAGCGGATTGAGAGCCGGCGACCTGCGGCGTCTGCGTTCCGGCATCGGATTTGTCGCGCAAAAACACAATCTGGTTCCCAGGCTGACGGCGCTGTCCAATGTCGTGCATGGTCTGCTTGCAGCGAGACCAGGCCCGCGAAGCTGGGTCCAGGCGCTTGCACCGGTCGATTCCCGCCGGCGGGCGCTTGCGACGCTCGACCGGGTGGGGCTTGCGGACCTTGCCATGCGCCGCGTGGACAGCCTTTCCGGCGGCCAGTCGCAGCGCGTGGCGATAGCGCGGGCCGTGGTGCCGGAACCGCGCCTCGTCCTGGCGGACGAGCCCGCCGCCAGCCTCGACCCTGCCGCCGGCGAAGTGGTGATGGATGTCCTTGCCCGGGTCGTGCGCGAGACCGGCGCGACGCTCGTTTTCACCACCCATAACCTGGCTCACGCGCTCGCACATGGGCGGCGCGTCGTAGGACTGCGCGAGGGAACGCTGGCGCTGGACGCACCCTCGCATGGATTGGCGATCGGAGACCTTCGTGGCCTCTACGACTGACATACCGCGTCAGCCCGGCATGCCGGTTCGTTTCGAGCGGCCGTCCGCGCTGGCATTTCTTCTTTACGCGCTCGGCCTTGGGGTACTTGTCTGGTCCCTCGACGGAACCGGCTGGTCGGTTTCCGAACTGGCCTCAGGCCTGCCGGCGCTCGGCGATTTCTTTTCGCGTGCGTGGCCCCCAAGCTTGGAGCGATTTCCTTCCCTCTCGTCCGCACTCATCGAGACGTTCCAGATGGCGGTCGCCGGCACGGTCGTCGGCGCTCTTGTTTCCATCCCGTTGGCGGTGCTTTCGGCGAGGAAACTTTTGAGCGGCCGCGTGACCAATGGGTTGGCCAGGGGGATCGTGGCGATATTTCGCACTGTTCCCGACCTGATCTGGGCGCTAATCTTCGTCATCGCGGTCGGGCTCGGGCCGTTTGCGGGTACTCTTGCAATAGCCGTCGATACGGCCGGGTTCTGCGGCCGCTTTTTTGCCGAGGCGATGGAGGATGTCGACAAGGGACCGGCCGAAGCGCTGCAGGCGCAGGGCGTCCGACGCATCGACACCATTTTCTGTGCCGTGATCCCCGCGGCGATGCCTGCCTTCATCACGACCACGCTGTTCGCCCTCGAAAAGGCGGTGCGCTCCTCGGTAGTGCTCGGCCTGGTCGGGGCCGGCGGCATCGGACTGGAGCTGAAGGTCGCCATGGACATGTTCGACTATCCGACTGCCGCAACCATTATCCTGATGATCTTCGGCCTCGTCGTCATCGTCGAACAGATTGGCGCCCATAGCCGCACCCGGGTGATGGACGGGCACTGAAACCAGCACTTCTCAAAGGAACATCAATCATGAAAACCGACACCGCTCACCTCGCCTGGAACGATCGCTGGGCCACGCCGCACGGCCGGGCGGACTGGCTTACGCCGGAACCGGACGTGGCGGCGTTCGCGGCGACGCTGGCTACCAGGGGCGCTCTCAAGGTGCTGGATCTCGGTTGCGGCGTCGGCCGGCATTCACTCGCCTATGCGCGCCTCGGTCTCGACGTGACGGCGGTGGACATGGCCGAGCAGGGATTGTCCGAACTGCACCGCGCTAGCCGGGAAGAAGATCTCGCCATCGCCACACAGGTGGCGGCGATGACGGAGCTGCCGTTCGAGACCGGCTCGTTCGACCACGTCCTGTCCTTCAATGTGATCTATCACGGCGATCCGCTGATCGTGCGGGCGGCCGTCGCCGAAATCGGGCGTGTGCTCAGGCCGGGCGGCACTTATCAGGGCACCATGCTTTCAAAGCGCAACGTCAAATACGGAAAAGGCGAGGAAGTCGCGCCGAACACCTTTGTCGATGCTGCCATCGATCCTGACGATTCCGATAAAATTCACCCGCACTTTTACTGCAATGCGGCAGAACTGGTCGAACTGTTCGCGGAGTTCGAGATTCTGAGCCTGATAGACCAGGAACATGCCAAGCCCGGCAGCTGGCACTGGCACATGCTGGCCGAGCGCCGATGAACTGGCAGACCTTGTGAAGGAGACGATCTCCCGCAGGAATCCCAAGAAGGTTTGCGATAGGCAATTCGTGAGGTGCAACGCCGGCGGCTACGGCCGGCGTCCTGCAGCCCTATGCGTTCTTCCTTCGGACATCAGCCTGACTGTTTGCAAGCCCCTTGCCGATGATGCCTACGACGCCTCGCAGCAAGGACAGCTCAACGTGAGCAAGGTTATCGAGGACATCGACAAGCTCGTCACGCGCAGCAGCAGCCTTGCGGAGAGCTCGCGGGCCTCCTACGATCAGGTCGTCGACGTCATGCACACAGCCAAGCGGCTCCGTCGCAGGGCCTCCTCTGCCCTCAAGCTGGTCGATGACCTCGACGAGGTGACCGTGGAGGAAGGGGACCCGGAACAGCAGAAGACTGTAACGTTAGGGGATGCCGCTCGGGCCGTCGAGACAGTCGAGGCCCAGGCACGGATGATGATCGGGAAGTTCCTTGACGAAGACGAACGCCTCACAGGCCTTAAGGCACGTCTCAGGGACGAGAGACTTCAGGAAGTGCTCGACGTCGTGAACGTGTTCGTCGCCCCCGGGACATACCAGAAAATCAAACGGCGCCCTACAGCGCCCCCCACGTCTGCGTGACAATGTGCGTCAGAAGCCGTAGGGCTCTCCTCAAAGACCTGGCGAAAAAAGACACAAGATAGTTCCCTCTGAATAAGAGAAGTGTTTGGTTAGGTACGGTGAAGCACGGGTTGTATTTTCCCCATTGGCGCGCCCGGATGGCCGGCCTTCAACTCCGATAAGTCATCCTGACGAAAGCGCTGCCTCATTGAGGCGCGCCGGAAGGTTCATTGAGCTAAGCGGCGCTTTGGCAATTCATGTTTGAAAAGCCCCTCGTAGCACGGAAAAACCAATCCGATTTGTCTCGTGTTATCGAACCATGTTGAAAACTCCGCGCCAAGAGCGGATAATGACGCATGGTTCACGATCAACGCTCCGCCCTGTCAGCTCATATTACGAGCCTGCTTTCCGCAGGCCAGGTGATCTTTACAAGTGAGCAGGCCGAACAGGCGCTCGGTGTCGGACGCGGTGCGCTCCTCGATGCGGCCGAGCGCCTTCAGCGACGCAAGGCGCTGATCAGACCTCGGCAGGGGTTCTATGTCGCGGTGCCTCCGCAGTTCGCCTCGTGGGGTGCGCCGCCGCCCTCATGGTACATCGATGCCCTGATGCGCCACGAACTACAGCCCTACTATGTCGGCCTGCTGAAGGCGGCGGAACTTCACGGGGCCACGCACCAGGCCGTGATGGAATTCCAGGTCGTCACCCCCAAGCGCCTGCCGAAGATCAAGGCCGGCCGCAACCTGATCGTCTTCTATTACCGAAAAGACATTGCAGCAGTGCAGTCCGGCATCGAGGACCGGAAAACGGATACCGGCAAAATGAAAATATCTTCACCCGCGCTCACGGCGCTCGACCTCCTGCGCTACCCACAGGCGGCGGGCGGGATCGACAATGTCGCGACGGTCCTCACGGACCTTGGCGAAAAGATCGATCCTTTTCAGCTCGCCGCACTTTCCGATGCCGCCGAGCGGCCTGTCGTTCAGCGTCTCGGTCATCTGCTGGAGCGACTGGGGCATGCGGATCGGGCCGATCCGATGCGCGCGGCGCTGATGGCGCGCGGCGCCGCCCCCTGGACGGAGCTCGACCGGCATGAGACGCGCGATCCGGACTTCACGCCGGCCCCGCAGGAGCACGACGACCGCTGGCGCGTGGTTGTGCGTCGCACACCGGAGGTCGATGAATGATCCCCGCTCAGAACATCGTCGCCTGGGGTAATGTCGTTCCATGGGCCGATCAGCGCCAGGTCGAGCAGGACCTCATCATAAGCCGCGCGCTCATCGACATCTTCAATGACGATCTCCTAACCGCCGAACTGCGTTTTCGCGGCGGCACGGCGCTGAACAAGCTGCACTTCCCCGAACCGCTTCGCTACTCGGAAGATATAGATCTCGTCCGAACCACCGCAGGTCCGATCGGGCCGATTCTGGATCAGCTGCGTGTCGTTCTAGAGCCGTGGCTTGGCCGCGCGCAATTCGATCAAAGTCCAGTCGCGCCCAAATTTCGTTTCCGTGTGGAAGCCGAAGACGGAAGCGGCGTGCCAATTCGCCTCAAGGTCGAAATCAACACGCGTGAAATCGGAGCCTACGATCCGCCGCAAACGATGCCGTTTCGCATAGACAACCCCTGGTTTGCCGGCGAGGCCGCGATTCCGACCTTCTCTCAGGAGGAAATGCTGGCAACGAAGCTGCGAGCTCTCCTGCAGCGCGACAAGGGACGCGATCTCTATGATCTTTCCCATGCCCTGGATGTGTTCGACGGACTCGATGTTGTTCGTGTCACCGAGATGTTCGCCCGCTATCTTCAGTTTGGCGGCCAATCGATATCTCGCGCCCAGGCCGAGGAACGGATGTTCGCCAAGCTGGCAAATCCCCGGCTCTTGACCGATATGCGGCCGCTCTTGCCGCTGGCGCAGGCGGAGGCTTTGTCGGACGACGCTACCAAAGTGGCCTTCGAGCGTGTATTCGAGGGACTGGTTGAAAAAATCGCCGGCAACACCTGGGTCCGCACCGATGAGATGAAGGAAAGGTTTGGGCTGACCGGTCTATCCTCTCAACACGTCCCATAGCATCGTGTGGAGTGACGAGAACCTGATGCGATCAATCGCTCTCAGGTAATGTTGAAGCTAGCAAAGCCATTGCAAAGTGCCGGTGCACACAGGCCCGCCATCCTCGCAAACGCTTCCCCAAAAATCGTCCTCCATGGTGCGTCAACTCTATCGCGGGCCCGTTGGTTCTAGTCTGGAACTATATCGCTTGGCGCATTTGCCATTACCGATGCTGTAAGGGTGGTGGGGTCGACTTTGTATCGCTTTGCCCACTCCGCCACGTTTACCGGTCGGTAACTGACGTTTGAACGCCACCTGTCGAACACGGATATGTCGATAGTCTCGTTGACCCGCGTGTGCGTACCGCGCTCGCCCTTGAACGGCGGCGGTGCGATATCGCGGAAGTGGCGCTTGCTGAAGCGTTTGTAAATTCCGTTCATGAAGTCCGAATACGAGTCGGCGATGGGCGCCTGATGCGCATCGGGATCGACTTCCACGTCATATCGGAAGGACAGACCAAGTTGCTCTGCCTTGGCCTTCAACCATTTGAGCGGCACTTGAACCAAGAGGTCACCACTGTATCCACCCCCAACGCTTCCGTGGTTTCCCGGAAACCACCTCTGCTCAACACTGTCTAGCGAACGCGGAGCCGATTGCGTGGTGCTAAGCACTGTCCACGGCGTAGGCGCGAAGGAGAGACGATGCTCATCCACTGCGAGCGCATGGAAGGCATGCTGGATTGGGAGCCGCAGCCCGGTGTGTAGCCAACCAAAACTTGACCTACTGACGCCCTCAATGCTGAACCAAGGAACCCCGAGCGCACCGACTGTGTCCCACACTCCTACCATCGCCACTGTGACGGGCATTGAGTATCGGAGCATCCAACGCTCTTCGAGACTGGGACTCTCCAGGGTGCCGGCCGACTCTTCCGCCGCAAGCTTCCAAATTGTTTTATCGTCAGCCCTGCGGTAACGTTCGAAGAGTTGTGCGACCCCAAGGGGCGCTCCCGGTTTCACGAGACCATACTTAGCGATAAATCCCGCCAGACTTCGAGCGGTAAATGCCCCTCGACTGAAACCGAAAATGAAAATCTCGTCTTCCGGATTGTATTGGCCCACAAGCCACTCATAGGCGTCAACGACATTGGCGGCGACGCCTTTGCCGAACATCCCGCCCCAAAGTCCGTTCACGCCAATATTATAGTGGGTGACCTGGGGGACTCCATCGTGCCCATGTGCTGCACACAAAGCGGCAAGACGCCAGACATTCGTGTTGCTTTTGGTATTATTCCACGTTCCGTCAAGGAAGATCGCAATGCGCTTCCTTGGGGAGCGCACGCTTGCATTCGACATCGGCGCGCCTCGCTAAGTAGAGTCGTCCACAGAGACTAGCACGGCGCGGCGACCGAGCGCCTTCCAGATTTTCACTTTGGGAGCTTGATTGCGATAACCTGCCGGTTGTCAAAGCCACCCTAGAGAACTCTCGCAAAGCAGGAAGGAGCCCCAGCTTGATCGCACTCCCCGAGGTATGAAATGTTCACGTTCCGTGCGTCGAAAGTCGCATAAAAGGGCAGTGTGGAAAAGCTCGCTTCGGTCACTTCGCCGACGGGCTGAGCGCGACCGCGAAGATGACTATCCCGCCGCGGGCGTGGTGGTAACTGATTTCCTGCGGCATCAGGATCAGGAAGTGGTTCATCAGGCCGATTATCAGCGCGCCGGCGATCGTGCCGATATCCATGCCGACGACGCCGAACAGGCACCCCGAGCACAGCCGCCCGCGATGAGGGATACCTCGTCGCCTCGCGAGCTGGAAGCTCGGAGCGAGGCTAGAAAGCCGCACCGAAACATAGGCAGCACAAGAGCCCTCGGCCCGATGCGAACGGCCCAGCTTTGGCCCCTGAGCGGCTCAAGCAAGCCCGAGCTTTTTCTTGAGTTCGGCGTTTTCGTTCCGGAGCCGGTCGGCGAGAAGCTTCTTCAGACGGGCATTCTCTTCTTCAAGCTTCACCATATCCTTGAGCACATCGCTCTGTGTTATCTGCCTGGCAGCCTTCTTCCAATGAGAATAGGTCTGTTGCGATATTCCGGCTTTCTGGACCGAGGCCTTGATGCTCTCTCCCCGTCCGATCTGCTTTTCGATCTCGCCGAGCTTTTGCGCCCGCTCTTTCTCAGAGTATATTTTCCGCGCTGTCCGGGCTATAGGGGAAGCGACCGCTTTAGATGAAGACGCTTGTTGGGCCGACTTGGCTCCGGTTCGTACAGCGCCTCGCTGCCGCCCGGTTTGCTTCCTCGGCTTCGCCGCCTTTTCCTTGATACCAGGTGCCTGTTCCTTCACCTCGGCTGCTACCTGATTTGCCTCGGATTCCTTGAGGTCGGCCATGAGAAACTCCGTCGATGTCGAACATCCTTGCACGCAGCATCAAGAACTTACGGACTTTGTCAACACGGCCCAAAAACCGTGCTCCTCAATGTCGCCGTCGGACGCATGAACATAATATCCGGTGACTCTCCCCGCGGAACGCAGATTGGAGTCGCCTTCTTTATTGTCCTGTGCCTGCGTCGACGTGTCGGGCTGCGGCGCGGCGTCCTGAATGGCCTCGCAATCCGAAACACAGAGTATCGGCTGGATGTGCACCACCCCTAGTCTCTGAAACAGCGCAACTGTCCGGCCGGTGTTGGGCTGCCCTTTGAAGCAGTCACGGTCGGCCGGTCGATCGCCACTCCGGCGTAATCATTATCTGCTCTTCAGCAGAGAGATTTGTGCCTGCGTCGGCAGAGTGTCCGACGAGATCAGGCGCAAAAGGAGCAGCGCTCGGTGGACCGACAATGTTGAATTACAACGCCAAGTTCAAGCATTTCTCGAATGCGCGCTTGCTGCAGCACAGCCTGCCGGCCTCCTTGGAGAAGCCTCGGTATCCGGCAGCATCCTCGTCGGCTCGTCGACTCTGCGATTCGCTTGGCAGATCATCCGTTACTCCGCCCCATTTTAATGATAGCTAATATCATTCTTGGATGGTTGCGGACAGTTGCGGGTTCTTAATATACAACCGTTGGTTCTTCACAGCGGGAGATGCGGAATGTCGTGTTCAGACTTTCCTGTGGAACTGGTGACCGGGTCCTTCTCCAAGGACGATGCTGACGCCGTGCGCTTGGTGCTCGACGCAGTGCCTCATCCGATATTCCTGAAGGATGATCAATCCCGCTTCGTTGTGCTGAACCGAAGTATGTGTGACTTCATGGGTCATTCTTATGAGGATTTGGCTGGCAAGACGGATTACGACTTCGTCCCGAAGGAACAGGCGGATGTGTTCCGGCAGGTTGATTGGTTGGTGCTGGAAACCGGAGAAGTCAATGAGAACGAGGAGCTCATGCTGGGGCCGGACGGGGAAATCCGCACCCTGGTGACGCGCAAGGCGCGGGCGTCGCTGCCGAATGGCGCTCGCTTCGTTGTCGGCTGTATTTCGGACATCACCAAGCTGAAGCAGCACGAAGCCTCGCTGCAGCTGCTGTTCGAGGAAAACCCGATCCCCATGTGGGTGTTTGATAGAGCCAGCTTGCGGTTTCTGGCAGTCAACCAAGCTGCCGTCGAGCATTATGGCTACACCCGCGAAGAGTTTCTTTCCAAATCCATTCTAGAAATCAGGCCGGCGGAAGACAGCGAAGCGTTTCTCCAAGTGCTCGGCACAGGCGAGGGCTCGTACCGCACCGGGCGTACCTGGCGCCACATCAAGGCGGACGGCAGCCTGGTCGACATCGTCGCCTACTCAAAGCGGATCGAGTATGATGGCCGCCCAGCCTTGATGGTTGCGGTTGTCGACGTGACGGAGCGCAAGCGGGCTGAGGACGACCTGCGTCGCACCAGAGAGTTCCTGGACACGGTAATCGAAAACATTCCCGTCATGCTCTTCGCCAAAGAGGCGCGGGAGCACCGCTATGTCCTGATGAACCGGGCAGGTGAGGAACTGCTTGGCATCCCGCGCGACGAGCTGATCGGCAAGACCGATTCCGACCTCTTTCCGCCAGAGGAGGCCGAGTCGTTCGTTGTTCGTGATCGGCAGGCGTTGCGTTCCGATTCCGTTGAGATAGCCGAGGAAGAGCAGATCCGAACGCGGGACAAGGGCATACGAGATGTCGTTATGCGACGGCTCGCGGTGGAAAGCCATGACGGAAAGTCGAAATATGTTCTCGCGGTGGCCGAGGATGTGACCGAGCGCAAGCGAGACGCGGCGCGAATCGCCCATTTGGCCACCCACGACGGGCTGACGAATTTGCCCAACCGGACAGCACTCATCGAGCGTCTCGAATTCACGCTCGAGCGGGCGACATCCGGTAGGGAATCCTTCGCTGTCATGCGCCTCAACGTGGACGGGTTCAAGGAAGTAAACGACGTTTGCGGCCCCGGGGTAGCGGATGCGCTGCTTCGACAGGTAGCCGCGCGGCTGACAGCGAGCGCTGGCAAGCACTTCCTTGCGCGCACCGGCGACGAGTTCACAGCTGTTGTTGCTGATGGCCCTCATCCGGAGACAGCAATAGCGCTCGCTGACCGCCTGCTGGCAACGATCGCCGACGTTTTTGATGTCGATGGCCAGCAATTGCACGTCGGTCTGAGCATCGGAATCGCCTTCTTTCCCGATGACGCGGTTGATGTCACATCCCTCCTGAGCAACGCTCACGCAGCGCTCGATCGCGCCAGGGCCGACGGGCATGGCGTTTTCCGTATGTTCGAGGCGGATATGGATCGTAAGCTGCGTGAACGCCGCGCACTTGAGAAGGACTTGCGTTCGGCTCTCGCAAACGGCGAGTTGTTCCTGCACTACCAGCCGCAGGCGAACGTATCGGGTCAGATCGTTGGGTTCGAAGCCCTGCTCCGGTGGTCCCACAAACAACGAGGAATGATCCCACCTGCGGAGTTCATTCCCCTGGCCGAAGAGAGCGGATTGATCGTGCCAATTGGCGAATGGGTGCTGCGCGAGGCCTGTCGGGAGGCGGCGTCATGGCCGAACACGATCCACATCGCCGTCAACCTCTCTCCCGTGCAATTCCGCCAAGGCGATCTTCCCGGCATAGTGCACTCGATTCTGTTGCAGTCGGCGCTCGACCCGACGCGGCTCGAGCTGGAAATCACGGAAAGCGTGCTGTTCGACGACTTATCGCGGGCAAGTTCAATCCTCCGGCGCCTCAAATCGCTCGGAGTAAAGATCGCCCTGGACGATTTTGGGACAGGCTATTCGTCGCTTTCCTATCTCCAGTCTTTCCCCTTTGACAAAATCAAGATCGACAAGTCCTTCGTTTGGATGCTTCAGCAGAATCCGCAATCGGCGGCCATCATCCGCGCCATTGTCGGGCTGGGCCGAGACCTCTCTATGCACATTGTTGCCGAAGGCGTGGAAACGATCGATCAGTTGAGTTTTCTTACGAAGGAGGGCTGCAGTGCGCTGCAGGGGTATCTGATCGGAAGGCCTTACCCGATCGAGCTGTATGCGAAGGAGGTCGGCAAACGCGCACCGACGTCAAGCGTGGCGAGTCGACGGGCGGACGGCAATAGCGGCTAACGAAGCTTGCAGCACAACACATAGACACACACGCGCGGCGTGCCGGCTTCAACGTGGGGTCGAAGGGCAGTCGGAGGCCACGTCAAATTTTCAAACGCGACTACCTTCGCGTCAATCCTTTGCCGAAAAGAACCCATTGGCACCCGGCAATCAGGGGTTCCTCCAATATGTGCAGCCTTCGGCCTGCCCATCTGGGCCGCGTGACACCGTGATGCGATCAATTTGCGGGGAATGAGGCGCCAGCTTGTCCCAAATCCATTTGGCGACGTTTTCCAAGGAGGGCACCGCCAAACCGTCAATGTCGTTCAGGTATGTATGATCCAGGACTTTTTGCACCGAACTAATCCTCGGCTCTACCTCGTAAAGATTGGCCGGCCAGCCAAACACCGCATCAGGGGAGCCCTTAAAGTGGACTCGAACCCTGAAGGTGTGGCCGTGCAACCCGGAAAATGGCTGCAGCTGGTGGGCGGCCTCGAATGTGAACTCTTTGTAAGTCTCGACCATGGCGACGCTGGCAGAACGTTCCAACTTTCACTCCTTAAAATGCCGAGGCCGAGCTTCTGACATTCTGATTGTCCGGTGTCAAACGCGCTGAGCCGTCCCCTGACTCAATGGAAAGCGTCGTTAGCCAGCGATTTTACGCGCGCAATTAACGTGGCGTTCAAGGATCGGACGACATTGAAAGCGGGTAGTGAGGCGAAGGATAAAATGATGTCAAGGATTCGCGGCGCACTTGCCTTAGCTGTTGCGCTTATTCTGCTGACCATATTTCCGGGGCACGTTCAGGATCAACAGCTGTTGCCCTCAAAAGGGACGCCAATCCTGTCGATCGAGGGCAATATCCGAGTGACCAACGCCGACGGTGTGGCGCAGTTCGATCGTGGGATGCTTGAGAAGCTCGGTATGACCACGTTGACCACCACTACGCCTTGGTTTTCCGGACCGGTCGAGTTCGAGGGCGTCTTACTCAAACAGATTATGGCGCTTGTCGGAGCGCAGGGCACGGAAGTAGTCGCCATAGCGCTGAACGACTATCGAACGACCATTCCTCTTAAGGATTTTGAGGACTTCGATGTCATATTGGCGCTGAAGCGCGATAAGCAATACATGCCCGTCAGCGATAAGGGGCCGCTCTTCGTAGTGTATCCTTACGACAGCGTTCCAGAATTGCAGGCCCAAAAATACTATGCACGTTCCATATGGCAACTTACACGCCTCATTGTGCGCTGAAAAAGAGACAATGGATGCGTTGTCGCGGGGTCCTCTAGTGGGCGCTTTTCACCCCTTAAAGATAGCTCTCAGCACCGCCATCATTGTTCTCGGCTTTGGCGCAGTTTATCTTTCGACGCTCATCTTCGAGCGTCAGGAGATGCTCGCCAAGGTCTCGCGCTACAATGTGGCCTGGAGCGCAGGTCAGGGCGTGAACGAGTTTTTGCGGCTGCGTCAGCGCGTCAGCGAATTGGCGGCCGGTGAAGGCTCGAAGCAAGAGGCGCAGCTTCGGCTCGACATCGTCAAGAACCGGCTTGAGCTGTTTCGCAGCGGCGAGTTTCAGCCCTTTGTGCTGGAAGCGGACGACCGGCGAAGGACGGTGGAATCGCTATCCCATTTCCTCCATCGCGCCGAAATGCTGATCGAGCAGGTTGAGAATCCCGCAACTGCGACAGCCATCCTATCAGAAATGGTCCCTCTGGAAGGGGACCTCATCGGTCTCGCCGCGGAGGCCAATAATTACGGCGGTCAACAGGTCGCGCGCGACCAACAAGAACTTCTGCAACTGCATTGGACGTTCTCTGCCTTGGCTTGGGGCCTCGTGCTCTGCACGTTTGTGCTTATCGTACTTTTGGAAAGACGGAATCGACTTCTTATCCAAACTCAGCAAAAACTCCACGCGCTCAATGCGACACTAGTGCAAACGAGCGAGGACCTCGAGAAGGCGAATTCTGCAGCGCACGCTGCAAATGATGAGTTGATCACCCAAAACCGTCTATTCGATACTGCACTACACAACATGTCGCAGGGGCTTTGCATGTTCGGCGAAGACCGCCAGCTTATCGTTAGCAATCGTAGGTTGGCCACCATGTATGGTCTATCTCCGGAATCGCTGCGGCCGGGGAGTACCCTTGAGGATATCACCCGGCTCACGGTCCACGCCGGTATCTGCTCCCGGGACAGCGCTGAGAATATCCATTCGGAACAACTTAGCCTCATTGCTCGAAAGAAGCGGGGTACTTTACTGCAGGAATTGAGCGATGGCCGCATGATTTCAATTTTGCATCAACCGATGAACAATGAAGGCTGGGTGGCTACTTACGACGATATTACAGAACGCCATCACGCTGAGACCCAAATGGTGCACATGGCCCGCCATGACGCTCTCACTGACTTACCCAATCGAATTCTGCTTCGTGACCGGATGGTGAGTGAGCTGGCTCGGTGCCAAAGGCATCAGCGCTCTGCCGCGGTTTTCTGCTTGGATCTCGATCACTTTAAAAACGTCAATGACACGCTCGGACATTCCATGGGCGATCGGCTACTCCGGGAGGTCGCTGCGCGCATCGCAATTCTCGTTCGCCGAGAGGACACTGTGGCTAGGCTGGGAGGCGATGAATTCGTGATCCTGCAGGCGGATGTCACGCAGCCAGCGGACGTTGACCAACTTGCCCAACGCATACTCGAGGTTCTTAGCGAACCGTACGAGCTCGAAGGGCATCAGGTCGTTATCGGGGTGAGCGTCGGAGTAGCCGTGACCTCCGGGGTTTCCGATGACCCAGACACGCTTCTGAAACATGCCGACTTGGCGCTCTACCGAGCCAAAGAAGACGGGCGTGGCACATATCGCTTTTTCCAGCCCGAGATGGATGCGCGTCTTCAGCGCCGTCGGACAATTGAACTCGATTTGCGTGCGGCCGATTTTGACCAGGAGTTCGATGTAGTGTTCCAGCCGATCGTGAACATTCACACGCTGCAAGTCACCACACTTGAAGCACTGTTGCGGTGGCCGGGCTGCAGACACGGACCCGTCAAAACGGAGGAAATCATCGCCATCGCCGAAGACACGGGCTTGATCGTCAACCTGGGCGAGTGGGTGTTGGAAAGAGCCTGTCGAGCAGCTGCAAATTTGCCGGGCGAGCTCAATTTCGCCGTTAATCTATCGCCAACGCAGTTCATGCGAGGCGATGTCGTTGAGATGGTCTCCAGAGTACTCGCCGCTACGGGATTTCCTGCTAATCGCCTTGAACTAGAAGTGACAGAAACGTTGTTGCTTGAGGACAGCCAAAGGTCGTCCTGTGCGCTGCGGGACTTGCGTGCGCTGGGTGTCCGCATATCACTCGACGATTTTGGCACGGGCTATTCCTCGCTCGGCTATCTCAGAAAATATACCGTGGACAAGATCAAAATAGACCGTTCCTTCGTGGAGCAAATCTCCACAAATCAGGATCACATGGCGATCGTGCATGCGATTGTCAGTTTGGCCCATGCTTTGGGCATGAAGACCACGGCTGAAGGAATAGAAACTGAGGATCAGCTGGAAATTGTTCGCGCTACAGGTTGCGACGAGGTTCAAGGATATCTATTCAGCCCACCAAAATCTTTAGCTGATGTGACGGACTTCCTCGGCAATCGTCGCAGCAAATCGGCTGCTGCCTAGCGGGCTGTCGGCCACGTGCGCGATGGATCTCGCCACCGACTGGGGCCGTAAGCCCGTTCGCTCTATGCCTGTAATGTTGTCTTCCTCAACCTCTTGCCTCTGCTCGAAACAAAGCGGGCGGTTTCTGTTTCGCCATCCTCTCTTTGGGGAACGTGAAGTGATGGCCGCGGGAAAACCGATGTGCAGCCGCACCGTCTTGAGCTTTTTGTAATTCACCCCTAACTTGGGGACGAATGATCCAGAAGGTACCCATATCGCCCCGAGCGGGCGCTTGCGGATCAGGTCGGGAAGATTGCCTTGGGACGATGTTACCATCCCATTTGGTTAGCCTGTCGAAATAATATCTCTCGACCTTCCAATTACTCAACTTCCGGACGCCAATATCATGATGGAATACCGAGCCGTCACGAAGGTCACAACGAAACCGGGAATCAAAGAAGAAGTCCCCTGGTCCGACAGCCTGACCACCTACGACAAACAGCACTTCACGACCTACATGAGGCTCCTGGACGCAGCCGCCGACGATGCCAGCCGTGAGGAGATTGCGCAGGGCATCCTCGGCATCGATCCGGTGCAAGAACCGGAGCGCGCCCAAAAGGCCGTGCGAAGCCATCTCGATCGCGCGAACTGGATGGTGACGACCGGTTACAAGGAGGTGACGACCGGTTACAAGGAATTGTTCGCCGGATGAGCCAGAACGGGCGTCAACACCCTCGGCTTGTCAACAGAGGACGTGATCACTGCGTCCGCCACAAGAGC
>NZ_AHAM01000156.1 GCF_000236565.1 Mesorhizobium alhagi CCNWXJ12-2 | reverse complement strand
CGGCTTCTACGCGAAATGGTGCACAAACCGGATGGCCGGCGACGCGCAGCAAGGCACTTCACCATGTGATCACTAAGGTTGAAAAGTCAAACACCCCCGGCACACACTGACAAGGAGGACCAGGATGACGAACCAATCAGCAGCGGGCACCCACGCGACCCTTTCCCGGCAAGAGCTCGCGAGCATTGACGCCTACTGGCGTGCAGCGAACTACCTCACGGTAGGGCAAATATACCTGCTCGACAATCCGCTGCTGCGAGAGCCGTTGCGGCTTGAGCACGTCAAGCCACGGCTGCTTGGACATTGGGGAACTTCGCCGGGCCTGAATTTCATCTACGCCCATCTCAACCGGTTGATCCGGCTGCAGGATGCGGACATGATCTACATATGCGGACCGGGTCACGGCGGTCCTGCAATGGTGGCCAATACCTACCTGGAGGGCACTTATAGCGAGCTCAATCCTGACATCTCTCTGGACGCGGCGGGGTTGAAGAAGCTCTTCCGTCAGTTCTCGTTCCCCGGAGGCATTCCAAGCCACGCCGCGCCTGAAGTTCCGGGCTCGATCAACGAGGGCGGCGAACTCGGCTACGCGCTGTCGCATGCCTATGGGGCCGCCTTCGACAATCCGGAGTTGATCGTTGCCTGCGTTGTCGGCGACGGCGAGGCAGAAACCGGGCCTCTTGCGGCGGCCTGGCACTCGAACAAGTTCCTGAGCCCGGTGCACGACGGCGCCGTGCTTCCGATCCTTCATCTCAACGGATACAAGATCGCCAGCCCAACTATTTTGGCCCGTATCCCGACGGACGAATTGCGCTCGCTCCTGATCGGCTATGGTCACGAGCCGCTGTTTGTCGAGGGCGACGAGCCGGCGGAGATGCACGAACGGATGGCCTCGACTCTCGACGAGGCCATCCAGAAGATCCGCACAATCCAGGATGCCGCGCGTAGCGGGAAACGTCCGGCGGGTAGGCCGAACTGGCCGATGATCGTGCTGCGGAGTCCAAAGGGATGGACCGGGCCGAAGGAGGTCGACGGGCTGAAGACCGAAGGCTTCTGGCGCTCGCACCAGGTGCCCCTTTCCGGTCTCGCCGACAACCCGGACCATCTGCGACTGCTGGAGGAATGGCTCCGAAGCTATCGGCCTGACGAGCTCTTCCAGAACGACGGTAGCCCCGTCGCGGCAATCCGCGCAACGACCCCAACCGGAACGCGACGCATGAGCGCCAGCCCCCATGCCAATGGCGGCGTTCTGCGAAAGGCGCTGGCCATGCCCGAGCTCGGCCCGCACGCTGTAGACGTCAACAAACCCGGAGCGGAAAAGGCGGAGGCTACACGGGTGATGGGCGGCTTCCTGCGGGCTGTGATGCAGGCGAACGAAGCGGCGCGCAATTTCCGCATCGTCGGTCCTGACGAGACGGCCTCCAACCGCCTCCAGGACGTTTTTGAAGTCACCGAGCGTGCCTGGATGGAGAAAATCCTTCCGGAGGACACCCACCTCAGCCGCGACGGACGGGTGCTCGAAATTCTCTCCGAGCACACCTGTCAGGGCTGGCTTGAAGGCTACCTCCTCACCGGAAGGCATGGCCTGTTTTCCTGTTACGAAGCCTTCATCCATATCGTCGATTCCATGTTCAACCAGCATGCGAAATGGCTCGATGCGAGCCGCGACATCCCGTGGCGGCGCCCCGTTTCATCACTGAACTACCTTCTAACCAGCCACGTCTGGCAGCAAGACCACAATGGCTTCAGCCATCAGGACCCAGGGTTCGTTGATGTCGCCTTGAACAAGAAGGCGGATATCGTTCGCGTCTATTTTCCTCCGGACGCCAACACACTGCTGAGTGTCACGGACCACGTGCTGCGGACCTGGGATCGCATCAACATCATCGTGGCCGGAAAGGCGCCCGCCTGGCAGTGGCTGTCGCTGGACCAGGCGAGAGTGCATTGCGAGGCCGGGATCGGCATATGGGAGTGGGCCTCGGGGTCAGGCGAACCGGATGTCGTGATGGCGTGTGCCGGGGACGTTCCGACCGTGGAGACGCTGGCCGCGGTGAGCATCCTGAGGGAGCATTTGCCCGAACTGACCGTGCGCGTCGTCAACGTCGTTGACCTGATGACCTTGCAGCCTCAGGAGGTCCATCCACACGGCCTGGCGGACCGCGAGTTCGATGCGCTGTTCACAGCAAACAAACCCGTCATTTTCGCGTATCATGGCTACCCTTGGACCATTCATAGGCTAACCTACCGACGGACGAACCACGCCAACTTCCACGTCCGCGGCTTCAATGAGGAAGGCACGACAACCACGCCCTTCGACATGACGGTGATGAACGGTCTGGACCGCTTTCACCTGGTGCAGAGCGCCATTGACCGGACGCCGGCAGCGCACGCGAACGGCGCCGGCCTGAAGCAGATGATGCAGGCAAGGCTGCTCGAACATCACGACTACATCAGGGCACACGGGCAGGACATGCCCGAAGTGCGGGACTGGAAGTGGACTGCGCCTTGAGAGGCGCTGGTGAGGTCCGGGGATGACTGCCGCGGTCCTGGTACTGAACGCGGGCTCGTCCAGCCTGAAGGTTGCCGTGTACGAACTGCGCGAGAGTCTTCCGCTGATCTTTAAAGGCAGCGTCTCGTCCCTTCGCGCCAATCCGCGCCTTAAACTGTCTACCGGGAACGCAGCGGAGGAAAAGAGCCTCGGCAGGGAATCGCTGGAGATCGGAGCCGCTGTCGAGGTCGTCGCGGCCGAAATCGGCGAACGCGGCTCCGGTCATCCCGTGGCGGCGGTCGGACACAGGATTGTTCACGGCGGGCGGGACTTCATCTCTCCCGTGGTGCTTGACGAGCCGGTTGTCGAAAGGCTGCGCGAATTGATCCCGCTGGCCCCGCTCCATCAACCGGAGAATCTCCAAGTCGTCGATCTTGCAAGGAATCTGTTCCCCGAGGCGGTCCAGGTCGGCTGCTTCGATACCGCGTTCCACGCCGCGCGTCCGAGGATCGCCAAGTCCTACGGCTTGCCGCGGGCACTCACCGATGCCGGAGTCCAGTCCTATGGCTTTCATGGGCTATCCTACGCTTACATCTCGTCCGAGCTTGGTAAGCGGTATGGGCCGGAGGCGGGAGGCCGTGTCATCGTGGCGCATCTCGGCAACGGCGCGAGCCTCTGTGCAATGCGCGGCGGACAGAGCGTTGCCACG
>NZ_AHAM01000157.1 GCF_000236565.1 Mesorhizobium alhagi CCNWXJ12-2 | reverse complement strand
TACCGGTCTCGGAGCATCCAACGGTATCCTGTTCAAGAATGCGTCCGCTCTCGAAGATGCGACGAAACTCAATGTGATCGTCTTCGACAAGACCGGGACGCTGACCATGGGCCAGCCCAAAGTCGTCGAAATCGTTGAAGCGCCTGGTGTTTCGCCCGACGAGGTTCTGCAAATCGCGGCTGCGGTGGATCAGGGATCGGATCACCCGCTGGCCGTCGCCATCGTCGAGCGGGCCAAGGACCTGAAGCTTCCCAAGGTTTCGGGCTTTCTGAACATCGAAGGCAAGGGCGCCAGCGCCGCTATCGGGGGAGATCAGGTTTTCCTCGGCAACCGGCGCCTTATGGACGAGCAGAAGATCGACCTTCTGGCGCTCGGCGACAAGGCAGAAGCGCTCAAGGGCGAAGGCCGCACCGTCATTCACGTGGCGCGATCGGGAAAGCTTCTCGGGTTGATCGCCATCGCCGACGCCCCGCGCCCGACCGCCATCGCGACCATCAAGAAGCTCCACGAGCAGGGCGTCCGCGTCGCCATGCTCACCGGCGACAATGCCGGCACCGCCAAGCGCATCGCGAGCATTCTCGGCATCGACATCGTCCTGGCCGACGTCCTGCCGGGGCAGAAGGCCGAAAAAATCAAGGAGTTGCAGGGACAGGGCCTCAAGGTCGGCATGGTCGGCGACGGTGTCAACGACGCCCCAGCCTTGACGCAGGCTGATGTCGGCTTCGCGATAGGTGCAGGCACCGATGTGGCGATCGAGAGCGCCGACATCGTGCTGATGAAGAGCGATCCCTATGACGTGGTTGGCGCGATGACCTTATCGCGGGCCACGCTGCGCAAGATGCATCAAAACCTGTGGTGGGCGGTCGGCTACAATGTCATCGCGTTCCCACTCGCGGCAGGCGTGTTCTATCCCTTCCTTCTGAGCCCCGAGATTGCCGCGCTGGCAATGTCGGGCAGCTCGGCGCTGGTCGCCGTCAATGCGCTTCTGCTCAAGCGAACCAGGCTCGAGGGCATCCGTCCGGCCGCATCGACTGCCGCAAGCGCCGTTCATGAGCAGCCGACCGGCGCGCCGGCATGAGCGGGACCGCAAAACCTCCCCTGCCTTTGTCGTCGAGGGTTCTGGGCGCACTTCTGGCTTCGTCCTTCATCGTTGCGCTGGGCTATGGGATCGTCCTGCCGGTCCTTCCGACAATGGTCGAGCGGCTTGCAGGCTCCAGAGATCCGACATTCGCTGCACGGCACATTGGCTTTCTGACTGCTGCCTATGTCGCCGCACCACTGGCTGTCGCTTTCCTCTGGGGGCGGGTGTCGGACGTGGTTGGGCGCAGACCCATCCTTGTCGTCGGCTTGATTGGCTTTGCCGTCACCTTGGCGGCTTCGGCGCTCGCGCCGAACTTGCTGCTTCTTTATGTCGGACGAATCCTGAACGGCGGCTTCGCCGCCGCCGTAGTTCCCGCAGCCCTTGCGTTCATTGCCGAGACGGAAGGTGACGATGATCGCCGCGCCAGAACCTTTGGGTGGGTTAGCATGGCATCGATTGCAGGCTTCCTGCTCGGTCCCATGCTGGGCGGCCTCGCTGCCGGATGGGCTTTTGACTCGGGTAAGGCGGTGCCCCTCTTGCAGGCCGCCCCTTTTCTTCTTGCGTCGGGCCTCGCCTTGGCCGCGGCCGGCGGTGTGAGGTTGATCCTGCCTGGAGGCTTGGTGTCCGGCCAGCCTGTCGACACGAGGAACCGCGAAACAACGACGTTCGTACCCGGGGAGCTACGGCTGCTCGCCCTTGCCTCTGTGGCCGCAGCGGGACTTGGCGCATTCGAGGTCGGGCTCACGCTACGCAACGATGAACTCGCAATGAGCCCCGCCGAACTGGGTTTTACGTTCGCGACCTGCAGCGTGGTGATGTTTGCGGTGCAGGGGCTTGTCTTTTCGCCACTCGTCAAGCCGGCGGCGACGAAAGTGCTTGTAGCACCCGCCTTCCTGGTGATGGCGATCGGTCTGGCGGTAAGTCCATCAATCACCGCCTTCAGCGAGATGCTGTTCGCTGTGTCCGTCGTCGCCGCTTCCGCCGGGGTGATCAGTCCGCTGCTCGCCTTCTGGGTGTCGCGGATCACCGCGCGAAGTCAGGGCGTCGAACTCGGCATTCAGGCGGCAGCAGTGAGCCTTGGGCTGTCGGTGGGCTCCGCGGGCGCTGGTCTGCTGTTCGGCTTCAACGGCCTGCAAGGCGCCGGCTTCCTTGCAGCAGCCCTGGTGATGGCACTCGCTGCGACGGCAAGCCTGAAGCTGCCACGCCTGATCGCCCCTGTAACGGCTGATCCTCGTGCCGTTCCCGCCGGGAGGATCCCGGAATGATCCTTTTGCCTATTGTTCGGAGAGCCCCATGAATTCCCCAGCTTCGCTTCAATTTCTAGGCGCCGCCGGAACCGTAACCGGATCGCGGTACCTCCTCGAAACGGATGGACATCGCGTCCTCATCGACTGCGGTCTGTTTCAGGGCTACAAGCAGCTGCGTGATCGCAATCGCGCGGCATTTCCGGTGCCGCT
>NZ_AHAM01000158.1 GCF_000236565.1 Mesorhizobium alhagi CCNWXJ12-2 | reverse complement strand
CGCACCCGGGATCGCCGGATAACATCTTTGGCTGGTGGATCTCGCCTTGGCACTTCGGCCTAAACGAAGGCCCCATCGTCCTGATGATCGAGAACGAACGCAGTAGCCTGTTGTGGCGATTGATGCGCTCATGCCCGTACATCCGCAGCGGCTTGCAAGGGGCGGGGTTCGAAGGCGGCTGGCTGACGGAGTTCCCGCAGGTAACGAGCCCACCGTCTTGATCTGGTCACGGGCACGCTCAATGGGGACGGCCTGCGTTGTCCAGGATCAAAGTCAGGACCAAATCCCCACGAAAAGCGGCAGCGGCCGCCTGCGAGACACCTCCTTGCACTGGGCGCAGCCATACTTGGGACGGCGGGTGAGGATCACGCGGAACGTCGCACGACTGGGCACTGCGATATCGCTGCGCAAGATAGAATGACGGGTCCGGGTTCTCAAGCAAGCGGGACGAGGTCGGAGAAGTGGGCGCAACGATTTGGTTCCGTCCTAATGCACTTCGCGCGCTCGGCGAGCTTAAACGTGGGCGACGATGTCCGGCGAATCGGCACCGCCGAGAAGGCGGGCGGTCTGCCGGAGAGTAATGGTTGCTGGCCAGTGGGGCCGACCAAGTTTCGGCGAGTTCGCTACGACGTGGCGCGGGCGGGTGGCTGTGCATAGCGATACCGGGATGGAGGCAGCGACAACGGGCTCGATGTGACCTCTCAGAGAAAAGGCATGGGGAAATAGTGGCTGTTTGCGCTGGCGCAAAGACGACGTCCTTGGTGGGCGTAGGATGGCACGACGAAATCCTTCATTGGGTACTCATATGACGCCCATCACCTCCCCCTTGCGCGCGTTTACAGCCCTTGCGCTCGTTGCAGTCCTCGCATCACCTTCCTTCGCCGGAGGTTCACACAATCATCCCTCCGAGAATGGCACTGCCGCCGTGCCGTTCGACGTGGTGAGGCGCCTACAGACCTGTCGGCTCCGATTGGCAGCCGTGGGCCGCAGACAATCAAGATCGGCTTGGAGACCGTGGAAGTCACGGGAAGCCTGTCGGAGGGCGCGAGTTACCACTACTGGACCTTCAACAAGAAGGTGCCGGGACCGTTCGTCCGCGCGCGGGTGGGAGACACCATCGAGGTCGAGCTTACCAACCGCGCCGATAGTAGCGAGCGCCATAGCGTCGACTTCCATGCCGTCACTGGCCCCGGAGGCGGCGCGGCTGCCACGGATGCGGCGCCGGGCGAATCCAAGGCGTTCTCGTTCAAGGCGCTGAAGCCCGGCCTCTATGTCTATCATTGCGCCGTGCCGTTGGCCGCTCAGCACATCGCCAACGGCATGTACGGCTTGATCCTCGTGGAGCCTGAAGGCGGGCTGCCGTCCGTGGACCGGGAATTTTATGTGATGCAGGGTGAGATCTATACCGCCGTGGCACACGGGTCCAAGGGCAAGCTGACGGAAAGCGTCGACAAGCTGATCGACGAGGAGCCGGAGTATTTCGTCTTCAACGGCGCGGCGAACGCGCTGGATGGAGACAATGCCCTGGAGGCCAAAGTCGGAGAGACCGTGCGCATTTACTTCGGAGTCGGGGGGCCGAACAAAACATCCAGCTTCCACGTGATCGGTGAGATGTTCGACCGCGCCTATCAATTGGCGTCGCTTTCGAGCGAACCACTCCAGGACGTCCAGACGATCTCGGTGCCGCCGGGCGGTGCCGCGGTGGTTGATCTCAAGCTTGAGGTTCCGGGGGAATATGCCTTGGTAGACCATGCGCTGTCCCGCGCGGCGCGTGGTCTCGTCGGCAAGCTGAAGGTCCACGGTTCCGAGAGGCCTGATGTGTTCAGCGGCCGCGAGGCAGATAAACCCGCCGCCGAGCACGGTGCTGAGAGCCACTGAGCGGAGGAGAGACTCCCATGAATGCAAGAGCAATCTTCTTGTCGGCCGCGGTAAGCGTGCTTTCCGCAACGGCGGCAGCTGCCCAGACCGTGGCGGTCTTCAAGGATGCTGGATGCGGATGCTGCGGCGGCTGGATCGCGCACATGCAGCAGAACGGATTCTCCGTGGACGCGGCGAACGTGGAGCCCGAGCGCATGCAGCAAGTGAAGTCCCGCGCGGGAATCTCTTCGGATATCGCCTCTTGCCACACCGCGTTCGTCGAGGGCTACTTCGTCGAGGGCCACGTCCCGGCTGAAGACGTGGAAAGACTAATTTCGCAACGGCCCGATGCGGCGGGGCTCGCCGCGCCTGGAATGCCGCTGGGCTCTCCAGGAATGGAGGGATCAGGCGCGCAGCGTTACCAGGTGCTGCTGGTCCTCAAAGACGGCACCACCGAGGTGTTCGCCGTCCACTAATCCCCGAGAACGTCGGTGACCGTCGGCGATCGACGAATCCGACGCGTCATATCGCCAGCACGGGAGCAAAGCCGCCGCCCGGCGTCCTGAAATTCGTCGTCTGTCCCTGGTAGAGACGCGCGGCTGCCAAGAGTGTCCGGCCATCATAAGTGTATAGCCGCACGTCCATCTTGCGCGGTGCGGGTGCGCCATCGATCTCGATCATGCGCTGCCCAGGTGCGGCGAAAGCTTGGGCCACGAAGCCACCCCGGGCGATCTCGGTCCACACCCCTTTCGTCACCTTGTCGCCGCGATAGACCGCCTTGCTGCCGTGGCCGGAGAGCGGCTTGAAGAACAGATCCTTCCTGGATCGCCAAAGCGCGTCCGCATTGTCGGGCGTGACGAGCACGGTCCTCGGAATTCCGGCGAGCCGCAAGCGCATTTCTAGGGAAAGGCCTATGGTTTCCAGCGCCGCCGGATCGGACAGCAGCGTCAGATTGCGCTTGGCCGCAAAAAGCGCGTGGTTGTGCGGATTGGGCGTGACTACCACCGCGCCGTCCCGATACGCCGCTCTGAGCCTTGCATGCTCCGGGCGATCCAGCGCGAAATCGACCAGGCGATTATACACGAGGTCGATCCCGTATCCGTCTAGCCGGACCCTGCCGTCTTCATATTGCAGCTCGCTCGCCTCGCCAATCACGGCGTCGATGCCGTGCTTCCGCAACAACTGTTTGGCCAGCACGAATTCAGGATAGAGGTACTGCTCCTCTGGCTGATCGTCGATAATCGCGATTCGTCGCGGCAAACCGGCGCCGCGCTGGCGCCGCCATTCATCCCCGAACATCGCGACAACGCGGATTTCGAAATCGTCGCGTCTGGTACCGATAAGCCCCTGCTCGACTTCCGCACAGCAAGCCGCCTGGGCTTTGGCCAGGAGCGCGTTGAGGAATGCACCGCCTGCGTTGGTGTTCACTTCGATCAGCTTGGGGCCGTCCTCACCGAGGTGAAAATCGTAACCCATCAGCGCGCCGGCCGGGCCGAAATCCTGCTGCGCGATTTCGGGAGCCCAGGAGAGGACTGCGTCGCGGTAAGCCGGCAATTTCGTCGCCGCCTCGATGGCATCGACGATCCCGCGCATCTCTTCGATGACGGATTTAGAGAGGAACACTGGGACATTGGAGAACAGGTGCGGCCGGGAGTTGTCGAAAGCGTCATAGAAGCCCGTATCGCCAGCCTCGTGATCCAGCGCCGACCGCAGCGCTGCGCGGTCGAGCGTTATGCAGAAGCAATTCCGGTTGAGCCGCTCCGTCGCCGAACGGTTGGCTTCCGCCAGAGCGGGATCCTTGACGTTCATATCTCGTCCTTGCCGGCTGTTGACCGCATTCCCCCAGGAAGGGCGGTGGCAGCTTGCAGCATCGACCAGATTGCTGTCGAGACTGCGTGCCATCCGGGCACATGAAACTCGTGATCCATTTTTGGAGGCTTCCACGACTTCAAACCGACAAGCGAGACGTCCCATCAGAGTCTAGTGATGGCTAGCCACTTACGGCGCTTAGCATGTCCTGACTTTGATTTGCGTCAAGGCGGTGATCGTGATTGGCTATAGACTACAATGATGAAACTCACGCTGATCCACTTCCGCGTCCTGCTCGCCGCGATCATCTTGATCGCGGGCAGCGCGATGGTGAGCAGTGCACCGAGTCTTGACGGAGAAGCTTGGGATACCGCTGTCGAATACGGTGTTGCCGGTGACAGCACGGCTCTCCCCGCCAACGGTTCAGACCCAGTGACAAGCCACACTGCGGCAACAGCCCAGGACAGCCACCACAACGATTGCCGGCAGGATTGCAGAACGAATTGCATGTCCTCGACCGCATCAGGTTGTTGCGGAGCCGCCGTTCCCTTGACAAGTGGGTGCGAGACTCTCGATCGAGCCTCAATCGCCGCTTACGGCATGGAGGCCCAGTTCCTGGGAACAGGCATCAATCCCGAGGCTCTCCTGCAACCTCCCCGTTTCTTCGCCTGACACCGCGATCCCGCGCCCCCGCAGGTACCTGAGGCTGTTCACCTGCAGCGCTCATCGACCCGCTGTCTCGCGAGCAATCCCGAAATCCAACTGTACCGGAGATCCTGGCTGCCCTTCGCACCCAGAGTTCGCCCGTCCGGTCACTTCAACGACAAGGAAACAGCCATGAAAGCTTACCTCCGATCGATGACTCTTGCCGCATTCGTAGTCGCGTCCGGCGCGGCATTCGCTCAGACGGATGAGCACCACCCAGACGCCGACGCGCCCCAAGCTCCACTGGCGGCGCCGGCCCCGGAATCGAACCCGCCCAGCATGCCGGAACAATGCACGGCGATGATGTCGATGATGCAGACAATGATGCCCATGATGCAGAAGATGATGCCGATGATGCAGGGCGGCATGATGCAGGGCGGCATGATGCAAGGCGGCATGATGCAGGGCATGCCGATGGACACCGCCAACATGTCCGATGCCACAAAGGCATACATGGAGGCCATGAAGAAAATGGACGGCCCGATGATGCAGGGCGTCCAGGCAAGCGATCCCGATGTCGCCTTCGTCCAGGCGATGATCCCGCACCATCAGGGCGCGATCGACATGGCCCGGGGCGTCCTGCAATTCGGCAAGGATGATGAGGTCAAGGCTTGGGCCAATGAGATCATCACCGCCCAGGAATCCGAAATCGCCAAAATGCAGGAATGGCTCAAGCAGCACGCCAAATAGATGGAGAGGCCCAATGAACAGACTTAGCACTCTGTCTGCCGGCATCGCGCTGGGCGCAACGCTCGCTCTTCTGAGCATGCTGTGTGCTCTGACTTTCGCGCTCTGGCCGGACGCAACACTCGACTTCTTCGGCGCTTTCACCCACGGGCTCGACCTCGGCACGGTTAAATCTACCGCGCCGATCAGCCCAGGACGTGCTCTCTACGGCATTGTCGGTCTTGGAATCGCCGGCCTCGTCGCGGGTGTCGTCTACGCCTCGATCTACAATGTCGCCGCCACCGGGCGGCGGTAGAGGTGGCCCCTTTGCAGAAGCAGGACATCACAAAACTCTCCTCAAGACACCAGTGGAAGGAGCCCAACCCATGAATCCGCAGGCACAACATCCAGCCGGTCACCCGGCCGGGCAGGAGCCGGAACCCGAGTTCGAGCCAAGGCCGAGCGGGTTTTGGACTTCGCAAATGGGGCTCGTCACGATTGGCTTCCTGCTGATCGCCGCCTTTTTCCTTCTCTCCGAACACCGGGCGCACGCCCTCGGTGTCCTTCCCTTCCTGCTGCTGGCCGCCTGTCCTCTGCTTCACATGTTCATGCACAGCGGCCATCAGGGGCATGGCGGTCACGGGAGGCATACCCAGCAAAAGGAAATTGAGCCGGGCGCGCAGAATAGTTCGAAACGCGGAAAAGGAGCATGACCATGGTCGAGCAATCCTCCGCCTATGGCCTCTGGGGCCTGGTCATCGTCAATTCGGCGGTTTTTATCCTTTTCGCCTTCAGCTTTTTCAAGCCGCGGACGGGCCGCGACTGGCGATCATTCGGTGCGTTCAGCGCCTTCCTAGTGGCGCTTTTCGCAGAGATGTATGGTTTTCCGCTAACGATCTATTTGCTCTCAGGTTGGCTTCAATCGCGGTTCCCGGGCATCGACTGGTTCTCGCACGATGCTGGCCATCTCCTGGAGATGATGTTTGGCTGGCGGCTGAACCCGCATTTCGGCCCGTTCCACATTGTCAGCTTCATCCTGATCGGCGGCGGATTCGTGTTGATATCGGCCGCCTGGCGCGTGCTCTATGAGGCGCAGCAGCAGGGGCGCCTCGCGACGGGAGGCCCGTATGCGTATGTTCGCCATCCGCAATATGTCGGTTTTGTCCTCGTCATGGCGGGTTTCCTCGTCCAGTGGCCGACACTGCTGACGCTGGCGATGTTCCCCGTGCTGGTTGCGATGTACGCGCGGCTTTCCTTCACCGAGGAGCGTGAAGCGCGGAAAGAGTTCGGCGAGGCATACCACCGCTATGCAGCCAGCGTGCCTGCCTTCTTCCCGCATTTGAACAGGCTGCCCGGCGCCGCCGACGGCCCCCGCACGCCATGAACGCCCTCTCCGCTTGCACCCTGGTCTGGACGCCTCGGTCAGGCGGATTGGAGCCTTTTGTCCTAAATGAACCCGCTCAATTCCGAGATTTCGAACTCAAAGCCGAAGGAGGCGATAATGAAACGCCGAGATTTCCTCAAAACTACATTTACCGGCGCTGTGGTGCTTGCGACGCCACCGTCCTTGATCACGGCGGCCTTCGCCAGTCAGTCAGGTAGTCAAATACGGCTTGGCATCGTCCGCCGCACGATCGATGTGAACGGCAAGGCTGCCAGCGTCTTCGGCCTGCAGCGGACCGACGGAGCGACGGGCCTTCGCTTGCGGGCTGGCGATGCCTTCAATGTCCGACTCCAGAACGAGACCGCCGAGTCGACCATCATCCACTGGCATGGGCTGACGCCGCCCTGGCCGAGCGACGGCGTGCCGGACGCGCCCCTGCCGCTCATCGCCGCCGGGGCCGATCGCACTTACGATTTTCCGGTCGGCAAGCCGGGCACGCATTGGATGCATGCGCACACACTGCAAGAACAGGCCCTCCTTGCCGCACCTTTGATTGTTGCCGACCCCGAAGATGATGGGCGGGATGAGCAGGAAGTCGTCATTCTCCTGCACGACTTCTCGTTCTCGTCGCCGGAGGAACTGCTGGCACGACTGACAGGAGGAGGTGCTGCGCCGATGCAGCATGGCGGCATGGACATGTCAGAGGCGACCGCCGGCGCGATGGCTGGAATGAACCACGGAGGCATGGCCATGGATCTCAACGACATCGAGTATGACGCCTATCTGGCCAATGACCGCACGCTGGACGATCCCGAAGTCGTCTTGATGGAAACCGGTGGCCGCGCACGGGTGCGCATCATCAACGGCGCGACCGCGACCGCGTTCACGATCGATTTCGGCGAACTCGAAGGCGAACTGATCGCGGTCGATGGCCAAGACATCGAGCCGGTCAAAGGCCGACGGTTTCCGATGACGATGGGACAACGCATCGATGTCCGCGTGCAGTTGCCGCGCGAATCGCGCTCATTTCCGATCCTGGCGCTGCGCGAGGGGAGCAAGGAACGGACCGGCGTCATCCTGCGTCCGGCTGGGGCGGCGGTGGCCAAAGTCGCGTCTGTGGGAGCTGATAACGCCCCGGTCCTGGACCTGGCGCTCGAGGCGCAACTGCGGGCCGCTACGCCACTTACATCGCGCCCGGCCGACAAGGCGTTCGACATGGCGCTCACCGGCGACATGGCCGCCTACCGCTGGGGCCTGCAGACGAACCCGCCGCTCGTCGTAGATCAAGGCGACCGCGTGGAAGTGACGCTGCGCAACACCAGCATGATGGCGCATCCGATGCACCTGCACGGCCATCATTTCCAGGTCGTCGCGATCGACGGGCAGCGCTTTGCGGGAGCGGTGAGGGATACGGTACTGCTGCCTCCCAATCGCTCGGTGACGATCGCCGTCGATGCCGGAAACCACGGTCAATGGGCGTTCCACTGCCACCATCTCTACCACATGGCGACGGGCATGATGTCGACCTTCGCCTATCGAGCCTAGGACATTTGCGGGCCGCGGTGTTTGTCCGCGGCCCGCTCAGCCAAACCGCGCAGTGCATTCGCAGCTGGCAAGAGCAGGAGATCGACTGTGATAAAGACGACGCTGGAAGTACGTGACCTTATTGGCATGCTGGACTTCGCGGCGGTCGAAAAGCGTCTCGCCGCCCTGCCGGGTGTAGCCGGCGTTGCCATGAACGCCGGCTCGACGAGCGCCTCCATCGAATTCGACGAGGCGCTGACGAATCCTGAGACATTGGCCCGCGAGATCGAAGCCTGCGGCTTTCATTGCGGGGGCGAGACCGTGCCACGGCACCTCTGCGTGCCGGGCAGCACAACCGTTCCGCCCGGGCATCCGCGCGCGCCCTCGGAGCACATGCATGGACACGCGGAGCACGCCGCCGCAGTCGACGCGGCACCAAGCAAGCGGGAGGGAACCGCCGCAGCCAAGGCGCCGCACGACGCAATGGCCCACGAAATGGGTCACGGCGGCGGCATGGACATGCAGGACATGGTCAGCGACATGCGCAACCGTTTCCTCGTCAGCCTGGTCTTCACGCTGCCGATCTTTGCCATGGAACCAATGGGCATGGGGGAGCCATGGCTCCTCCCGCCTTTCGGGCTCAGCGAAGAGCTTGCGATGTTTTTCCTCGCCAGCGCCGCGATCCTTTATCCGGTCTGGCCGTTCCTGGTTGCCGCCTGGCGCGCCCTGCGAAACGGGGTGCTCAACATGGCGGTGCTGGTGGTGTTGAGCGTTGGCACCGGCTACCTCTTCAGTGTCGGCGCGACATTCTTTTTCGAAGGCGATCAGTTCTATGAAGCCGCGAGCGTGCTGCTCGTCTTCATCCTGCTCGGCCATTGGCTGGAGATGCGCGCACGGGCTGGCGCGTCCGCCGCCATCCGGGCGCTGCTCAATCTTGCGCCGCCCAAGGCCAACGTCTTCCGCGACGGCAAGGAGGTCGAGGTTGCGACCGCCGACGTCGTTCTCGACGACATTGTCGTCCTGCGGCCAGGCAACAAGCTTCCT
>NZ_AHAM01000159.1 GCF_000236565.1 Mesorhizobium alhagi CCNWXJ12-2 | reverse complement strand
GTCTCGCAATCAATCGTTAACGAAACTTATGACACAGTAAGACTAGGTCGTTGATTAGATGTTCAGGTAGATTGAAGTTCGATGTGACGGAGGTCAGTCGGTTCGGGACTGTGATGCCGAAGTGCTGAACTGGCCTGGTATGCAACTCGCCTGGCCCGCATTATGTTGCCCAAGGGTCGATGATCTTCTGTCGCATGCCATGGGGAAAACGACAGGCGATCCACCTCCTCGCTTATTGCACGGGTAAGCGGATGATCCAGATCGCAATTAGGGATGCGCAGTTTCGCAACTTTCACAAACGGCGCGTCCCACGCGACAGAGGTGTCTTCGATCGGGGTGCGGGTATCGTCCACATAGAACTGGACTAGGAAGTCCAGCATAAGGTCCGCCCTGCGAAGTCTCTCAGCCAGTTCATCTCGAAGGAAGTTGGGCGTTAGGGGACGTCTTTCCGTCGGCTCAGTTCCCTCCGCGGGGCATACCGTGAATTTGACGGCGTAGGGACCAAGCTTGATCGGCGCAGTGCTGGAGAACTGCTCTCTGGCCATGCTACGTACCCGACTGAGAAGAACCGTACTGATAAGGGCCCTTAGGATGCGGAAGGCTTCGCGAGCGCCCACCGCGCGAGCGAGCGTGAAGAGCATGGTCAAGCGGTTGCGTGAAGCTCGGATGAAAGCCATAAACTGCTCGACGTTTCGAACGGTCGATGTGACCGAATGGCTCGTGGCAAGAAAATCCTGAGTAATTGCATCCTCCTGACCCGGCAACAATTTCGGTCCGTGGACTCCAATCAGCTTGATGGCGACGCCTCGCGGCTCAGGGTGTTTGTCCGGCCGAGGAGCGGGCTCGCCGTTGGAAAACCGCACCAATGCCGGGAACACCCGGGGCTCGCCGAACACTCCGAAACGCGCATGGTCTGGTAGATCAGTCAGGACCTGAAACTCGGCCACAAACCCTGCGTGGAGCTTGGCATGAAAACCACGGCGGAGCGGTCCACGCGTCTTCGCGGCCACTTCTCTTTGCGAAGCCATGATCTCGCGTGCGAAGCCCTCGAACAACGTGTCCTCGGATGCCCCAACTACCTCCCTCCAGGCTGTGCTGGGAGACTGAGCGGCCGTCGGGACCGCAGCAAGGTCGGCAGTTTGTACCATGGTCTACCAGCTCTCCAGAGGACCAATTCTGCGTATGGTTAGGTCAGGCGCGCCACAACTAAAACGGGCAACTCTGCCGCATCACACAGAACCTCCAGATCGAAATATCCAAGCCTTCTTGTACTCAACGCGCAGGGCCAGAGTTACTATCGCTTGCGCCGCAAGTATAGAGCGCAGTACTTCCATACCATCGATTGCGGCGGATTGCGAGCTTCAATGCTCTCGCTCAGCAAGGGCTCGCGCAGCCGACGGGATTCGAGAAGCGCACTGTGTTGCTCAAAAAGGGCGTAAGCGCGCATTTGGCCCGCTCGATTTCCGACCTGCTCGACCTGACCTGACATGCGAAGGTCCCTCCGATGTGGACGGGCTCTTATGCATGGCAAGAGACGACAAAATGGACGCCCAGTTGGACGTCCCGAGTGGATGCTATGGCCGTCGGCTTGAAGTGATCGAAGGTCCGACAGGCCGCCGGCGGCGCGGATGCGCCGGACAAGCCGGCGCAGATGGCTGCCCGTCGGGGTCTTGCCAGGACGCAGGATCATGGCGACCGGACGTCCGGTCGCGGCGTCGCAGATGCGGGCCGGCAGGAAGCATCGCTCGTCGTAACGATGAGGTGGAACGGCCCGCTACCGCAGCATCAGAGTGCTAAAACGTGGTCGTTTATTCAACGCCACAAAATAGGAGCCGTTTCGGGAAGCATATTACCACTATCGGGCTGGATTTGGCCAAGCAAGTTTTTCAGATTCACGGCGCTGACGTCGAAGGGACTCCAATCGTCAGCCGGAAGCTCCGCCGTGCCGAGGTGTTGCGGTTCTTCGAAAAGCAGCCAACGTGTCTGGTGGCATCGAGGCCTGCGGGGGTGCGCATTACTGGGCGCGCGAGATCGCGGCACTTGGTCATGAAGTGCGGTTGATCCCGCCGGCCTATGTCAAACCGTTTGTGAAACGCGGCAAGACAGATGCGGCCGACGCTGAGGCGATCAGCGAGGCGGTGACCCGCAAGACCATGCGCTTCGCTCAGATCAAATCGGCCGAACAGCAGGCTGCCGCGATGGTGTTGAAGACGCGTGGGCTTCTGGTCCGCCAGCAAACACAGGCAATCAATGCTCTTCGTGCGCATCTGTCGGAATTGGGCATTGTCGCCGGTATAGGCACGGCGAAGATTGCTGGCCTGATCGAGACCGTGCGCGACGAGACCGACGCCCGCCTGCCGAAGGCGGCTCGCTTGGCCCTGTCGGCCCTCGCCGACAAGATCGAGCGGGAAATCATTGCCGAGGCGAAACGAGACTAGGATATGCGACGACTCGCTACGATACCGGGTGTTGGCGCCATCACGGCTGCAACCATCAAGGCGCTTGTTTCGAATCCCGGCGGTTCAAGTCCGGGCGGCACTTTGCGGCCTGGCTCGGACTAGCGCCGAAATCTCATTCGAGCGGGGGCAAGGAGCGGCTGGGAGGTATTATCGAAGATGGGCAACCCGGAGCTTCGTTCCCTGCTGGTGCTCGGCGCGACGACCGTCCTGCGATACGCGCGGGGCAACGACAAGGCGCCGAAATGGCTTGCTGCGCTTCTGGCGCGACGGCCGCTCAAGGTCGTCGCTGTCGCGCTCGCCAACAAGATGGCGCGGATTATCTGGGTGCTGCTGAACAAGGGCGGGACATATCGGGGTCTGACGGAGGCGAGCAGCGTGGCAAGCGCTTGAGCCGAAAACGACCCGGACGAGCTGACCGGCGCGGTAGCCGGCAGAGGCGAGGTGCACGAAACAGACGATGATTCCATGGGACGAAATCCCGAGGCGAGAGAGGCCGAAACGCCCGATGCGCATCACAGCGCGCCGTAATGATCAGCCACTCGCATCGCGGACTTCATCGAGGCCAGCGGTTAAATGACCGCGCTGAAAGGCCGAACATGTGACCGCACCGTTCCCGCGTGATCAGCCGTCGAAAAATGCGCTTGTCCAAAAGGGCCAATGGTATGGACCCCGCCCTTTAGGCGCGGTGAAATCTCGAACGCCAACTGCAACGAAGGAGGATGTCATGCAGGTCGTTCGAATAGGTCTGGATCTTGCGAAGTATGTCTTCGAGGTTCACGGCGTCGACAGCCACGGAAAAGTCGTCGTGCGAAAGACGCTGCGTCGCGACGCGGTAGCCCGCTTCTTCGCCAATCTGCCGCGATGTCTGGTCGGCATGGAAGCCTCGAACGGAGCGCATTATTGGGCAAGGGTGCTTTCCGATCTCGGCCATGAGGTTCGGCTGATCAGCCCTCAGTTCGTGACACCATACGTCAAGTCGAACAAGAACGACCGGAACGATGCGGAAGCCATCTGCGAGGCGGTCGGCCGGCCATCAATGCGCTTTGTGCCGCCGAAGTCGACTGATCAGCTGGCAATCCAGGCCGTTCATCGCATTCGTCGCGACGCAGCCTTGCCGTCATCGTCGGGAACGACGATGACGGCCTCAGCGACATGGTCCGTTCGCTCATGAGGGAGTTGCGGGCGGAAATGGCCGACTCGATGATCGCATTGCAACCTATGATCGGCGGATACGAGAGATCTTCCGCGCCAGCGAGCAGTGCCAGCGGCTTGGAAAGATCGAAGGCATCGGCCCCGTAACGGCAACCGCCTTGATCGCTTCCGTAGGCAATAGAACCTGCTTCAAGAACGGCCGTCAGTTCGCGGCCTGGCTCGGCCTGGTGCCGAAACAACGATCCAGTGGAGGGCGAGCCCACCTATTCGGTATCAGCAAACGCGGCGATCGCTATCTGCGCACATTGATGATCCATGGTGCTCGCGCTGCGCTCGGTAAAGCAGCCGGCAAGCAGGATCCCCGAAGCCTCTGGCTCGGTCAGCTGCGGCAAAGGCGGCATCCCAATGTCGCGGCTGTCGCGCTCGCCAACAAGAATGCGACGATTGTGTGGGCCATGCTCTCGGGCGGCACATTCTACGAGCCCGCACAGTCGGTGAAAGCAGCTTGAGGCGAAGCGGCAAACGAAGGAACAACAGAAGGAGGTCTCACCCCGGCAATTGCAGCAAAATGGTAGGAGATGGTGAAATCGTCATTCCGTCGCTTCCCGAACCTGGTGTGTGGACCGGCTTGGCTTCGGCCAATGTCTAGGGGCCGATGAGGTGGAAGCGCGCGAAAATCCATCGGGGCTCGCGGCGAAGACGTTGTCCAGCCGCATCAGGAAGCCGGATATACGTCAGCAGTTGTGACCAACGATCCTGATCCAGCCGACTTGTTGCAATCGGGCGGGGTCCATATATGGGCGTTGAAGAGCGAGAGCTGCTGATCCATGATGTTTGGCGCTGGCTTCGGCCATGACGCCGTTCACACCATCATTGTGAGGGACGACCGCCGCGACCAAAACCTCTCGGTCGCCGGCGCGAGAGGCCCGTTACCTCATCTAGGTGTGTTCAATTCCATTATCTGCCGATACATGTCTTCTTCGCTCCCTTTGAACCTCGCCAATTCGTAACAGCCTAGCGGACTGGTCGCCGTGCGGGCGCAGCAGCGGTTGCAGAAAGTGCATGGTGCTTCGGGTTTATCCAATCCTTGCTTGAAGCGGTCCACGAGATCGGGCGTCGCTATGAGGGCGCGTGCCATTGATACGAAGTCGCATCCTCGCTGCAACGCGGCCTCCATGCCCGGGCGCATCTGGTATCCGCCATTGGTTATGACAGGCAGACCGGTGCCTGCACGGAACTGCAGAGCGTCATTAAGGCTAATTCCCTCTTTGTAGCTCCAACCCAAACCGAAGATCGGACGGGCGATCCAGTTCGGTACCAGATTCAGCAGCGCGGCCCTAATGGCAGCCTTCCAACTGAGGTGTCTAGTTGCGTTACAGAAGAGCTTAACCTCTTCAAGAGGAAAGGAACCGGGATTGCCCTTGGGATTCGGGAAACCGTACCCATTCACAACATGGAGGTAGTCGACGCCGAGTTCCTTCAGCCGCAGCCCATAGCGCATAGTCGTCTCAACGGAATTGCCGAGGAAGTGATGCCGGAGCGGCCACACCCAAGGCACGCGAAAGGCGAAATTCAAATAGGGCAGATAGTTGAAATCGGCTGCCGCAATGCGGACGCCCACGAGGTACTCGCGGCCGACTCGGGACCTCACAGCTTTCACGATCTCCTCGAGCAACCTGAAACGTCGCTCGGGTGACCCGCCCCAATCATCCTTTCTGCGGTTCATGCCCGGATTGAGGAACTGGTGTATCAGATAGCCCTTTTCCGCCGTGATCTCCACGCCATCTGCACCGGCGTCCTGAACTCTCGCGGCAGCAATCTCGAAATCGAAGATCGCTTTCGATATTTGCTGCGCCGACATTTCTCGCCGGAAACTGCCGTATCCATACAAGGGCTCGAAACCGTTCGAGGAAGAGAGCTCGTCCTCACGTTCGGGAAAGAGACTCAACTGGGTGGCAGCCCCTGGATCGCCGATCTGGACGATGTATCGGCACCCCTCGCCTTTTATCGCATCGATGGCTACCTTGAGCGGACGCACATATTTTTTGTCGCTGATGGTCGGATATTCCAGGGGCGATTGCCTTCGGGGATTCGTGCTGAACGTCGTCGAAATAATTCCGCCGACGCCGCCGCGCGCGAACTTCAGTTCAAAATTGCGCCAGACGTCCGTCACAGTGCCGTCATAGGCACACATCCTGCCCCCCACAGAGGAGCGAAGGATCCGATTTCTAAACGTGACATTCCCGAGCGTCCGTTCCTCGAATATCACGGCCGCAGCTCCTTATAGCGCCAGCGTTCCATCCAGCAGTGCGTCAGCGGTGCTAATGTCCGCAGTACCTTCACCCTCGGTGAACCTGGCGCGAGTTGACCGGACGGCAAATAATGCCCGCTGCCTGTCTGCTTCGCGATGGGAGTATTTGGCGACGCTTATCGAAGCTCGCAGCTCCAGCGCAGTCGCGTGCTGGTGGCGTGCAATCATGAGGGCGCGGCGGATCTCCTTCATCGCCGATCGGCTCTCCGCGCCAGTCTCAAACAGGAGTTCGCCCTTGAGTCTGTGGAGTTCCGCCTCCCAGTGACGCTCATCGTTTCTCCTAAGGCCGAGGAGAGCCTTGTCGATCGCCCGAATTCCCTCCTGGGGCCGACCCAGCGCTCGAAGGCCGGTTGCGACGAGGGTCATTGCCCAGGGCCAGCCCAGTCCACCGCTTTGCTGCTCGAAGTGAGAGAGGCCGGATATGACCAATGCGATGCCCTGTTCGGGATGACCCGAAGCAATGAGGTCCTCACCCTCGAGCACCTTGGCGGAGGCGGCCAGATATGAGATCCCATAGTCGGCGGTCACTTTGCGGAGCTCCCGGCCAAGCATCCGGGACTGCTCCCGATCGCCTCTCCACGATTTCATGATGGCCACCAGAAGCAGGGCCATGGAGAGTCCAAATGGCTGCCCGATTCGCCTCGCCAAGGACAAAGCCTCATCGCCCAATCGCAGGGCGGTATCCGGCAGGCCCATCTTCCATAGCACCCAGCACGAGTGAATCCTGGCGTTTACCGCCGGATCGATCTGTGTCGACAGCAGCTTCTGTCGCTGCTCGGACTCATGGTATTGGGACAACGCCAACTCCAGAAACGTGCGGGCGTCAATCAATCGGCCACGCCAAAGCGCGATCTGCCCGGCGAGCAGATTTGCCACGCACTGATCGCTGGGTTGCCCTGTCATGTCGGCGACTGCGCGCACGTCTTCCGCCAGTCTGGCTGCGCGCAGAAGCTGTCCGCGGCCGTAGTAGCAGCCGAATAGGCCACGAAGGGCAATGAACCGTTGGTCGAGCTTGCCGCAGTCTTCCGCCAGTTCGCGGGCGCGGAGGAAGGTGCTCTCAACCTCGGCCGACGAGAATCCCTCGATCACCCAGAAGGCAGCCCCCCGCATCAGCTGTAGGGAAAGTTCTCGATAGCGCCGCGTGCCGTCCCGGGGCAACCTTGCAAGGAGCTGGAGTCCTTCCGAAGTGTGTGCGAGAACTTCCCTGTTGGAGGCCCGCTCGAGCAGTTTCGCCGCAGCTTCGAGGTGAAAGTCCACCGCCTTGTCTAATATACCGGCTTCAGTGAAGTGATGGGCGATGATCTCCGGGGCGTAGCCTGGATCTGTGGGAGCTTGCTGTGCCAAGAGTTCCGCAAGTCTCTGGTGCAGCTGACGTTTATCGCTTCTGAGCAAACTGCCGTATGCGCCATCGCGAACGATGGCGTGATGAAAGACGAAACGGTCGCCTTTCCCAAGTGGGGACACAAACCCGGACCTAGCCAGGTCCTCGAGTCCGCGCCGAAGAACGGACTTTCTTTCGCCCGCAAGATCCTCGAGGACTTCAAGGTCGAACTCGCACCCGATCACCGAAGCGATCTGGGCCACCCTCTTGGCGGCGGCGATCTGGTCCAACCTGATCAGAACAGATTCCTTCACGCTTGATGGTAGAGTCCCTTCGAAGAGGGCTCCCATTTCGGAGCTCTTCGCCCCATTGACTCGGCCGCAGACAGCAAATGTCAGTTCTTCAACGAACAGTGGAACGCCTTCGGTTCGCCTCGCTATTTCGCCGGCCACACCGGAGGGCAACGAGGCCTTGGCTGCCAGTCGGGATATTATGGTTAGCGTTTCCGCTTCGCCCAAGCGGCTAAGCGTCAAGGTATGGGATTCCCCACCCAACCTGGCGAGATGGCCTGTAGTCCGGGTGGTCACGATCATCAATGCGCTGGTGGCTTGCAGTCGGTTCCTAAGGCCCCACAGAAGTTCGGCCGACGTCGGATCTATCCAGTGTGCATCCTCCACGTGCAACAGTAGAGGCTGCCGGTCCGCGAGCTCAGTGAAATATTCGATCAGCCCCTCGATCGTTTGCCTGCGAAGCTGTTCCGGATCGATACTTTTTTCCGGCTCCTCGATTCCGAGTAGCCTGATCAACCATGCTGGAGTATGCAAATCGGAGAACTGCGGGAGACGCTTGATCTTCTCTAGCTTCTTCTCGCGAGCATCGAGAAGTCGCATTCCGGCAGCCTCGTGAAGGTGCTGCACGAACGGAAACAGCACCGTCTTGGACCTCTGCGCGTCGCAAGCGACACTGACGTGGAAAATGTCGGGTGCAAGGTTGCCGACGAACTCCTTGACGAGCCTGGACTTGCCAATCCCGGGTTCCCCGACGACGAGAACAGACTCGCCGTGACCCGACTGACAGCGTTGCCAGGCCTCGGCGAGGGACCGCAACTCCGTTAGCCGCCCAACAAAGGGCGTCCTTGGCCTGTTGACGGCATGGTGGCGGCTGTCCCCTGAAGGCGGACGGACTTGCCAGACGGCAACTCCTTGCGAAAAGCCCTTTAGCCGTTGGACCCCGCGGTTCCGAAACTTGAAAGCCAGCCTCGCCAATGCATGCGTTGACCCCGAGACAAGCACTTCGCCGGACACTGCTAGAGACTGCAGCCGCGCCGCCAGCGTCAGAGGCTCACCCACAAACTTGGGGACGCCATGGGCAACATGGATGACAATCGTCCCTGTCGCGATGCCGGCATGGACCTCAAGAGGCGGCGCCCCCGGCAGCATGAGCCGCCCAACTCCCGAGCGGATCGCAAAGGCTGCATCGATGCTTCTCTCGGCTTCGTCGCCTCCCGATGTGGGATACCCGAAGAAGCCTACCGCGCAGTCTCCATGAAGATTGTCGAAATAGCCGCCGAACTGCTCGATCGACTGCCTACAGGTCTGCTCATAGGCATTGATCACCTCGTTGAGATCTTCCGGATCGAGGTTTTCCGAAAGGTTTGTAAAACCTACCAGATCACAGAAGAGAACGGTCAGCTGCCTGCGCTCGCCGCTGAGCGCCATGGCTTCGCGCGCCGGTCTCCGACCTGCCCTCTCCTCATGACGATCGTGCATCCTGAGGATCTCACGACAATTGTTTCGAAGAAAGTCCCGACTGCGATCCTACACCTTTTGCCGACACAAGTCGTGCGCTCAGATTCCCACCCACGAATGCCCCCCGTTGGGGCGACCGGCCAGCCTGAAGGAAGCTGCGATGGAGGTTCAGTCGCATGCAGATACCTCGTGCGTCGCGCTCGCAAACGTCCGACGTTGTTGCTTGGCACTTAACTGTAATGCGGCCGTTTCGGTCATATTTGGCGGTAAGTTATGAGAATTTGGGGCTGGTATTTCTCAAAATAAATGCACACTGCACTGGTGTTCGGGACCTATGGCTACTGGCGATCATCGTGATGGCCGAACCGGGTTCTATTTTCACCGAACGTATGGTCGTGCAACATCTCAAGCATCGCCGGTCCGCTGCGCACGACTATGGCAACGCCGGCCAACAAATCCGGCCGTAAATGAAGCGGAAGAATGAGCCTTGCTGGGGAGGGCAGATCGATCTGCTCGGCTGCGATGATGTCGTCGAGTTCTGGAAGGATGATGCCCAGAACCCCGAAGTGTCCGAGACGCCTATCGGAAGGTAGGTTTCGGGATCCGACGCATTAAAAGCATGCGAGAGATATCGGTTGGAGAGCCCAGGGTCGAATGCCGCGTTCTGCCTCAGCGTCGAGCAGTTCTTCGCCGCCCAAAACAGCCTCAAGGTAATGGCGGAAAGGGGGAGGGCACTTTGTATTTTGTCACTGTCGCCGAATGATCGTCGGCACAGCGAGCAGGTGATGCGCCATTCCAGCAACTGGCTTCGACGAGGGCCGGATCCTTGAGATCATCAGGTCGTCGCCTATTTCGCCTACGCCAACCGCACTGTGCTCGGCATCGGCGTGAGTACCCAAGCGCGACATTCTTGGATTTCCCTCGGCAATTCGGCCGATCCCGACGACTAGTCGCCCAGGTGAAGCGGCGCTTTGCACGGCATTCGCCGCCGCCCGCATGCCCGCATGCCCGCCATGCACTGCATCAGACGTCGCCGATGGCGCTGTTCGACGAACATTCGCGGCTCGTTGGCACTAAACGCGGTGTTGAGGCGGTAATCGCCGAGGTCCGGCAATCCAAGGTGCTGGAACTTTCCCTTGCGTTAAGGTAGCGTCGCCTCCTGTCCTACCGGGTCATTCAAATGAACCGACGCGACGTGATCATTCTCGGTGGCGCTGCCTTGGGCGCAAGCTACCTTCCCAAGGCGGCGGCACAGCCTGCAAGCGGGAGCGTTCGAGGCGCAATTGTCATCGGGGTCGACAGGATCGACGGCCTTGCCACGCTTTCCGCATCGAAGGATGCTGACAAAGTTGCTGCGTGGCTCGGGGGCGAAGGTTTCAAGGTCGAGAAGCTGACCGACGCGAATGGCGGCGCGGTTTCGGTAGACGATGTCTTCGATGCCACCAGCAAGTTTGTGACACCTGGCACCTTCCACGTTCTCGTCATCTACTTTGCCGGGCATGGCTTCGCCACGGGCTTCACCGAATGGTGGATGCTGACAGGCGCGCCGATCAATCCGAACCGCGCGGTGAACTTCTTCGAAAGCCAGACGCTGGCGCAGACCTGCGGCATCCCGACTGTCGTCATCGTCTCCGACGCGTGTCGGTCGCTTCCGACCAACGCGCAACTGTCGCGCGTGAAGGGCGGCCCGATATTCCCGAACACCGCCGATTTTCTGGATCAGGGTCAGGTCGACACATTGAAGGCATGCACGTTCGCTGCGCCTTCGTATGAGGCGGCTCTCGTGGATCGGATCGCTCAGAGGGGCGGCATTTTCACGGAGACGCTGATGGACGCCTTCCGCGCTCCGTGGGACAAAATGACCACGACGCTTGATAATGGCGATGTCGTCGTGAAGAACAGCAGCTTGAAAGAATATCTCAAGGCGGAGACGAACCGGCGGGTGCAGGAAGTAATTGGCCTGACGAAGAGCCAAATCCCTGACATCAACGCGTTCGCCGACATCCATCTTTCCCGAGTGCTTGAACCGACCCGGACGCCACCCGCTCCGTCCACCAGCATTCCGGTGTCGTTCCAGTCTGTCGCCAACGTGGCGCTCAACGAGGCCGGCATCAACATCAGCGACAGCTCGCCGTTGTCGTCCTCACTTTCGAACGCGATCAAGAACAGCGGTGCCTATCGCGATTTCGATACGCTGAAGACGCAGATATCGAGTTCGGCGTTCCCGTCGAGTTTCGAGACCCAGACCGGCCTGTCCGTCAGCGGGATCGATGTCGTCGACATCATCACCCATCCAAGCGTCCAGTCTGAGAAGCTGATTATCGGATTCTCGATTCAGAATATCAGAGTCGATTTCGCAGGCCACTATCGCGTCTGCGATTGCCTGGTTCAGTTCGCGGACGGAAACTTGTCCGTCTTTCCGGTCATCGATGGCTTCATCACCAACGTTTTCTACGGAGAGGTCGGGGTAGACAGCGTGACCTTCGTTCCATCGTCGAACAGCTCTCGGTGGTTTGAATATGGCGACAACAAAGATCGGATCGACAATCTTCACGCTATCGTAGCCAGCGCTTCGGCCCTTGGAGGTTTCCGGATTGAGGGCGATGCATCGACTCGTGCCAAAAATGCGGCACAGATAGCTGATCAAATCAGGCTGATGAAGTCGCTTGATCCGACACTTGGCATCTATGCTGCATATGCCTACGCCCAGGCCGGTCTCCCCGAAAGCGTGAGCTCCGTTTCAAGCTTCATGCGAGACGATCTGGGTTTCGATTTCTTCGACCTCGCAATGCTTGATCGGCGCCGTGATGTCGGAGGCGCCATCCCGACGGCGTTTCCGTTCTGGCCCATGCTTACCCAAGGCTGGGAATATTTGCGCCCCTACGACATCGCATCGCCACATGGCCTTGCGGAGTTGAAGCCGTTCCTCATGCCTTCATTGTGGACGACCCTGTCGGGGGAGGCGAAATCGATCGTTTCTCCGATCGTCAGCGGCCGCCTCCCCGAACCGAGATAGGAGAGGTCATGACCACCCGGCGAACCTTCATGGCAGTCGCGGCGGGCGCGGTAACAGCGCTCTCGATCCCGGAGGCCATGGCGACGGCCAAACGCCTCGTGCTCATCCATGGCCGCCAGCAACAGGGTCTCGACCAGGTCGCGCTCCGCGACAGATGGGTTAAAAGTCTCAGTGACGCGCTAAAGAAGAAGAACTTGACGCTCGCCAGCGACCTCCAGATCGAGTTTCCCTATTATGGCGACGAACTCGACCGGTTCGTCACGCTTTCCAAGCTACCGCTCGTAACTGACATCACTTCGCGAGGCGACGGCACGACGGATGACCTGCTCGCGTTCCAGTCACAGTTCGTTGACGAGATGATCAAAAAGGCGGCCGTGCCGGATGAGTTGGTCGACGAGGAGTTCGGCAACCGGACGACCGAACGCGGGCCGCTCAACTGGGAATGGGTACAGGCAGGGCTCCGTGCGCTGGACCGCCACACCGGCCTCAGCGGACCTATCCTCGCGGAATTCACGCGCGATGTGTACCTCTATCTCAAGGTGGACGCCTGCCGGAAGGCAATTAACGGCATCGTCGGCGCGTCGCTGAACGCCGAGCCGACCGTAGTCGTCGCACATTCGCTCGGAACGGTCGTCGCGTACGATGTGCTGCGTGCGCAGAACTCGGCCACGAACGTGCCGCTATTGATCACGCTAGGATCACCGCTGGGTATCATGCAGATCCGCAATTCCTTCCGCCCGCTCGAGTATCCGCAGGGCGTGCAGGGCTGGTTCAACGCATATGACGAGCGCGACTACGTGGCGCTCTACGCCCTGGATGAATCGAATTTCGCGATAACTCCGGCGATCGAGAATTACGGCGCCGTGCAGAACCAGCCGCCGAGCCGACATGCAATAGTCGACTATCTTTCAAACGAGAAAGTCGCGGAGCGAATATACGGCGCGCTTTAGACGTCAGCGCGCGTCGCCGGCCCGATCGGCGTGCGGGATGTACTGCCAAGTTCTTCCCCGCCTACTTCCCGTAGGCGCTGACCAAGAGCTACGGCAACACGGGCGTCGATGCAGCTGTCTTTGGTTGACAAAGGCCGCGTGTTGCTGGGAACAGTTCTTGTTCCGACCCCGCTTTCGAAGGAAAAGCTGCTGGCGGGAGACTCGCCGGCGGCGTTCGTCGATCCAGCCGGCGATGAAGATGTTGAAGCTGGGTAGAGCAGTTGGTCAGTTTCAATTTTCGGCTTGGTGGTGTCTTTGCCATTCTCTGAAGCGGCTCGAGCGGCTTAGTCGCGTTATTGCAGACCTATGTCGGCCTCTGAGCAATGTTCGAAATGCTGGTGCCCGTAGCCGCCAATGGACATGGTGGCATGGCACAAATACCATCGGCGGAAACTGGCCCTAAGGCATTATCTAAATGGCCGATGAACGCGCCAAACGCCGCCTTGCCGCCATCGCCGTCGCGGACGTCGTCGGCTACTCGCGCCTCATGGAAACTGACGAGGCGGGAACGCTTGCGGTGCTGAAGGAGCGGCGGAAGACCGTCCTGGAGCCGATAGTGCGGAGCCATGAGGGGCGCATTGTCAAAGTCATGGGCGACGGCGTGCTGATGGAGTTCGCCAGCGCGGTCAACGCAGTTGGCGCGGCGCTGGAACTGCAGGAGAAAATGGCCGAGGCCAACACGCTTTTGAATGAGGATCGACGCATCTTTCTGCGCATCGGCATCAATCTTGGCGACATCATCTGCGAGGGTTCGGACGTCTATGGGGACGGCGTCAACATTGCCGCGCGGCTGGAGGCGCTGGCGGAGCCGGGCGGGATCTGCCTCTCGGCAAAGGTGCGCGATGAGACCCGTGGCCGACTCGAGCTTGCTTTCGAAGACATGAGAGAGCAACAGCTGAAGAACATCGCCAATCCTGTGCGTGTGTTTAGGGTCGCGGATTGGGCGATATCTGCGGCCGTCGGTCCCTCGTTGTCCCTTCCCGACAAACCTTCCATTGCCGTCCTGCCGTTCACCAACATGAGCGGCGATCCTGAACAGCAGTATTTTTCCGACGGCATCACTGAGGATATCATCACCGAACTGTCGCGCTCCCGGGCGCTGTTCGTCATTGCCCGAAACTCGTCGTTTCAATATCGCGACAAAGCCGTGGACGTGCGCCGGGTCGGGCGCGACCTAGGCGTGCGCTACGTCTTCGAGGGCAGCGTCCGCAAAATGGGCAGCCGGATTCGCATCACGGCGCAGCTGATCGACGCCGTTCCGGGCAACCATCTGTGGAGCGAGCGTTTCGACCGCGGCATCGAAGAGCTTTTCGACGTTCAGGACGAGCTGACGCAGACCATCGTCGCTACTGTGGCGGGCCGGTTGGAGGACGCCGAAATCAGGATGGCCGCAAACAAGCGGACCGACAGCTTACCGGCTTATGATTGTCTGCTGCGCGGTATCCAGCGTTTGCGCGGCTATGATCCTGACGACAACCGTCTTGCTCGCGAATTGTTCGAGCAGGCAGTGGTCCTCGATCCGCGATACGCGCTGGCTCATGCCTACCTGGCCCTTTCGCTTCTGGTCGAAAATCACTACGGCGGCGTCCGATGCCATCAAACAACGGGCACTGGACATTGCCACGGCGGCGGTCCGTTTGGATCCGCACGAAAGCCGATGTCACACCTTCCTCGGGCAGGTCTACCGATTTCGAGACGAGTACGATCTGGCAACATCGCATCTCGAGCGCGGTTTGGTGCTCAATCCCAACGACTCCGTTGGCCTTGTTCATTTGGCCGCAGTGTTTGGCGTCTCCGGCCGCGCCGAAGAGGGCATCGAACTGTCTCGCCGGGCCATCAGGCTCGACCCCTATGTGAAATTTGCATGGGGCACCCTTGCCATCTGTCTATACGCCGCGAAGCGTTATGAGGAAGCCTTGGCGGCAAACCGGAAACTCGGGCACGAGATGTCCCCTTGGCTGATGGCGCGCGAAGCAGCCTGCCTGGCGCAGCTTGGGCGTCTCGACGAAGCTCGCACTAAAGCCGCAGAGGTGCTCCGCCGCAAGCCCGGTTTCAGCGTGCGAACAGAGATGCCGCACTATAGATATCCAGCCGATGCCGAGCACCTGCGCGACGGCTTGCTGAAGGCAGGCCTTCCCGAATGAAGTGAACGTCCGCCTTGCATCGGTGAACATGGTGCTACATCAAATCCCCCGCGGCAAGGCAACCGCAAAGAAGATCAGACCGACGTAGGTCAATTGATGCACGAATTGATCGGCGCCATGAAGTGCCCAGTATGCTCGCGTGTTGGGACCCGCATGACTCCGCGCCGACAATCCGGCCTTTGTGTAGTCGGTCGCGTAGTGGACCGCGAATTCGGCGACGGACAGGAGCACGATCACGGCCGGCTCCAGTCCGGTAATGAGGAAGGCCGGTAGCGAGCCCAAGGCATGCAGGCCCGCATGGGCATAGCCGCCGGCGCAGCGCAGATCCCCCTTGCCGCGCAACATCCAGCCGGGCTGCAGCAGATAGTCGGCGACAAAGTGCTTGAGCTGGAAGCAGAGAAGCATTGCGAGCGTCAAAGTCATCGTCTGCATGACCATCCTCCATGGTCGAGTGTGTTCCGTTCAGGGAGAGAGCGTATGCACAGTAACCGGCACAGCCTTCCCGCGAATATTGGCGACGCCGAGTGGCCGAGAAAGCAGACGGCTGCCGGCATGCGAAACGGTCATGTCGCTGAGCACGATCTCGACCCCGTATTCCTTGGCCACGCCGACCAGGCGGCTGGCTATGTTGACCGTATCGCCGATGGCCGTGTAGCTCAGCCTTTCGGTAGATCCGACATTGCCGACGATCGCGGTGCCGGTGTTAACCCCGATGCGCACCCTTATGTCGCCGTAGTCCGGCGAAACGGCGGGAAGCGCATGCATCGCAGCCCGGATCGCGGCGGCCGCCCGGCATGCCCGATGCGCGTGATCCGGCACAGCCGTCGGTGCGTTCCAGATCGCCATGACCGCGTCGCCGATGAACTTGTCGACCGTACCGCCTTCGGAGTGGATGGCTTCGACGGCGAGCGTCAGGAAATTGGTGAGATGCGGCTGGACATCCGGGCCGAGCCGCTCGGTGAGTTCGGTGAAGCCCGGCAGGTCGGCGAACATGACGGTCACCTCCACCAGTTTCCCGCCCGGCGCCGGTTCAAACCCGCCGGCGACGAGCGGCCTGACCACGTCGAGCGGCATGTATTTGGCGAAAGCCGACAGGCCGGCAGCCATCCGTTTCAGCGCTTCGGAAAAATCGTTGAGTTCGGCAAGGAATGTCGGAACGTGGCGCACCTGGTCGAGCGAAAAGCGCTCGATTAAGCGCAGTTGAGCAGCCAACGCGCGGATCGGCCGCGCGAAGAGCAGGTTCGAAAACAGCACCGCCGTTGCTGCCGCCAGCACGACCAGGCCGACGACCACGAGCAGAACGCGCTGCGTGTTGCGGTCGATCTCTCCGGCGAAGGTCGAACGCGGTATCGCAGTCAGAAGACGCCACTGCTCGAAGGGAAGCGTGAAGGACGAGACAAAAACCTTGCCGACATCACCGCCATCGACCTGCGTGCGGAATTCATGCGTTTTGGTCACCGAAATCGCCTCATGCGCAGCCGCAGCCAGGGCATCGTCCTGTGGGAAATCGCCCAGATGCGCAGGCATCACGCCGGGTCCGTCGGATGCGGCCAAGACCTTGTCGCCGTCACCCAGTACAAAGGCCCGCCCGTGACCGGACAGCCGCAGACCGCGCAGCCTTTCCGACAGATTGGCGAAGCTCACGGCAACCATGACGACGCCCTGATATCTGCCATAGAGCTCGACCCGTTTGGAGACGACGATCGATGGCTCGAAACCATTGGGCAGAACGTCGACGGTGCTCCGTCAAAACCAACATTCGCGGGGTTGGCGGTCAGCAGCGCGCCTGGCGAGCCAGGCCGGTTCTCGAAGTATCCGTGAGCCGCGAAATTAATCAATCGTTCGGCGACTACGTGCTCGATACGTCGATATCGCCCGCGCCCACTATCATTAGCGCTGCCGCAGGGTCGACACCTAAGGCGCACTGCGGCCGACCCCTGAGTTGCATCCCATAAGAGCCAACTTTTAACAAGCTAACGTCGCCGTCATCCATAGCGATGTCTCATACATCACTAGTTGACTATGATGCATTCTAATGTATGCCTTCAACAGGTAGAAATCATAGCTCAAAGTAGAAAAAGGGCCGACCGGTGATAACCGCACCACAGTTGCGAGCCGCGAGGGCGCTTCTCGGCATCGACCAGCGTAAGCTCGCCGAATTGTCCGGCCTTTCAGTGCCGACAATCCAGCGTATGGAAGCCAGCGAGGCGATGATACGAGGCAACGTCGACTCCCTCATGAAGTTGATCGGGGCGCTTGACGTCGCTGGCATCGAATTGATCGGGGAAGGTGCGACCAGCCTTGCCGGCGGGCGCGGCGTGCGGCTGAAAGCCGACTTCAATCCCGCCAGGATTTCCGGCGGCGGCAATGCAGACGCCAAATTTGGTGTGAGGAGCGTGGCGTGACTGCGGGCGTCGCGGTCCTTTTATGGGGTGTCGCTGCACTCTTGGGAACCTCTGTACTGGCTATTGCTGCCAGTCGAAGCAACTCGGTGACGCACGCCACCTACGGTGCAACCCTTGGCATTTCAGCCATCGTGTTGATGGCTGTCGTCAGTCGCCTCGCGGGCGATCCTGCCGCCCCATCTGTTGCCACGCTGCCACTCGGGCTGCCCTGGATTGGCGCTCATTTCCGTCTTGATGCGCTCTCGTCATTCTTTCTTGTCGTCGTCAACCTCGGCGCCGCCGTGGCCAGCCTCTACGGCCTCGGTTAGGGCAGCCACGAGCAGGCTCCGCACCGAGTGCTTCCCTTCTTCCCGGCTTTCCTTGCAGGCATGAATCTTGTCGTGCTTGCCGATGACGCCTTCACGTTCCTCCTTTCCTGGGAATTCATGTCGCTCGCCTCCTGGGCGCTTGTCATGTCCCACCATCGCGAACAGGACAATACGCGGGCGGGTTACATCTATCTCGTAGTGGCGAGCTTCGGCACGCTGGCGTTGCTGCTCGCTTTCGGTCTGCTGTCCGGTCCGGGCGGGAACTACACGTTTGAAGCGATGAGAGCGGCTGAGCCCACCCGGTTCGTCGCTGGTTCCGTCCTGGCGCTGATGCTGCTGGGCGCGGGCTCCAAAGCCGGCCTGGTCCCGCTGCATGTCTGGCTGCCACTCGCTCATCCGGCAGCCCCAAGCCATGTTTCCGCCCTTATGAGCGGCGTCATGACGAAAGTCGCCGTCTATGGCTTCATACGCGTCATCTTCGACCTGCTCGGTGAACCGGCATGGTGGTCTGGTGTCGTCGTGCTTTTCCTCGGCGGCCTGACGGCGGTCCTCGGCATCCTCTACGCCTTGATGGAAAAGGACCTCAAGCGGCTCCTTGCCTACAGCACCATCGAAAACATCGGCGTCATCTTCGTTAGCCTTGGCCTCGCGCTCGCCTTCAAGGCCAACGCGATGCCGTCGGCCGCAGCACTGGCGCTCACCGCCGCGCTCTTCCACGTTCTCAACCATTCCTTTTTCAAGAGCCTGCTGTTTTTCGGCGCGGGCGCCGTGCTGACGGTGACCGGCGAGCGCGACATGGAGAAGCTGGGCGGTCTTATCCATCGCATGCCGCTGACCAGTTTTGTCTTTCTCGTCGGCTGCGTTTCGATCTCAGCACTTCCGCCCTTCAACGGCTTCGTCTCCGAATGGCTGGCGTTTCAGGCCATATTGCTGAGCCCCGATCTGCCGCAGTGGGGCCTGAAGGTGATGGTGCCCGCAGTCGGCGGCCTGCTGGCGCTGTCGGCGGCGCTGGCCGCGGCCTGTTTCGTAAAGGCGTTCGGCATCACGTTTCTCGGCCGGCCACGCTCGGCGGCAGTGGAGCAGGCGCGGGAGGTCGATCGCTACTCGCTGGCGGCGATGTTCATTCTCGCGGCCCTTTGTCTGCTTGCCGGCATTCTGCCGGGCCTGGTCATAGACGGTCTTTCACCGGTGACGCTTTCGCTGATCGGCAACCGCATGCCGGTGCAGATGGCGCAGCCCTGGCTGTCGATCGTGCCGATCGCCGAGAGCCGCAGTTCCTACAACGGCTTGCTGGTGTTTGTGTTCATTGCAATCTCCGCATCGCTTGCGGCATTCGTCATTCACCGCTTCGCCTCCCATGCGCTGCGTCGCGGTCCCGCATGGGGTTGCGGCTTTCCCGACGTCACGCCGGCCGCGCAATACACGGCCGTCAGTTTCGCGCAGCCCATCCGCCGCGTCTTCGGCACATTCGCATTCCGTGCCAGGGAAAAGGTGGAAATGCCGCCGCCGGGCGCCACCGCTCCGGCACGCCTCACTGTGGAAATACACGATGTGGTCTGGGAAACGTTCTACCAGCCGATCGCCGGCGCTGTCGGGTTTGCGACCGAGAAGCTGAACCATCTACAGTTCCTAACCATCCGGCGCTATCTGACCCTGGTCTTTCTCTACCTCGTCACCTTGCTTCTGGTGCTCGCGCTATGGCCCTGATCGCTGAACTGGCCGTCCAGGGCGCGCAGATGGGGTTGGTGCTTTTGCTGGCACCGCTGCTGACCGGCTTCGTGCGCAAGATGAAGGCAAGGCTGCAGCGGCGCCAGGGACCTTCGCTGATCCAGCCCTACCGCGATCTCCTGCGGCTGATGCGCAAGGAGGTCATCCTGGCCGACAACGCATCCTGGCTGTTCCGCGTCATACCCTACCTGATCTTCGCCGCCACCTGGGTCGCCGCCGCGCTTATCCCGACATTCGCCACCGGCCTCACCTTCAGTTGGACCGCCGATCTCATCGCCATCGTCGCGCTGCTTGGCAGCGCGCGTTTCTTCCTGGCGCTGGCGGGGATGGATGTCGGCACGAGCTTTGGTGGCATCGGCGCCAGCCGCGAGGTGATGATCGCTTCTTTGGCCGAGCCCGCCATGCTTTTGATCGTGTTCAGCCTGGCGCTCGTCGCCGGCGCGACGCAGCTGTCCACCGTCGCCGCCTTCATGGGCTCGCCGGAGGTCGGCCTGCGGGTATCGCTCGGCATGTCGCTGATCGCTCTCGTCATGGTGGCGCTCGCCGAAAACGCCCGCATACCCGTCGACAATCCATCCACCCATCTGGAACTCACCATGGTTCACGAGGCGATGGTGCTGGAATATTCCGGTCGCCACCTGGCGATGATCGAATTCGCCGCGTTCCTCAAGCTGCTGCTCTATACGTCGCTGATTTCCTGCGTCTTCATCCCCTGGGGGCTGGTGTCCGCTCGAGCCGGACCGGGATCTTATGCTCTGGGCGTCGTTGTCTACATCGGCAAGCTTGCCGTGAGCGGCATTCTGCTTGCCGTGTTCGAGACTGCCATCGCCAAGATGCGCGTCTTCCGCGTCCCGGATTTCCTGGGCGCGGCGCTCATGCTGGCCCTGCTCGGCACGCTCTTGCTGTTCGTCTCACGGAGCCTTTGATGAACGGTCTCACCTTCGACATCGCTCATCTGCTCGCCGGCGGCCTGGTGCTGGTCAGCTTCATGATGCTGTATCAGGATCGCCTGTTTGCGCTGATCAATGTCTTTGCGCTTCATGCCGTCGTCCTCGCTTTGTCCGTGGCCTGGCAGGCCTACGTCCAGGACGCCCATCACCTCTATGTCACCGCGGCGATCGCCCTCATTTTCAAGGCGATCGTCATTCCCGTCGGGCTTCACCGCATCATCCAGCGGCTCGGCATCCATCGCGACATCGAGACCGCCGTCGGCATCGGTCTGACCATGCTTGCCGGCATCGGCTTGGTGACGCTGTCCATGGTGCTGATGCTGCGGGTCACGCCCGAAGCCGACCCGCTCGCCCGCGAGGATCTGGCGTTCGCGCTGTCGATAATCTTGCTGGGCCTGCTGGTGATGGTCACCCGCCGCAACGCCGTCAGCCAGGTTGTCGGGTTCATGTCGCTCGAGAACGGCCTGGTGCTGGCCGCCACCGGCGCCAAGGGAATGCCGCTGGTCGTCGAGATCAGCGTCGCCTTCTCGATCCTGATCGCCTTCATCGTCATCGGCGTCTTCCTGTTCCGCATCCGCGAGAGGTTCGACTCGGTCGATGTCGGCGCGCTCGACGATTACAGGGGAGAACGCCGTTGACCGCTCCCTTCGATGCGGTGGCCGCCATCCTGCTGATACCCGTCGGCGCGGCAGCACTTCTGGCGGCGCTGCCGAACTACCGGATGTCGGCGGGCCTGAATGTCGCCGCCAGCTTCTTGACCTTGCTCGCCGCGCTGTCGCTGTTCGTCACCGACCGGCCGCAGCCGGGTCAATACCTGCTCGTCGACGATCTCAACATCGTTTTCATCGTGCTCAACACATTCGTCGGCTTCACCACCAGCGTGTTCAGCGCGTCCTACATTGCGCACGAACTGGAGAGCGGCCGGCTGACCGCACCGAATCTGCGGTTCTATCACGCGATGTACCAGATCATGATGTTCGGCATGAACCTCGCCTTCGTGTCGAACAATATCGGTTTGATGTGGGTGGCGGTGGAGCTTGCGACGCTGACCACCGTGCTGATGGTCGGCATCTATCGCACGCATGAAGCGCTGGAGGCCGCCTGGAAATATTTTATCCTGGGAAGCGTCGGTATCGCGCTTGCGCTGTTCGGCACCATCCTCGTCTACATGGCCGCACAGCCGGTTGTCGGCGAGGGCACCAATGCCATGGTCTGGACGGTGCTTATCGAACAGGCGGCGCGTTTCGACCCGGCTTTGCTCAACGTCGCCTTCGTCTTTCTGCTGCTCGGCTACGGCACCAAGGTCGGCCTTGCTCCCTTGCATGCCTGGCTGCCCGATGCGCATGCCGAAGGCCCGACGCCGATTTCGGCGGTTCTGTCGGGCCTGCTGCTGAACGTCGCGCTCTATGCCGTGCTGCGCTTCAAGCTGTTGCTCGCCGCAAGCCCGGAGGCGATAGCCCCGGGACCATTGATGGTGGCGATGGGGCTCACCTCGCTCATTTTCGCCGCCTTCATGCTCTACCGCCGCCGCGACATCAAACGCCTGTTCGCTTACTCCTCGATCGAGCATATGGGCATCATCGTGTTCGCGTTCGGCATGGGCGGCCCGCTCGCGAACTTTGCCGGCCTGCTGCACATGGTCATGCACAGCCTGACCAAGTCGGCGATCTTCTTCGCCGTCGGCCACATCGCGCAGGTCAAGGGAACACAAAAGATCGCCGACATAAGGGGGCTGACGGAAACCCATCCCGGGCTCGGCTGGGCGCTCGTCATCGGCGTCGTTGCCATTGCCGGCCTGCCGCCGCTCGGCATCTTCATGAGCGAATTCTTGGTCGTGAGTTCGACATTTGCCAGGCAGCCGCTTCTGGCGATCCCGCTGGTGTTCGGGCTTCTGCTCGCCTTCGGCGCCCTGCTGCTGCGGCTGACCGGCGTCGCCTTCGGCGAGCCGCGCGGCAGCACCGCGCCCGTCGAGGCATCCTACGTGCCGGTGTATTCCCACCTGGCCCTGGTGTTTGGCGCCGGTGTCTACCTGCCGGCGCCTCTGGTCACCTGGTTCCAGCACGTCGCGACCATTTTGGGATGAAGCGGATGAGCAAAAGAAAGATGCCCGCGCTGATAGACCTCATCGAGGCCGGCCGCGCTGTCGAACACCATGCCCCTTGGCGACGCGCCGTGGTGGCTCCCAAAACCTGGAACCTTGCCGTCGAGCAGCTTGCCGAGGGCCGCTGGAGCCTGCTCGGTCTTTGGGGCGAGCCGGAGACCGTCCACATGGCGCTTCTCGACGCGGCCGACATCGGTGTCATCAGCCTGAAATGCCCCGGCGGCCGCTACCCATCGGTCGGCCAGCGGCATCCGCCCGCACTGCGCCTCGAACGCGCCGCCGCGGACCTGTTCGGGCTGCTGCCGCAGGGGCTTCCCGATCCCCGCCGCTGGCTCGATCACGGCCAATGGGGCATCAGTCATCCCCTGGCAGCGGGTGCATTGGCAGAGGCGGCATCGGCAACCCGGACCCCGCCGCCGGCCGCGGCATACCGCTTCCTGCCCGCGGAAGGCGAAAGCCTCCACCAGATCCCTGTCGGACCCGTGCATGCCGGCATCATCGAGCCCGGGCATTTTCGCTTCACGGCAAGCGGCGAAACAATTGTCCGGCTGGAAGAGAGTCTCGGGTATGGGCACCAGGGCATCGAGGGCCTGATGGCGGGCTCGCCTGTCGAGCGCGCGGCCAGACTGGCGGGCAGGACGTCCGGCGACAGCACCGTGGCCTATTCGCTGGCCTTTGCCCGCGCGGCCGAAGCCGCACTTGGTGTCGAGGTTCCCTCGCGTGCCGTCTGGCTGCGGGCGCTGATGGCCGAACTGGAGCGTCTTGCCACCCATCTCGGCGATATCGGCGCCATCTGCAACGACGCTGCCTTCGCGCTCATGCATGCCCATTGCGGCGTGCTGCGCGAACGTGTGCTGCGCGCCAGCGATGCAGTCTTCGGCCATCGCCTGATGCGCGACCGCATCGTGCCCGGCGGGGTGGCAAGCGATCTGGGCGAGGCGGGGATGACGGCAGTCCGGTCGCTGGTCGCGGAGATCAGGCAGCGGTTTCCTCATTTGGTCGAACTCTACGACAACACGGCGTCGCTGCAGGACCGGACCGTCGCGACCGGCCGGCTCAAGCCGGAGCTTGCCCGCCAATACGCAGCGGGCGGCTATGTCGGCCGCGCCTCCGGCCGGGATTTTGACGCGCGGCGCAGTCCGGGCTATCCGCCCTATGACGAACTCGCCTTCGACGTCCCTGTCCTCCAGGAGGGCGACGTGAATGCGCGCGTCTGGATCCGCATCCGCGAGGTCGAGCAGAGCCTGTCCCTGATCGAGCAGATTCTCGAACGGCTGCCCGGCGGTCCGATCCGCGTCGGCATTCCCGAGCCAGATGAACCGCGTGAAGGCATGGCGCTGGTCGAGGGGTTCCGGGGCGACATTCTGGCCTGGCTGCGCATTGGCGCCGGCGGCATGGTCGAGCGCTGTCACGTGCGTGACCCGTCATGGTTTCAATGGCCGCTGCTTGAAGCGGCGATCGAGGGCAACATCATCGCCGACTTTCCGCTCTGCAACAAGTCGTTCAACTGCTCCTATTCCGGCCACGATCTCTAGACCATGATCTCGAATCGAAGGTCAGCGAAAGCAAAAAGTGGAAACCGGTTTTCGGAAAAGATCATGGTCAAACAAAAAGGCACGCGGTCATGCGAAAGCTTCTTTTCGAAAGCCTAATAAGACCCCCTCTCATCGAGCGTCCGCCGGCGGCGAGCGACAGTGCGGTCGACGAGCTCGCGCGCGCCCTCGACGGCACTGCCCGCAAGAGGCTGGGTCGAAGCCTGTCGATCCGGGCGGTCGACGCCGGTTCCTGCAACGGCTGCGAACTCGAGATGCAAGCGCTCAACAACGCCTTCTATGACTTCGAGCGCTTCGGCCTCCGTTTCGTCGCCTCGCCGCGCCATGCCGACGTGCTGCTCGTCACCGGGCCGGTCACAAAAAACATGCGCGAGGCGCTGAAGCGAACCTGGGACGCGACACCCAACCCCAAATGGGTGGTCGCACTCGGCGACTGCGCCAGGAACGGCGGCTGTTTCGCCGGCAGCTATGCCGTCGTGGGCGGGGTGTCCGAGGTGTTGCCGGTCGATCTGCACATACCAGGCTGCCCGCCGTCGCCGGTGGAAATTCTGAAGGGGCTGCTGGCGCTGCTTGACGGGGTGAATCCAGGAACTGGAGCTGCCCGGAGTTGATGCCGGCGAACTCCCGTGCGGCAATCGGCAAGACGAAGCCCGCAAATGCGTGGTTCCGCCCGACGGACCCGCCTCAACCATGCCTATCCGACCTATCCAGGCTCCCCCTGTGCGGATCAGATTGTGAAAACGCGCCGAACAGTGACCCCAGGCATCAGAACTCTCAAGTGTCTGATTCAGCTGCTCTTTCCGGATTTTCGGAGGGTCACAACAGACTGGAAGTCCTTCAAGAAAGACGTCAAAACGATAACCGAGTTGCTCGGCCTGTATCGAGGCAAGGACGTGCACTGACAGTTCACAAATAGGGGCAGGGTAAGCCGGCTCGACGAGCTGGCCATTGGGACCTCATCTCCAAGAACTTCGGCCGGCACCGGGCCCGCAATGATTGCTGAAGAGAACTCGGCGGTGGCGAGGCATCTCTCTAATCACCGGGCAAACTGTAAGAGGGGCATCGGCGATCGATTAGATTGCAAAATCGGGATGTAGCAATGAGCCAGCCTCATCAATTGGCGCGGGTGGCGCTCGGGCTGGCTGGGACCTTTTCAAGCGTAGTTCCTGAACAGTCTCATCCGATTGATGAGAATGGCTCATCAATCGGATGCCAATTTGAGGCGCTAATCCCCAATGGGCGCCTCGACTATGTCTGCCGTGACGGATCAACTCCGTATCTGGCTGATTCATCGATGGCTCGGTAGCGGCTGACCACGGACAGACGGCCGGACTGGAGAAGCATCCAAGGGAAATCAAACAATCCCGCTGGGGCGCCGCACGCCGCCGTGGCGGGCGGCCGTCGTTCTGCGGCCGCTGCAGGCTCGAGGTAAAATGAAAATGCTGGTACAAGTCTCTTCTCTCAGCCCTGAAGCCGAGGAACGGTCCGCGGCGTGGGGATGGGGTCTTTGCGCTGTCACTAGGCGCCTTCGCATTAATCGCCTCCGCGTTCATGCCGGTCAGCCTGCTGACGCCGATCGCGGCCGACCCTTCAGATCACCGAGGGTCAGGCTGGACAGGCGATCTCGGTGTCCGGCGCCTTCGCCGTTCTGACCAGCCTGTTCATTTCCTCGCTGGCTGGCCAGCTCGATCGCAAGATGCTGCTGCTGGCGCTGACCGGCCTGATGATCGTCTCGGGCACGATCGTGGCGATAGCTCCGAACTATGAGATTTTCATGATCGGGCGCGCCTTCATCGGCGTCGCGATCGGCGGCTTCTGGTCGATGTCGGCCGCGACGGCGATGCGGCTCGTGCCGGAACATCAGGTGCCGCGGGCTCTGGCGATCCTGAATGGCGGAAATGCGCTTGCGACCGTGATCGCCGCGCCGCTTAGAAGCTTCCTCGGCGGCCTCATGTCAGGGAACAGGCTCCGCGAACCGCTGGCGAGTGCGGCGTTTGCGCAATCCTCGACCGTCAGGAACCCGATGTTACCTTGATCCGCTTTGCCGCTGCCTCCGGAGCTCTCGGGATGGCGAGGTGAAGCACACCGTGCCTCAAGTTCGCCTCAATTCCATTGATGTCGAAATCCCCGGAGAGAGTGAACTGCCGCTCGAAGTCGCCGACCGCGTACTCGCGATAGGCCTGGCTGTAGCCTTCGGGGGCGTTCTCTTCGACTCGGCCATAGATCAACAGCACCCGCTTCTCCAACGTGACCTCCAAACCCGCTGAGCTGACGCCCGGCAGATCCGCAACGACAACAAGGCCGGTTTCGGTCTCGTAGATGTCAACCCGTGGTACGAAGACCGGCCTCTCATGGGTCCGCTCGCCCGCGTCCTGCTCCGCGGACAGCTTTCCCTCCAGTTCCGGTTGGCTAGTCAGCGCGGCCTGAGACTGCTGCCTGCTCTCGCCCTTGGTTCCAGCTTTGGTGGTCTCTCGCTTAGCCATGGCCCGCCTCCTTACTCGCCTTCACATTAATGCGCTTGGGCTTGTCCTCTTCAGCGCGAGGAAGATCCAGAGTCAGCACCCCATTGACGAGATCAGCTGCAACCTTGTTCGGGTCGACCACAAACGGCAATGACACGGTGCGCACAAACCGGCCCCGACCACGCTCACGCCGGTGGTATCCCTGGGCTTCCTCAGTTTCGGTGTGCCGCTCTCCGCTGAGCGTAACGGAATCTCTGTGCGTTAAGATGTCCAGGTCTTCTGATCTTACTCCAGGCAGTTCGGCGGTGATGATGACGCCGTCCTGGTTTACGAAGACATTCACCGCCGGGAATTCCACTCGGCTCACTTCGTCTTGGAGGCGGCGTATGTTGCGGAACGGATATACGCGGTATTGCATTCGTGCGACCATTGTCTCCTCCCAAAGCCGTCCTGATAAAGCCCTCGGCTTATCTCGATATACAGCTGGGCCATCGCCGCTTTTTACCGTTCAGGCTGAACACGATCCACGCATCGGTGGTGCGGCATGGAGCGAGGAGTGCCGAGCCCGCGGCTCCCACCCTCCAGCTCTGAATTTAACTCCAGAGTCGCCTAGGTAGTGCCGCGGGTTCGTCCATCATGTTTCACCGGCAATCTGGTTCACCTCCCTGAATTCCCATTCGCTTGAACGGTTCTCCATGGCGTATCACCAGTTGTCTCCGCATGATGACGAAAAGAATGCCCAGATTGACCCTTTGCTGCTTTGATCTGAATCAATTCGACAGCTCATTGGAGGGTTCCGTCACCAATGCCGAGCTGCACCGGCCATCGAGTGCTTCTCCGCGTCGCTGCGGCGCGAGCGGGGCCAGCGGCAACCGTGGTGAATTCCTACATTGGGCGAAAGTCGCAGGAGTTTTAGGCGCCAGACAGGAGACGGAACGCAATGGCTAGCTGCGCTGCAGCGGAGCGATCTTGAAGACTGGATCCGAGACGAACTTGTCGTCCCGCAACAGGACGCGGAAAATTTGCTCTTCACCGATATGGAATTGGCACGCGTCCGTCTGATCTGCACCCTTCACTATGAATTGGAAATCGGCGTTGACGCGCTGCCGGTCGTATTGTCGCTGATCGATCAACTATACGAAACACGGCAGCGTCTACGATCATTGAGCGCGGCCGTAACGACGCAGGACAAGTCCATTCAGGCCGCAATCATCGCTGCGATGGAGCGGGACAGCGGCAGCTCTGCGCCCGGCAGGGAGGCGATATGATCGTGAACACAATCCAACGTGTCGCAAGCGAACCGGGCCATATCGGCCCTGCTCAACCGGAACGGACCGACAATCACTCAGTCGTCTTGCCGTCGAAGTGCTCTTTCGATGCCTCGGCAGCTAACTTTGTGGTGTGCACCGTTCCGTCGGCGTGGTTAGGGGGCGCGTACAGCGTGTAGAGCTTCAGGGTCTCGTCCCCAGTGTTCTTGATATTGTGGCGGGCACCAGCTGGAACGATCATCGCGGTCCCGGTCTTGATCTCGCTGATGGTGCCATCGATCGAAATCTCGCCGTTGCCTTTCTCCAGACGGAAGAACTGGTCGCGATCGTTGTGAACCTCTTCGCCGATTTCCTCACCCGGTCTCAGGGCCATGACAACCAACTGCATCTTCTTGGCCGTGTATAGCACTCTTCGGAAACTCGAATTTTCTTCCGTCAACTCTTCGATATCGTCTACAAAACCTTTCATTGCGAACTCCTTCCTGGATAGACAAGCGCCGCGTGGCAGGTTCTAGGACTTTCCGGATCACTGCTCCGCCTCGAACTACTCCCCGTACCGTCCGCGGCATTGATTCAGGACAAAAGACCATGAACCGTTCGGTCTTTTAAAGAGACCCCGCACCGGTGGCGGCGCGATCTCTCAAGCGAAAGATCTGCCGGCGGCCGAAACGGGCAGGAAATTCGGGCACGGTTGATCCTGCTTGACCTGCGTCAATGTGTGGCCGGTTCGAAAGCAGTATTCCTTGCGCAGTGGCGACCAGTTTATCGCCCTTGAGGGCTGCGATATGACAGAGAAGTTGGCTAAGCGGGTCGGCTCACATTCGCCTGCCGCGTACGACAATGCCGTATTGCATACCGCGGCGGAATGCGAGCGAGAGGAGCTCGCGCGCCTGAGGGCTCTGCTCCGTCAAAAGCACCACCTGATCGAACAGCAGAATCTCGCAGCCAAAGAGGCCGAACACAGGATGCTGAACGATCTGCAGATCGTCGCGAGCCTGCTTGCTGCGCAAGGCCGGGCTTCAGGAAATGCCGTTGTCGTTTCGCAACTTGCCGTCGCGGCCAGTCGTGTCGTCACAATCGAGCGCATCCACCGGCGGCTCCATTCCCACGACGGGGCGCAACGAATTGCGTTCAAGCGGTATCTTGAAGATCTCTGTTGCGAATTCTCAACGCTGTTTTCCGAAGATCGAACTCGGGAGCAGATGATCAGCGTGGAGGGAATCGAGGCCGACCTGCCCGCTGTCACTGGCATTTCGCTCGGATTCATCGTGAACGAGCTGGTTACGAACGCGATCAAATACGGCGCGGGGCACGTCATGGTCAGGTTAGAGCCACAAACCAGCGGGGGCTATGCGCTTTCAGTTTCCAACGATGGCCATGCTTTACCAGAAGGATTTGAACCAGCCGCCACCAAAGGCCTGGGAATGAAAATTATTCGATCTCTTGTCGAAAGGATCGGCGGGGAATTGCGCGTCGGCTTGGGTGACAATGGGCAAGGTTCGCGGTTCACCGTGCTTTTTCAGTAATGGCAGGTAACCGTCGAAGCAATCGTAGCGCGAGAAATCCCCGTCGCCTGCCGGCAGATCGGAGGGCCGCTCGCCTCAAAGGCATCGGTTGCCCCAATATCTCGCTGGCCGACCGCCCTCTTGACAAGCTCGATGCCGACCTTGCCGGAGGTCCTCCGAACGACGGTTTCGGAAGAACGGACTCTCCTGACTATTTCGCGATTGGCCGCATCCTGTGGACAAAGTGGTTGTTGCTGCGATCCGAACCGGAGAATCATTGACCCGTGCGGAACGCCACATGACCCTTAGTAGCCAGAACCGTCCCGTGCGCGTTCGGGCGAAACGGTTCTGGATTAACCTCATCTTATCCGGAATTCTTGCGCCGGCTTGATTCATGTCAATCGCCACACTGCTGGCCCAATATCATAGCGTTGCCAGAACGTGGCATGGCAGGCCGTTGGAAACGGTTCAGTTCTTTGGTCCACGAAGAGGAGCGGACGCTATGGGAAGTACAAGCGACAAGGCTGCCGGACTTGCAGATCAGGCAGCCGGAAATGTCAAACAGGCGGTCGGCAAAGCGATCGGCAATGAACGGCTGCAAGTTGAAGGCGCGGTTCAGGAAGCCAAGGGTAAGGTGCAGAAGGCTGTTGGCGATATGAAGGCAGTCGCGAAAGACGTCACCGACACCGCGGCAGCCGCTATCAACAAGAAGCTCTAATTCGAAGCGACCTGACAGGAGCCAGCATCTTCCGGCCGGGGTCGATCTTTGCTAACTCGTCTGTATCGGTTCGGCCCCAGATCAGGCTTGAGCGAACCGAGCCACAAGACGACCGGCGGATGGCGGCTGTCCTGGCAACACTCACACCCGGGATCATGAGGGCTGGAATAAATTAAGCTCTTACGATCCGCCGGGGGAGCAGACGGATGTGGGCGACGAGGAGCCAAGCCACGGCGCAGGCGACTGTGTGTTCGAAGTCCTTTGCGAGGCGCCGGCGGCCGTTGCCTACTCACAGACGGACCATGCTCGCAAAGTTCGCAGGGCAGCACAATGAACTTTGACGAGATGCGCGGCATGATCGACGAGGTGAGGGATCGCTCGTATACTCGGTTGAGCTCGTCAAGAGTCTTGGCTATCTCGACCCGACGCCATCGGTTCCGCTTAAGCACTTCAGTTTAGCGTGTTCCAGAAGGGGCGATGATCAAGCTGGTTGAAACGCCGACGGCCTATTTGCGCCGAACGTAGTTACTTCATCCAACTCCCTTGACGCAGATCAACGACCTCGCGCTGCAGAGCGCTCAATGTCGCCCCGAGCACCCGAATGCGAGGTGTGAAAGGATATCCGATGTCAAAGTTGTCGATGTGTGCAGCCGTAGTGGTCGCGGTTGGAGCAGCATTCATTTCATCATCTCACGCGCAGCCCCAACAAGGGATGATGGGTATGATGGGGGGCGGATGCCCGTCCTTCGGCATGATGGGGCACGGTCGCATGGGCCAAGGGAGCTGGGGCGATGGGGGCTGGTTTCGCGGAATGATGGGACGCCAGCCGAAGATGGGCGCCATGGTCGAGGGACGTTTGGCCTATCTCAAGGGCGAGCTGAACATCACGGTGGAGCAGCAGCCGGCATGGGACGCCTACGCGTCTGCGGTTACCGGACGCGTCGAGCTCATGCAGGGCATGCATGAGGGCATGGCAAAGACGATGCAGACGGGGACCGCGACGGAGCGCATGGATGCGCGTATCTCCGGCATGGAAGCCATGCTGGAATCGATGAAGGCCATGAAGCCCGCCACGGACGGGCTCTACTCCGTGTTGAAAGATGAGCAGAAGGCCGTTGCAGACGAACTGATTGGCGGCGATTGCGGTGCCTTTTGAGGCTTTAGTAGCGGACAAGAGGAGTTCTCGATGAGCTACCACTTCAGCAAGACCATCTCGATGCCGATGGACAAGGCGATCGATCACGTCACGGCGGCGTTGGCTGCCAAGGGGTTTGGTGTCCTCACCACCATTGAAGTCGCGGCGACGCTGAAGAAGAAGCTGGATGTCGAATTTCGAGCCTATGTCATCCTCGGCGCCTGCAACCCGGGATTCGCCTACAAGGCCCTGCAGGAGGAGAGCCGGATCGGCACTATGCTGCCATGCAACGTTATCCTGCAGCGGGTCGGCGAAGGCCTCGTCGAGGTCTCTGCCGTCGATCCGATCGCCTCGATGCAACGGGTCAACAATCCCGGCCTTGCATCGATCGCGGGAGATGTGCGGGAGTTGCTCAAGCAGGCGGTCGACGGGCTTTGACGAGTAGATCGGAGATCGGCGCGTTAACGGAGCGCGAGATGGACAACTGGAGTTCCCGTTGGCGGCCCTGACGATCATCGCCCGGCATCCCCCGCAATCGCTCGCTCGATCCCTCACGCTCACCCATGCCGTTCTCTACGGGCTGGGCGTCACCATTGGCGCCGGCATCTATGTATTGGTCGGCGTCGCTGCGGGTCGCAGCGGCATGCACGCGCCGCTGGCCTTCATCGGCGCCGCGCTGGTCATGTCGTTCAGCGCCGGGACCTTTGCCGAACTCGGCACGCGCATGCCCGTCAGCGCCAGTGAAGCTGCCTATGTTGAGCAGGCATTCGACCGGCGCTGGCTGAGCCTCGGCGTAGGATTGCTGGTCGTCGTGACCGCGATCATTTCCGCCGCAACGATCAGCGTGGGAAGCGCGGGCTATTTGGGCGTGTTCGTCGACCTTCCCGCGCCTTGGATCATCAGCCTCGTCGTGGTGGGGATGGGTCTCGTCGCCTGCCTGGCCACGCGCCAGTCCGTGACGCTTGCGGGCATCATGACGCTCATCGAGGTCGGGGGGCTTGTGCTGATCATCGCAGCCGGCCTGGGGGCGGGGAGCGACGTCGTCACCCGACTTTCTGAAATCCTGCCAGCTTCGGGTGACATCGCCGTTTGGGTCGGATTGTCCGGAACGACCTTGATCGCGGTCTTCGCCTTCATCGGCTTCGAGCATCTGGTCAACGTTGCCGAGGAGGTGAAATACCCCTCGCGCACGCTGCCGCGCGCCCTGTTCGCAACCCTCGGCCTGACCGCGGTCATCTATGCGCTCGTCGTTTGGATCGCGATTGTCGCGGTGCCGCCGGAAGAGCTCTCCCGGTCGCCCGCGCCGCTTGCGCTGGTGTTCGAGCAGTTGACCGGCATGCCGCTCGTCACGATGAGCATGATCGCCGTGGTGGCGACGCTCAACGGCGTCATCGTCCACATGATCATGATAGCCCGCGTTCTCTACGGGCTCGCCAGCCAGGGAAACCTTCCATTCGCCCTGACCCGACTGAACCCGACGACCGGGACCCCGGTTCTGGCCACAGCCATCGGAGTGGGCGCGATCCTGATGCTTGCGCTCGCGGTGCCGCTGGCAGGGCTCGCTGATCTGACCGCCCGCTGCACGCTAGCGATCTTCGCGATCGTCAACCTCGCGCTCATCCGGATCAAGTCGCGCGAGTCGGAGCCCCCGCCGGGCGTATTCGTCTGTCCAGGATGGGTTCCGTTTGCGGGACTCGTTTCAAGCATCACGCTGCTGATGCTCGATCGGGTCGCGGGATAGGACGATGGCGCAAGGAGCACCGTCGGGACACGAAAGCCGGCTCGGCACCTACGCGTTGGCTGCCGGCGGTATCGTGGGCGTCCTGGCTTGTCTTCTCATCGCGTGGCCCTTTCTCGGCGCGATCGTCTGGGCGCTGGCGCTGGCGATCCTCTTCTCGCCCGTCCATGCCAGGATCAAGCACAGGTTCGGACATCCCAACCTCGCCGCCCTTCTCTCGGTCGCGATCCTGGCCATCGTCGTCGTCGCGCCCGCCGCCTTCGTCATAGAACGCCTCATCACGGAAGCCGCCTCAGGCGCGGTCTCGCTCCAGGCACGCGTAGCAGGCGGCGAATTCCAGAAACTTCTCGACGCCTATCCGAGCATCGCGCCGCTCGGCGCGTGGATCGACCGGCAGTTCGACCTTCCTTCTATGATGGCCAGCCTCGCGACTTGGCTGAGCAACATCGGAGCGACCTTCGTCCGCGGATCGTTCCTTCAGGTCGCCGAGGTGTTCCTCACCTTCTACCTGCTGTTTTATTTCCTGCGCGACCAGGCGGCCGCCATCGCCTTGATGAAGGCCTGGCTGCCGCTCGATTCGGCAGAGGTCAATCACTTGTTTCGCCGTGTTGTCGATACCGTGCATGCCACGGTCTACGGAACGCTCGCGGTGGCGGCCGTCCAGGGGATGCTCGGCGGCTTGATGTTCTGGGTGCTTGGGCTGCCCACGCCGCTCCTATGGGGGCTGGTGATGGGCCTGCTCTCGATCATTCCCGTCCTGGGCGCCTTCGTCGTCTGGATCCCCGCCGCGATCCTGCTGGTGCTCGATGGAAGCTGGGGGCGCGCCCTGATACTTGCGATCTGGGGCGGGATCGTCGTGGGCGGGATCGACAACGTGCTACGGCCGATGTTCGTGGGGAACCGGCTTTGACTGCACACCATACCCGCCTTCATATCGATGATCGGTGGTTTGGTCCTCTTCGGCGCCCCCGGCTTCATCCTGGGGCCCTTGACGATCACCATTACGTTGCTGCTGGTTGAGTTCTTTGCCAAGCGCATGGATCGAGACGCTTCCCACGACACCAGGAAAGCTTCATCTCAATAATGGATTTTTGGTTCGGCTCCTGCTCTCAATCAGGATACGTCCGTGCCGGTGCCATTACGGTGCCCGGGGTGAGGAGAAGGGTAGATGAAAACCTTGTTGAAGTTCCACGGGGCGGCGGGCGGCGTGACCGGCTCCTGCTACGAGATCGAAACCGCCCGCGGGCGAATCCTGATCGATTGCGGGCTGTTCCAGGGGTCGAAGTCCGAGCGTGAGCTGAACTACGGGGCGTTTCCGTTCGACCCCGCCGGAATCGACGCCGTTGTTCTCACTCATGCCCATATCGATCACGGCGGTCTTCTGCCGAAGCTCGTCAAGCAGGGCTTTTCCGGCCCGATCCACACATCCGTGCCGACCATAGACCTTTGCTCCGTCATGCTTCCGGATTCCGCTCACATACAGGAGACGGAGGTGGAGCAGCTCAACCGGCGCAACGCGCAGCGGGGGCGGCCTGCGGTGTCGCCCATCTACACGCAGCAGGATGCGGCCTCCTGCATGACCCTGTTCCGGCCCGCGGGATTCGGCCAATGGATCGTCGTCGCGTCCGGCATTCGCGCCCGCCTTTGGAATGCAGGCCATCTGCTCGGCGCCGCCTCGGTTGAACTGGAGATCGAGGGTGAAGACGGGCCACCGCTGAGGCTGCTCTTCTCGGGCGACATCGGCCCGAGCCAGAAGCTTCTGCAGATGCCTCCCGAAGGACCCGAGGGAATCGACTACCTCGTCTGCGAATCGACCTACGGCGACCGTGATCGGCCGGAGGTGTCCCGCGAGCAACGCCGCTCGATGCTTGGCCAGGAGGTGCTCAAGGCGGTAGGCCAAGACGGTCCTCTCATTATCCCGTCCTTTGCCGTCGAAAGGACGCAGGAGCTCCTCGTCGATCTGTTCATGCTGATGCAGGCGGGAACGTTGCCTTCAGCGCCGATCTTCGTGGATTCGCCGCTTGCGACACGGGCGAGCGCCATCTTCGAGAGGCATGCCAGCGAGATCGAAGGCGGTGAGGTGCTGCAGGCAGCCCTGAGATCACGGGACGTGCGGTTCACCGAGACCGTTGAACAGAGCAAGGCGATCAACCGGCTCGCCGGGTTCTTCATCGTCATAGCCGCTAGCGGCATGTGCGATGCAGGGCGCATCCGGCATCATCTGAAGGCAAATCTCTGGCGCAGGAACGCCACGGTCATGCTGGCCGGGTTCCAGGCTCAGGGATCACTCGGTCGGATCCTTCTGGACGGGGCCCAGCGGGTGCGCATCCAGGGCGAGGAGATCGAGGTCAAGGCAGCGATCACCCTGTTCGATCTCTATTCCGGCCATGCCGATGCCGGTGAGCTGGTGAATTGGGTCAAGGCTCGAATGCCCGTGAGACAAGGCGTCTTTCTCACGCATGGGGAAGAGGCGGGACTCAATGGGCTGCGGCAGGGCCTCAGTGGCGAGCTTCCACCCGACCGGATTGTCATCCCGCGGATCGACGACGCGTTCGAGTTAAGCTTGCACGGGTTCAGGCCGGTCGAGCTCAATGGCCGGCGCCGCCTGCAACCGGAACGGGTCGGGCGACTCGACTGGCACAACGATCTGTCCCGGCTCCTCCTCGACATTACACAATCGGTCAACGCTGCGGCCGACGAACGCGGGCGCGCCGCGACCATCCGTCGGCTCCGACGCGCACTGGACACGAATGAAGCTTAGGATTGTGTCGGATACAGTTAGGGTAGGCCCGACACTGCCCATTCACTCAGACAGCCGTGCCGACCAGCACGCCGATTCCAGCGGTCAGCGCCATCGCAAAGGCGCCCCAGAAGGTGACCCGCAGCGTCGCCTTCATGACGTTTGCCCCGCCTGCCTTCGCGCCGATCGCGCCCAGAAACGCCAGGAACAGCAGTGAAGCAGCTGACACGACCCAGACCAACGAGGCGGTGGGCGCCACAAGCACCATCGCCAGCGGCATCGCGGCTCCGACCGCAAATGTCGCTGCCGATGTGAAGGCTGCCTGGATCGGCCGCGCCGTCGTCATCTCCGAAATCCCGAGCTCATCATGCGCGTGGGCGGCAAGCGCATCCTTCGCCATCAGTTGGTCCGCGACCGCATGTGCGAGGTCAGTCGTCAACCCGCGCTTGACGTAGATCTGCGCCAATTCCTCCCTCTCGAACTCGGGCTGCGTTTCCAGTTCCCCCCGCTCGCGGTCGAGGTCAGCATGCTCGGTATCCGACTGCGAACTCACCGATACGTACTCGCCGGCCGCCATGGACATAGCCCCTGCAACAAGCCCGGCCACACCCGCGACAAGCACCTCTGAAGTTCCGGCGGCAGCGGAAGCCACTCCCACGATAAGGCTGGCTGTGGAGACTATACCGTCGTTGGCACCGAGTACGGCAGCTCGAAGCCAGCCGATCCGCGAAACGAGATGGTTCTCCGTGTGCAGCCTGCTCATGCCTGCCTCCTGATGATACCGTTCAGCTCCGTGGCTGCAGCGACGGTGTTCGAGATGGTGCCGTATTTGCGGACGTTCCTGTGCAGCAGTTCCAGACGCTGATCCGACTCGTCCGTGTCGACCGTCAGCACGTAGTCGATTGAGACCATCTTCGGCGGGCTATCCTGCCGTACGGCATGAACTTCGACATGAACACCTTTGAAGTCGAAGTGCAGCATCGGAGCAACGCGCTCGATTCCCTTGATCATGCATGCCGCGACAGCGGCGAGCAGAAGTTCCGCAGGATTGAAAGCATCAGATCGACCACTAGGATTCGTGTCGAGCCCAATCTGTGCGTTCTTGGTCGTGGCGAGGGCGCCGTGCGCATCCACCCGACGGGCTTCGACCTTGTACTCGAGCATGATGCGACCTCTCGCTTGGAGCGCGTCATGGACGACGCACGAGAACATCGTAACACGACCGAATTCCACGAGAATTGATCCGGGTCAGGTAGCAACGGCAGGCGCGACAGAGCCGCGCGTCGGGGGGAAGGCGCCGCGATTAAGCCCACCATTGCGGTACAACCAACGTGCCCGTTCCGCCGCTTGAGCATCGGCGTTCCCGGAAATCTTCGCGGTCGGTGTCTGCGTCGCTATCCCGCCGATCGGCAAGATGCCGGTTCCGGTGGGTGTGCCGAAGACCGGCTTCATGATCGAATCCATGGTGACGGCGACGGCGCGCAAAGCATCTTGAATGACGCGGGGTGGTTGCCCTGACCCTCGCGCCAGATTCCCGCGATGGCGAGAAAGGGATGTCCGTTCAGCGTGAAGCGATGCTTGGTCTTCGGATATTTCTTGCCAGTGAACTCAAAAAATCCCGATGCCGGAATGAGACACCGGTTGCTGTTGGCGAAACGTCTTCCTTCCGACCGAAAATGAAGACGAGCCCGCCCTTGGGTCCCGAAGGCGGAAAGCTGAAATTCATCGAGACCAGCTCGATACTATTGCCGGCAGCACGCATGACCGGCGCCATGTCGTTGATCCGGACATCGTCGCTTTCAGGAAGGTCAAGCTCGCTCTGCTGAGTGGGGATGCCAAGCTCCAGGGCCTGCATCATCTTGCAGTATTCCACCCACTTCACGTGCTGTTCGTACGCGTTGCACATGCCTAAAGTTACGCCAGATCGAAAGATCTTTCGAGAGGGAGCGTCGCCCTGTCGGGACCGGGCTGCCGGCGAAGCTGAAGCCCCGGGGGGTCTTCAACCCTTCGGGCGTCCAGTGACGCGGCGGGTCAGCGGCGCAGAATGAAGGGTATGATGTTGCTTAGGGCGTTGAAGCGATGGGCAGCAAAGCGGCGCATGATCCGGAGCCGATGGCAGCAGGATGCGCGCGCACTCGTCGCCCGCGATGAACATGCGGCATATTATGAAGCGCATCGGCTCGTTGCCAGGTTTCGAGCGCGCGGCGACGCCGGCGAGGCATTTCATTGGGCGAAGGTTGCGGCGGAGATCGCGCGCATCGCACCGGGCGCAGAAATGGATATCGATGTCGTTCGTGCAGTCGTCGACGACGAGCTCGATCGTCTTCGACCTGGGTCGACGCGCAGGATCTGACTGCGGCCCTGAGCTCGCAGCAGATTATCAGCCAGTTTCTCATATCAGATCCTGATAGCTCACGCGGACGCGTGGCATGTCGTTCGATGTTCTCCGTGACACCCGGCATCGAGACACTGCCCTCCGTGTGCCGGATCATTTCCGCGGACGCCCAAAGGATTGCAGGATTAACGTAGGTCTGGAGCCCCGCTGCCGGCGACAACCCCATCACGACCAGCCGCTTCAGGATGGCGAAATGTGGGGCAGCGATCCCGATGCCCGGTGCAGCCGAGACCAACAATGGCACGTATCAGCGTTTCACTATCTGTGCTGAAAAAGTCGCATAAAGGGCAGCCTGGAACTTGAGAGCCGTGGGATCAAGCAGGGCCAACATGGTAGCCACCAGAGTCGCACACCCGATGCGACCGATATGATTGGCGTCGGCGCGGATCGTCAGGGCGGTCATGGCTTCCCGTGTTCCGATGTCTCACAGTTCATGAAGATCTCCGCCGCCAGTTATCCTCTCCGCCGCCGCGCCCATTTGCGGATCTCGCTGAACCAAAGGACGCTGCTGCCCATCGCGACGCAGACCAGCCACTGTTCGAGCGGCAGGGGGACTGTTCCGAACGCCACGTTGAGCGGGCTGAAATTGACGACCGCGACCTGGAGCAGGAATGATAGGCCAATCGCCGCCCACAGCCACCGGTTCGCAAACAGATGGCCGAAAGCGCTGGTGGTTTCGGAACGCGCATTGAAACAATTGAACAGCTGGGCAATAACCAGCACGGTGAACCCGGCCGTGCGTGCCTGATCAAGACTCTGCGAGCCCTCGATCAGCCCGCCGGGCAGGTAGAGATCGATGGTGAGAAGCGTCGCCAGCGCCATTACCAGACCGATCTCGATCACGCCGCGCCACATGCGCGCGTCGATGGCGCGCTCGTTTACCTTGCGCGGCGGACGTGCCATCACATCGTCGGTTTCCGGATCGATGCCCATGGCGAGCGCGGGACCGGAGTCGGTGATCAGATTGATCCAAAGGATCTGGGTGGCCAGCAACGGCAGCACCAACTCGCCGCCGCCGGCGCCACCCAGCCCGATCACGCCGGCCCCGACGACGCCGAGGAACACGGTCAGAACCTCGCCCATGTTGGACGACAGCAGATAGCGGAGGAACTTGCGGATATTGTCGAAGATGCCGCGCCCCTCGCGTACCGCCTCGACGATGGTGGCGAAATTGTCGTCGGCCAGGATCATCTTGGCCGCCTCCTTGGTGACTTCGGTGCCGGTGATCCCCATGGCGACGCCGATATCGGCTGCCTTCAACGCTGGGGCATCATTGACGCCGTCGCCGGTCATCGCCACCACATTGCCGTCGGCCTGCAGCGCATCGACGATGCGCAGCTTGTGCACGGGCGCCACGCGGGCATAGACCGATGTCGTGCGAACCGCGGCCGCGAAACCAGCATCGTCCATGGCGTCCAGTTCGGCCCCGGTTAGTGCCTTCTTCCCGTTTTCGACGATGCCCAGCAGTGCGGCGATGCGCGACGCGGTGCGTGGATGGTCGCCGGTGATCATCATCACTCGGATGCCGGCGCGGCGAGCTTCCGCTATCGCGACCGCCGCTTCCTCGCGTGGCGGATCAATGATGCCCACGGTGCCGACGAAAATCAGGTCGTGCTCAAGCTTCTCGCCGGCTTGCGGGTCTTCGTCGGCTCTCAGCGGCCGATAGGCGACCGCCAGGGTGCGCAACGCCTCGTCCGACAGGCGCTCTACATTGGCGTGCGCGTGTGCACGCTGCGCCTCGTCGAACGGGACCACGTCCATGCCAACCCGGATGCGATTGCAATGCCCCATCAGCACGTCCGGCGCGCCTTTTGTGATGAGGATACGTTCGCCGCCATGCTCGTGGTCGCGCTCGATGGTCGACATCATCTTGCGTTCGGAGCTGAATGGAATCTCGCTGATACGCTCGAAGCGTCGCTGGCGGCGGTCCTCGACGCCGAGCTTGCGCTCAGCCACAAGAAACGCGGCTTCTGTGGGATCGCCCTGGATCTCCCAGGCTCCGTCTTCCGTCTGCCGCAAGGCGGCATTGCCGGCCAGGCTGCCACCGCTCAGGACGACGATGTGCTCGGCGCGAAGCGCTGCTGCCGGTGCTACCCCGTCCTCGACCTCCAGGCGGCCCAGCGGCGCATAGCCGACGCCGGTAACGCGGCTGCCGCCCGATGCGGTCGTGATCCGCTCGATCGTCATCTCGGAGCGCGTCAGCGTGCCGGTCTTGTCCGAGCAGATGACGGAAGCCGAGCCAAGGGTCTCCACCGACGAGAGGGTCTTGACCACGGCGTTGCGGCTGGCCATGCGCTGCACCCCGAGCGCCAGCACGAGAGACAGGATGGCGGGGAGACCTTCCGGCACCGCCGCAACTGCCAGCGATACGCCCAGCAGCAGCACGGTGATGACGTCCGAAGGGCCTTCTATGTCGGACACCAGCAGCACCGCGGCGACGACGATAACGGCGATGACGACGACGGCGATGCCGAGCGTGCGGCCGATCAGCGCCACCTCCCTCTGCAACGGCGTCGGCTGCTCCACCGTGGCGTCGAGCATGGTGGCAATAGCGCCCATCTCGGTCTGCATGCCAGTAGCGGTGATGACGGCGCGGCCGGTCCCCTGAACAACCGCAGTGCCCTTGAACACCATACAGGACCGCTCGGCGAGTGGCGCGAGGTCATCCAGGGCGGCCGCGTCTTTCAGAACAGCCTCGCTTTCTCCGGTGAGCGAGGCTTCCTGCAAGCGAAGGCTCGCCGAGCGCAGCAGCCGACCATCGGCTCCGACGGCGTCGCCTTCCTCCAGCAGCAGGATATCGCCCGGGACCAGCTCGGCGCTCGGGATGCGCCTTCGCTCCCCGTCGCGCAGCACCGAAGAGGTCACGGCGGTCATTCGCGCCAGCGCGGCAACAGCGTTGGCGGCCCTTGCTTCTTGCACGAAGCCGAGAACCGCATTGGCCACAACCACCATGGTGATGACGATCGCATCGATAGGCCAGCCCTCACGGCCCTCGATCAGCCATGCCACAAGGGCGATGACGATCGCGCCGAGCAGCAGATAAACGAGTGGGTCCTGAAACTGCGCGAGTAGGCGGCGCCAAGCGGGCATCGGCGCCACCGCCCGCAGTTCGTTACGGCCAAATTCCGCCAGAAGCCGCGTCGCCTCGGATCCGGTCAGGCCGCGCTCGGCATCGCTGCCAAAACTCTGCACTACGGCGTCGGCTGCCAGCAGCGAATAGTCATCGAGTGTCGGAGACTGGAGCCGCTCGTTCAAATCACTGCCCTTGCTCTGCGGATTTCACGCGTGCCGGCCGCGTCGAGGAAGGACATGATCAGGCTCCGATGATTGTGACCCAGCGGTGAGGACGGTGAGGTGCCAGTGCGGTTTTGGTTCCATAATTACTGCACTTGCTGGCGAGGGTCGTATCAGAACGCGTGGAATGCTATTCCTTTGCCTCCCGCCCGGACATCTGCTCGATCGAGATTCGAAAGAAGACGTGCGGCGAATGGTCCGACACCTCAGATGCGACCGGTTTGAGACCGCCCGGCTCCCACCAGTCGAAATGTCTGCTCAATTGCGACCAAGCATGATCCCGCCCGACACTATCAAGCATTTCTTCATAACGACCGTCGACAACCACGCTTTTCCATTCGCGCCGTTCGCCCCCCTCGTGTACCTGAAGTGACACCATGGGATTGCCCCGCATCCATTCAATCTTCTTGCCCGGCATGGAGAATGCGTAAAGATGGCTGTCCGCGTAAACACAGTAGATCGGAACCACGTAAGGCCGCCCGTCTTTTGCGCAGGCCAAGCGGGCTAAGCGATTTGCCGCAAGCAGCTTCGCGCACTCTGAAGTGGAAAGTGTACGGATTATCATTGGCCGACCTCCGGCTGTAACTCCCCTCATGAAGGCGCAGTACAACTCTATGACGCCTATCGTAGACGCTTCCCCCGTTCACAGAAACACGATTCGCATGATGATTGGAGGTGATACCTCTCACCTACAATGGCAACTCGTTTTGGGTCAGCAACATATCGAATCAGTTCTCAGGAGACGGTAGGCACGAATGCATCGGCCGTAGAACACCAGGCGATGAAGCTGAACAAGGTCAGTCCAGACGATCTATCCGTCTTTGATACAGGTTAAGGCCAGTTCGAACGGAAACGTGATACCGGCATCGCATGTATTGCGCATCGCGTCGCCGTACGCGTTTGTCATGATGGTCATGAACTGCCGCCAAATCTGACAGGGCAAAACCGGAATGGTCCGGAATACACGCTTGGAATGCCAGAACCGCGAAGGCGAGCACGCAGATCAAGCCTTTGCGGCCGAGACGGCTGTTCGGGTCGGTATCATCATCCAGCGGTCTAAGGCGTTAGTTGGGGCAAGGGGTTAGGGTGGCGGGGGCGCTGCGCTTGTTGACGACATCCCTACCAGGAGGATAGCAACTGCGGCATGACAGAGCACCGCCACGCCTCCCACCCCGACATCGTCAAGCGCCTGAAACGCGCCGAAGGCCATTTGCGCAGCGTCGTCGCCATGATCGAGGCGGGAAAACCCTGCCTCGACGTCACGCAGCAGCTTCACGCGGTAGAGAAGGCCGTCGCGCAGGCGAAGCGCACGCTGATCCAGGACCATCTCGAACATTGCCTGGAGGACGCCGTCGGACCGCTTCCGAGAGAGCGTCGCCGCTCCGTCGACGAGTTCAAGGAAATCGCGAAGTACCTTTGATGCTCGGCGTTCTTTCCAACCGCACCTACCGCCACCTTTTCCTTGCTCAGGTCGTCGCGCTGATCGGAACCGGGCTTGCGACAGTGGCCCTAGGCCTGCTCGCCTTCGACCTGGCGGGCGAGAACGCCGGGGCGGTGCTGGGCACGGCGCTGGCGATCAAGATGGTCGCATATGTCGCCGTCGCGCCGGTGGCGGCCGCTTTCGCGGAACGACTTCCGCGCCGGGCCATGCTGGTCTCGCTTGACATCGTCCGCGCTGCGGTCGCACTTCTCCTCCCGTTCGTCACTGAGATCTGGCAGGTCTACGTCCTGATCTTCGTGCTCCAGTCTGCCTCCGCCGGGTTCACGCCGACCTTCCAGGCGACGATCCCGGACGTGCTTCCAGACGAGAGGGAGTACACCCGAGCGCTGTCGCTCTCGCGGCTCGCCTACGATCTGGAAAGCCTGGTCAGCCCGGTGCTGGCGGCGGCGCTCCTGACCGTCATCAGCTTCCACAATCTGTTCGCCGGGACCGTCGTCGGCTTCCTGGTCTCCTCGGCACTGGTCGTCTCCGTCGTACTGCCGAGTCCGAAGGCGAGCGCACCGCGCGGCATCTACGACCGCACCACGCGCGGCATCCGCATCTATCTGGCGACGCCGCGCCTCAGGGGCCTGTTTGCGATCAACACGGCGGTCGCTGCCGCCGGCGCGCTGGTGATCGTCAACACGGTCGTCTACGTACAGGCCGTCTTCGGTCTCGACCAGAGCGAGACGGCACTGGCGCTTGCAGCCTTCGGCGGCGGGTCGATGCTGGTCGCCCTGGTCCTGCCGAGGCTGCTCGATAGCGTGTCCGACCGAGCCGCCATGCTGGCGGGCGCTTCGGTCCTCGCCGCAGCGACTTTCGCCGCGGCAGCCGTCCCTTCCTATGGTTGGCTGCTTCTGCTCTGGTTCGTCATCGGCGCCGGCTACTCGATGTCGCAGACCCCGTCCGGGCGGCTCTTGCGGCGCTCATCGCGCGCCGAGGACCGTCCGGCGCTGTTCGCCGCCCAGTTCGCCCTCTCGCATGGATGCTGGCTTGTCACCTATGCGCTTGCCGGATGGGCCGCGGCCGCGTTCGGGCTTCAGGCAACCGCTTTGATTCTCGCCGCCATCGCTGCAAGCGCCGTCGCGGCTGCCGCGTGGCTGTGGCCTGCCGCCGACCCTGAGATCGTCGAGCATTCCCATGACGGCCTGCCCGTAAGCCATCCGCATTGGGCAGAAGGCTCTGTCGCGGGCCGGAACAGCCATGCCCATGCTTTCGTCATCGACGACCTTCACGGCACATGGCCGCATGCGCGCTGAAACCTGTTCGCATCGATTCCAACGACCCGATGGATGACATCGCCATTCTGGGCGGGCTGTTCGCGATCGCCTTCGTCGCCGCCACGATCCTGCCCGCGCAGTCGGAAGCCGCCCTTGTCGGCCTTCTCGTGGCCGACACTCACCCTGCCATTCTGCTGGTCGCCGTCGCCAGTATCGGAAACGTGCTGGGCGCCATGGTCAACTGGGCGCTCGGGCGCGGCGTGGAGCGTTTTCGCGACCGACGATGGTTTCCGATCGGCCCTGCCGCGCTCGACCGGGCGACGGGGTGGTATCGCCGCTGGGGACGCTGGAGCCTGCTCCTGAGCTGGGCGCCGATCGGCGGGGACGCGCTGACGGTCGCGGCGGGAGTCCTGCGCGAGCCGCTTTGGAGCTTCGTCGTCCTGGTCACGATCGCCAAGACCGCGCGCTACGTCGCGCTGGCCGCCACCACGCTGGGCGTCCTCGGATGATGGGTCTGCTTCAGGAACTGGTCGCGATCCAGCGCGAGATATACCTCGCCTTCGCCGACCGCATCGGGAACTTCGCCGAGACGGGCGACTGGCAGCTGCTGGCGGCATACCTTCCCATGGGGATCGTGTTCGGCGCGGTCCACGCGCTCACGCCCGGTCACAGCAAGGCGGTGCTCGCCATCTACCTGACGGGCTCGACCGCCACCCTCGCGCGCGCCCTGGTGGTGTCGCTTGCGCTGTCCTTCACGCATGTGACGATGTCCGTTCTAATCGCGCTGTTCTCCCTGCCGCTGGTGTCCGTGGCCTTGGGCAGCGTCGGCCGAGCGCCCCTGCTGGAAGATCTCAGCCGGGGCCTGCTCGGTCTGATCGGGCTGTGGATGCTGTGGCAGGCGTTTCGCGGGACCGGGCATTCGCATGGCCGCGAAGGCTCCTTGGTCGGCTTCATGGCCGGGCTGATCCCCTGTCCGCTGACGCTGTTCGTCATGACCTTCGCCATCTCGCGGGGCGTGCCGCAGGCGGGCGTCGCCTTCGCGGCCGTGATGATGATCGGCGTGGTGCTGGTGCTGGCGGCGGTGGCGCTGGCGGCCGTGCTGTTTCGGCAGCAGCTTCTGCGCCTGCTGGCAGCCCGGCCCCGCGTGGTGGACGCCGTCACCCGGACGATCCAGGTGACGGCGGGCCTCATCCTGGTGGCAGTAGCCTGGAACGCGATCGTCGGCTGAGCCTGCCTGACGCGGGCCGCTACCGGCTCGATGGATTGCGCATGCAGATCGCGGTCTCCCCATAGAGCTCGGGCCCAAGAATCGCGTCCATCATCCCGGCACACGGAAGGACGCACCATTCCAAGCCAATGACGCGCAGGCGCACGGCAAGACGGTCTTCCTTTATCCGACCAAGGTAGAGGCCCGAAACTCGCGGTCCAGACATTCGAAATGGACATGGCGAGATCAGCTGTTGCGCTGGATGAGGATTTGATCAACCCGCATGCCCTGGTTGTCGCTTATCGGTATCGGGCTCGTTCCGGTCCTGCGGTGGAGCATCGTTCCATCGCTTGTTCTTTAGTATCTGCGCTGGCTTTCTTCCCTGACCGCCAGGCTGATTCACGTATCCCCAATCGGAAGCCGCACCATAGCGTCCAACCCGCCTCCAGCGCGGTTCCGCAGCAGGACCGTTCCGCCATGCGCCTGAACAATGGTTCGGGCGAGGGCCAGACCCAGGCCAACCCCGCCCGTATCCCGGTTGCGAGACCCTTCCAGCCGCACGAAAGGCTCAAAGACGGCCTCAAGCTGATCCTTGGGCAATCCCGGACCCGTGTCGGCGATGGTGATGATGACCGTTCCCGGTTCTTGCGTCAGGGTAACGTTTGCCACGTCGCCATAGCGGACCGCATTGTCGATCAGGTTGCGCAGCGCTCGGTTCAGCGCGTGAGGGCGAATGGTGACGGGCATCGGCTGCGATGGTGTGAGGTTCGCCCGATCCCCGCCCACATCGCCCACTATATCGGCCAGCAGAGCAGCTAGATCCACCGTGGCTTCGGGTTCCGCCTTGGCGACTCCGCGCGCATATTCCAGCGTCGCTTCGACCATGGCCTGCATTTCCTCGACAAGCGACTTCAGGCGGACACTGTCCTCGGTTTCGTCCAACATCTCGATCCTGAGCCGCATCGCGGTAAGGGGTGAACGCAGATCATGGCTCAGCGCCGCGAGCATATGTGTGCGCTCGGTCACAAAGCGCGTCAGCCGGTCCTGCATCCGGTTGAAGGCCAGCGTGGTGTTGCGGATCTCTGATGGCCCGGTCATGGGCAGCGGACCAGCATCAAGACCACGCCCCAGCCGGTCGGCCCCTACGGCAAGCGCGCGCATCGGGCCCACGACACGCCGAGCCGTCCACCAAGCCACCAGGGCCACGGCAACTGCCATCAACAGCAGCGGCAACAGGGCCTTCGGCGAAAGTTGCGGCCCCGGGCGATGGAACATCGTGCGCACATTCAGCCAATCGCCTCTGGCAAGACGGATCGAAAGCGTCATTTCCACCGCTTCCGTCCGCCCGGCCATCATCGCGTCGTGCATGGGGCGCATTGCGGCTGGCATGCCCTCGGGCATCGGCATAGGTGTTATGGAATTGGCATGAATATCTGCCCGGATTTCACGTTCTGGATTGCCGAGGATCTGCCGGATCTGGCCCAGAACAGAGTCTGTATCGGTGCTATCGTGCGGTGCTTCAGGCGTAGGTCCGACTTCAAACCGAACCAGGGGCGAATCTGCCGCCCTCAGGATAGAGGGGCGCAGATCTGCTGGCGCGTCGTCCAGCAGCAGCACGACATTCGCGGCGCGTCCCGCCACCTCGAAACTCAAGGCCGCCCGCACGGCGAGGTTGCGCTCGTCGGTCAGCAGCAGGAGTCCAAGCCCCTGCGTCGCGACGAGCGCCAAAAGCAGCATAGCCAGCAACTGACCACCCACGGATTGCGGGAACAGATTGCCCAGACGGGCGAAGCGCGCCTTCACGGCACCTCCCTTACATCGGCGGCAAAACTGTAGCCGCCTCCCCAGACGGTGGCGATTAGTACGGGCTTGGTTGGATCCGCCTCGATCTTGCGGCGCAATCGGTTGATTTGATTGTCGATGGTACGATCAAACACCTGTGCCGCCCGGCCAGAGGTCAGGTCGAGTAGTTGATCGCGACTGAGCACGAAGCGTGGGCGGGCCAGGAACACCGTCAGAAGGCGGAATTCGGAGGTGGTCAGCGCGACTTCGGCGCCTTCGGTATCGATCAGCTTTCGCCGGTCGGTATCCAGAACCCAACGGTCGAACGCCAGCCTGTGCCCGGCAATGTTGCGGCCCGGCATCCGCGCCCGTTCGGACCGTCGCAGGATTGCCTTGATCCGGGCCAGGAGTTCGCGCGGATTGAACGGTTTCGGCAGGTAGTCATCGGCCCCGACCTCAAGTCCTACGATGCGGTCGGTATCATCCCCCAGTGCGGTCAGCATCAGGATCGGTATGCCATCCTGGGCGCGCAAACGGCGGCAGACCGACAGGCCGTCTTCGCCCGGCATCATCACATCCAGCACGATCAGATCGAACTGCCCCACCTTCATCGCCGCGTCCATCGCCAGGGCATTTGCCGCGGTCGTCGCGCGCATGCCGTTCTTTTCCAGATACTTGGCAATGGCATCGCGGATCTCGCGGTGGTCATCGACGATCAGGATATGGGGCGAACCGGTCATCATCATATCTCCTGGACCTGACCCTAGCCGATCCTGGGGGTAACGCGGGCGGAAGATTGTCGCAAACCTTCACCGGGACGGTGTTTGCGACAGTTTGATACAAATGACCTTCCCGCCTGACAAACCTGTGGGACACCTGCATCCCAGATTGAACCCATCGCAGATCAATTCAGGAGTGATGATCATGAAACGTTCAACGAAGCTGACCCTCTCAGTCGTTGCAGCCCTTGGGCTTGCGGCGGTTGCAGTACCCGTCATCGCCCAGCAGGCGCAGATGCAGTATGGCGGTATGATGGGCGATGGCATGGGTATGATGCGTGGGCACGGCGGCATGAGGGATGCCGGCCATCACGGCATGATGGGCGGCGGTATGGGCATGATGATGGATGGGCACCAGAGCAATGCCATGGCCGCCTTTGATACCAACAAGGACGGTACGCTCAGCCCCGAAGAGATGACGGCAGGCATTCAGGCAGAACTCAAGACCTATGACACCGATGCCAATGGCAAGCTGTCGTTGGAGGAATTCGCGGTGATGCATGCGGCCCACACCCGGCCGATGACGGTGCGCGCCTTCCAGATGCACGACGCCGACGGTGATGCGCAAGTGACCGAGGCTGAAATGGCTGCCATGGCTGAAACGATGCAGAGCCACATGGCCGGGCAGCAAGGCGGAATGCCGGGAATGGGTAAAAGTATGATGGACAACAACTGACATGAGTGCTGCCCCCGCCGCTTTGACGCAGGTCTGTTGTCGGGGGCAGAACCATCACGTGATAAGGAGAATTCGATGATGAACGATTACGGTATGGGCTTGGGGATGGGGTTCGGATGGCTGGGGACGATCGTCATTCTGGTTCTTGTGGGTCTAACAATCGCCGCCCTGGTCAAGTATTTACGAAAATGACCTACAGGGAGAAATCGCCATGAATTATACGTTCAATCGGTTGGTAACCGGGGCGAACTTTGACGAGGTCGACGCCCGCACCCGGAAGGCGCTTGCAGACAAAGGCTTTGGCGTCCTGACCGAAATCGACGTCAAGGCGACTATGAAGAAGAAGCTCGACGTGGACATGCCGCCCTATCGAATCCTTGGCGCCTGCAATCCGAAGATGGCGCATCAGGCCATCGGTATCGAGCCGCGCGTTGGCGCGATGCTGCCCTGCAATGTGATCCTGCGCGAGGTCGCAGGCGGGGTTGAGGTCAGCGCCATTGACCCGGTGGCCTCGATGCAGGCGATCGATAATCCTGAACTGCATGCGGTTGCGGGTCAGGTACGCGACCTGCTGGCCGAGGCGGTCGCTGCGATCTGACAGGCAGGCCCGCCGATCTCGGCGAGTCGCCGCACGGCGGTAGCCGTCCGTTTCGAGCCCGAATTCGGCCGCCGCCTCAACAAGGTGATGGGAGGCTCAAGACTGCCGGAGGTGTTTTCGGTACGGTGCTCTTTGGAGGGCGGCGTCCTCCACAAAGCAGGGCAGGGACGTCAAGAGTAGGATCCCGACAAGAAAGGTCCCTTGCGAAAAGCAGCTACGGCTGTGTTCTTCAATTCTGGCTTTAGTTATGCCCGCGGGCGCCGAGACGGTCTCGGCACCCGCGTTCGCGTATCAAGGGGTCTGAAAAGTTACGCCGTTCGGTCCCTTGCCGACTGTGTAGGTGTCGACGACCGACTGGCTTGCGACTGATATCCGCGAAACCGTGCCAGCGATGATATTGGTCACGAAAGCAAAGTCCCCGTCGCTGCTGACGGTCACCCCGTGCGCTCCCTGGCCTGTCCGAATTGTCTTAACGACCGTGTCGCTGGCGGTATTGATGACCGAAACCGTGTCGTCCGGCTCCTCGTCGGTTCCCTGGTTTGCGACATAAACGAAGCGGCCGTCAGTGGTCGCATGCACCTGAATGGGTGACCGTCCGACGTCGATGCGCTTGGTGACCTCGCGCGTGGCGGTGTCAATGACCGCCGCCTGGTTCGCGTCGCGCAGCGAAACGTAGACACGCCTGCCATCCGGGACGAATCCCACCTGAACCGGAGCGGCCCCGACCGCGATCCTGGCTGTTTCTGCAAGCGTGGCGATATCGATCACTGAGACAGTGCCGTCCTCGACATTGGCGACATAGATCGACTTTCCGTCAGGACTCATCCGCAGGCCGTGAGGATAGTCGCCCGTGGCGATCGTCGCGACGGCTTCGCCCTTTTGCAGATCGACCACCGAAAGAGTGTCGTCTTCGGAGTTGGACACATATGCGCGGTTGCCTTCGGCATCGGCGACGACATGGGCCGGATGAGCGCCAACGTCGATCGAAACTGTCGGAGCGGAGGTTATGTCGGCCGTGTCGAAGATTACCAACTTGCCGCCACCAGCGGCCTCTTCATGACCGTCGCCACCGTCCTCGCTGCCACCATGGCCACCACCATCGTGACTTTCGGTCCCTCCACCCGTTGCGGAGGCGCCCACCGCAAGCAAGAGGCGTCTGCCCGGGACGAACTGGACATTGTGGGGCGTGATATCGACAGGAATGATGTCGACCTTTCCGCTTTTCAGATCGATGCGGCTGACCGAGTTGCCATATTCGTCCGCGGTGTAGACGAAGCCAGACGATTTCGGCTCCGCCCCGACCGGGTGTGCGAACGACATCACAATCGCCAGCCCGAATGCAGCCGCCAGGGCGGCGAAGGTCATGCGCGACCGTTGCTCAACCGCCAGCGCGGCAGCAGCACTCATGGCTGTCTCCCGGCCGTAGCGGCAATCAGGGATGGAGTGGCGCGGGCGAGACCACGCGGCGGCGGGAGTGCCGGAAATGGGCGTTGGGATGATTGCTATGCGACTTAAAATTCTCATCTTCGTGACTCCGGATTGCAGATGGCAGGCGCACGAGCCGAACGGCAGTGTGCGCTTAGGCGATCGCGGAGACTTTTGGAGGTCGCATTTGGAGCGGACAATCGCCCGGCAACGAGATGGTATCCGAGGCGAGGGCGAGAGGCGTGCTTCGCGTAGAGCCGTCGAGGGCCTGCGCGAACCCAGGGACGCAGATGGCGCATCCGGATGTCGAAATACAGCAGCTGCCGTCGTCCCGCGCTTGTTCTTCGCCGCCGCAAGGCTTGGCATGGCTGTGTTCGGCCGCAGGCTCGGCGTGGGTGTTTTCGATTGCAAAGCGAATATCCTCGGCAGCGGCCGCCGGGGCGTGTCCGTCGTGAAGCAGGGCAGAGATCGCAATGAGGATGGCCATGGACAGGGCGAGCCAGCGCGACGCATCGAGCGCCCGCATTCCAAGCCGCAGTCTGGACGGTCCCAAAGGGATCACACCCGATCTCAACTGATTCCGCCCTTTCCTCGATGCGCGCTGTACAGGGTTGATTGCATGCCCACCATAGAAGGAACCTGAACGGCTCAATTTGTCCAAGATCAAAGAGAGTACCGAAGCCGAAAAAAATGCGGCGTGCAGCAAAGATACGACTGACGACGGAAAAACGCAGCGATCAACCCCAACTCGGTTTTACAGAAGAGGACCTGCCAGTCGCGCCAAGTTCTCGCAGATCTTGTGGGCGATCATGCGCTTTTCCCAAGCGTCGAGGGTGAGCGTCTCGCTGGCGCCGAAGCAGCGGATTTGCTCACGCCGCAGTTGCGCCGTGACGCCACGGTCAAAAGCGACAAGGCTTATTTCAGCGTTCAGGACAAAGGAGCGGATGTCGACATTGCTGGAGCCCAGCAGTGCGATCTCGTCATCAAATGTGACATGCTTGGCGTGCACCGGCCCGGAGAAGTTCGGAATAATAGGATCGCTGCGCGAATTTCACCAGAATGTGATCCGTCAGGTACGAAACCACCAGGTGGACTTCGACTCCACGCAACGCCGCGGTCTTGAGCGCCTGCAGGAATGCCTCGTCCGGGACGAAGTAGGGGGTCGTGATGACGACACGCTCGCGCGCGCCGTGAACCAGCGCGGCCATGAGGTGTCCAACGCCGGCATCCGGGTAGTCGGGGCCGCTTGGCAGGACCTGCGCGACGACCCCGGAGTCGGGATGATGGTGCGGAAACAAGGCGGGCATGGCCAGTTCCTCGTCGGTTTCCATGAACCAGTCGGCGATAAACACGGCTTGGAGTTCCGCTGTGATCGGACCGACCACTTGCGCGCGACCAGTTCTTCATTGGCGATGTTCCGGCTAGACACGGCATTGGTGATGTTCTGCGAGCCAACATAGCCGACACGGCTGTCGATGATGGCAATCTTCCGGTGATTGCGCAGATCGGCGCGTGCCGACCTGCGCCGGAAAAGGCCGACCCGAAGGGCGAGCCGAACCTCCACGCCGGCCGGGGGCGAGCAGCTTCGCCACGCGATGCGCCCATTGTCGCGACCCGATGGCATCGATCAGAACCCGGCACTTGACACCTCGTCGCGCGGCCCGGTCCAGCGCGTCCATTATGCGCCGGCCGGTCGTCGGCAAAGATGTAGAACAGAAGATGGACTGTTTGTTGTGCCTGGTCGATGTTGGCGACGATTCGGTCGATCACGTCATCATACTCGGAGAGAAGCCTGACGTCGTTTCCGGCGAGTGCCGGGAATTGCCGAGCTTTTCGATCAGAAGAGCTGGCCCTGCCAGTGTGCCCGGCAGGTCGGGACGGCGGCAGAAGCGGGAATGGGCAATCTCCCTGGACGCAGCCGCGAGGATGGCCGGCAATCTGACAAAGCGTTGGCGACGCCAGCGCGGGTAAGTAGGTCTTCCGATGAGAAGGTAGATGACAAGCGCCGGAATCGGCAGGAAAAATACCAGCAGAAGCCAACTCCGCGAGGCCTCGGGAGAACGCCGCAAGGGCACGACCACAATCATCACGAGGCGGATTGACCATTCAACCGCCAGGTAGGCGATCGCCCAGGCTTCGCCCCCAATGAACACCATCGCCGTTGTCCTGCCTGCTTTCTTTGCTCTCTCTCAGCCGCAATCGCCCTAGCTGCTGGTAAATCAGCCGCGTTTCCTTGACGTGTATCAAGAAACCTTCCGCGATCCCGAGCTAGTCTGCCATATTTGTAACCTCTTATCTGGGTCGCGGCTCCGATCGGCGAGTGGCAACGTCGGCACGCGACGCCGAGAGCAAATTCCACTGCGCTTAGGGGATCAGGCAGATGAAGGCAAAAGACGTCATGACCGTGGACGTAGTCAGCGTTTCGCCTGACCACAGTGTCAGGCATGCAGCGCGGATCATGCTGGACCACCGCATCAGCGGCCTGCCCGTGATTGACGATGATGGCCGCGTGGTCGGTATCGTGACCGAGGGCGATCTAATGCGCAGGTCGGAACTCGGTGCCCAGGCGCTGGCGCCGGTCGATCGGCAATTCAGCACGGAGGAGAACAACGCTGGCGCTTACGTGAAAAGCCACAGCTGGAAAGTGGCGGATGTAATGACCGAGGATCCAGTCAAGGTCGAAGAAGAAACGCCGCTGCCTCGAATCGCTGCGCTCATGGCGGAGCGCGGCATCAAGCGCGTACCGGTAATGAGAGGAGGGCACCTGGTTGGGATCGTAAGCCGAGCCGAACTCCTGCGAGTTCTCATCACAGCCAAATTCGACGCTACGGCGCCCGGCGACGATGCGATCCGGCGCAGCATCCTTACACGGCTGCGAGAGGATGCAGGCATCAAAGGAGATGAGCTGGCTCTCACTGTCGCCGACGGCCTGGTGCATGTATCGGGAGCGGTCTCCTCGCAAAGTGAGCGAGATGCTGTCCGCGTGGTTGCCGAGGGCGTAAGGGGCGTCAAGGGTTTTTTCGACCACCTGTCCCTTGCCTAGCTCCACACAGGCGGCCGATGCTGGACGAAAGCATCCTTCGAAAACCTGTCAGGTGACATCGTGAGCAACTCCGCCATACAAGACGACCTGGCAACGCTACAGCGGGAGACGTTCGACTACTTCATCCATGAAGCGAACCCTGCCAACGGCCTCATCCTCGATAAGACGGAAGCGAACTGGCCCGCAAGCATCGCTGCCACCGGCCTTGCGCTGACCTGCTATCCGGTGGGGGTCGAACGCGGATTCATGAGCCGGCGCGCGGCCATGGAACGCACTTTGGCCACCCTGCGCTTCTTCTGGAACAGTCCGCACGGGCCGGAGCCGGACGCCACGGGATATCGCGGTTTCTACTATCACTTCCTGGATATGCAGACCGGCCGGCGAGCCTGGCAGTGCGAGCTGTCGACCATCGACAGCACCTTTTTGTTGGCCGGCGCGCTGGCCGCGGCGGCGTTTTTCGATGCGAACACGCAGGACGAGGTCGAGATCCGTACACTGGCTGATGCGCTCTATCGCCGAGCCGATTGGCGCTGGGCGCAGGACGGCGGAGAAACCGTCAGCCACGGTTGGACACCCGAGCGCGGATTCCTGAAGTACCGCTGGGAAGGATATGACGAGGCGCTTTTGCTCTATGTCCTGGGGCTCGGCTCGCCGACGCATCCTCTACCCTCGACCAGCTACGCG
>NZ_AHAM01000160.1 GCF_000236565.1 Mesorhizobium alhagi CCNWXJ12-2 | reverse complement strand
TGGTTGCGTGCCGGGCGACCACAGGCGGATCGAGGACTGGACGCCGACGACATAGGTCAAGCCCACCTTTGTCAGCCCGCCGCGGAAGGCGGTGTCGTTGCCGTAGCCGGCATCGGCCAGCACCACGCCCCGTGAGACGCCGGCCTCCAGCGCCGCCCGGATCTGCGCGAGCGCGATTTCGGGCTTGGTGCGGAAGACCACATTCTCCGGCACGCCTGTCTTGGCCCGCCGGTCAGGGTCGTTCGCCCAGCTTTCCGGCAGATAGAGCTGATAGGCAATGGGCAGGCTCGCCTGCTCGGTGGCAACCGACAGAGAGACCGCGACCTGGCAGTTGTCCTGCTTGCCGAGCTGCCCGCAATACTGCCGTGCAACCCCCACCGAATGCTTGCCTTTCTTGGGAAAGCCGGTGTCGTCGACGATCCAAGCACGGATCGGCCCCTGGCGCTCCAGCGCTGGCAGCACCCGTTCCCGCACGCGGCTCAGCACGGCATCATCCGACCAATCCGCCTTCGCTACGAAATGATGCAGCGACTGGTGCGCCGCCTGAACACGCCCAGGCTCTACCCGTGCCGCCATCGGCTCCACGCTCTTGCGCTCGCCCGGAAGCAGGAGCCCGGTGCAATAGGCCTTCAGCGGCGCAACCCGATCGGCATGACCCAATGCCGACGAAAGCGTCTCGACATAGGCCGCAAAACGCGATTCACTTGTTTCGATTCCGTCCTGGAGATCCATCGCTCCCTCCATATGAAGCACGAATCGCCAGTCTCGCAATCAATCGTTAACGAAACTTATGACACAGTAAGACTAAGAGGCCGTTTGGAAAATCGAGGGGTTGGGGTTTTGCGGTGAAGCGATTTGTGATTCAAGCTCTGGATGTGGACCGAGCAGAGCCGTGGGCGAATGGCCAAGATCGCCAAGAAAACCAAGCGCTACCCATCCGATTTGACGGACGAGGAATGGGAGCAGATCGCTCCGTTA
>NZ_AHAM01000161.1 GCF_000236565.1 Mesorhizobium alhagi CCNWXJ12-2 | reverse complement strand
ATCGCCTGCCTCCGCAAATCAATGCCAGGATTGAATCAAAATCGCGGTCCAAAGGCGAGGGTTTTTAGAGATGTCCATCTGGCTGACGTTGCCAGCGAGCTTTGCGAACACTTTTCTTGCCTCCTGCGATGTTGCGACGCGGTCAACCTCTCGATAGGCATGTCTGTGACTGGTACAATGTGAGCATCATATGCACGCACCCTACTACCCGAATGCAAGCATCCCACGCATGGCAGCCTTGGGGGGTGATCATTGGCAATTGAGCGGCCTCAATTCAATTACCGTGATATTTGGAAAAAACGGATCAGGAAAAAGTCTCCTTTTGCGATCGTGGCGTGACCAGAAGACGGACAACATCCACTACGTTGTGCCGGAGCGATCAGGAAATCTTGAGTTTGAGCCCGGTTATCTTCGGCAACAGCTCAGCGGTGAGCAGCGTAGCCAACAAGCGAAACGAAACTACCTGAGTGAATACCGCCAACATGTAATAACCAGAGTCCAAGGCTACTTTGCCGCTCGGGGTAACGTTCGCACCGCCACATTGCCAGGTGATCCGAGTGACCTGGAGCGCCTTATCGGGCAGTTGATCCCTGATTTCACGATCTCTCTCGATGGGCTTGCAAATCCGCCCTATCGACTAATGAGAGCGGTCGACCAGACGCCGTAGGAGGCATTGATCAGCTCAGCAGCGGCGAAGCGCAACTCCTAACCATAGGTTTGGACGTACTGACAATAGCTGCCATTTGGGAAATTGAAGACCGGCAAGAGCGGCTCATACTGATAGACGAACCCGACGCCCACATTCATCCTGACCTACAGGTTCGGTTTGCCGATTTTCTCGTGCAAGTCGCTGAGAAATATGCTCCTCAAGTTGCCATCGCGACACACAGCACAACGTTCATGGCAGCCTTGGGCCAGTTTGGAGGGAATGCGGCGAGCGTATTGTACCTTGATCGACGGGCTTCGGAATTCGTCGCTCAGCCCTTCGACGCCATCATGAAAGAGCTCTCTGCTTGTTTGGGCGGTCACGCGCTTATGGGGCCACTCTTCGGAGTTCCTCTACTGCTCGGTAAGCGTAGAGCTCAGACCGTTTGGGCTTCGAAGTTCCAAGG
>NZ_AHAM01000162.1 GCF_000236565.1 Mesorhizobium alhagi CCNWXJ12-2 | reverse complement strand
TGCGACCGAAGTCGAAGTCAAGGAAAAGAAGGACCGCGTCGACGATGCGCTGAACGCCACGCGTGCAGCCGTTGAAGAAGGCATCGTGGCCGGCGGCGGCGTCGCTCTGCTGCGCGCTTCGCTGGCCATCAAGGCGACCGGCGTGAACTCGGACCAGCAGGCCGGCATCAATATCGTGCGCCGCGCACTGCAGGCTCCGGCCCGTCAGATCGCCGCCAACGCCGGTGCGGAAGCATCGATCGTCGCCGGCAAGATCCTCGACAACAAGGGCGTGACCTTCGGCTTCAACGCCCAGACCGGTGAGTATGGCGACATGATCGCCATGGGCATCGTCGATCCGATGAAGGTCGTGCGCACGGCTCTCCAAGACGCGGCCTCGGTCGCCGGCCTCCTGGTCACCACCGAAGCCATGATCGCCGAGTCTCCGAAGAAGGAGTCCGCTGGCGGCATGCCGGGCGGTATGCCCGGCGGTGGCATGGGCGGCATGGGCGGCATGGATTTCTAAGGTCCACGCATCTCAACAATCCCGGAAGGGCGGCAGCGATGCCGCCCTTTTTCCTTTGCGGCGAACCCGGTCGGAAAAAAGTTCGGCGCTCGCGAAATTTTTGGAACCAACGGCCGCCATCGGCGTTGGCGCGATGTCAAAGGAGTTTCGGAGGAGAAATCCGAAGAAACGAATTTGACAAAAAGGCGCCCCCCACACCTAAAAGCTGTGAGGGGCGCTTTTGCATGTGGCAAAGACAACCGATGGCGCATGGAGTATCCCGCACCATCCGGCGAAGCGGCCATTGGGGCTTGAGGATTCGCTTTTCAAAATTTGCACGGCGTCACGATATTTTCCGCCAAGCCGGCCGCCGTCTCTGGAATATCGTGCTTTGCCCGCAGGGGGGCCGGCATGCTCTACAATGCGGAAGAGCAGCCTCGATCCACAAGCCTGCATACGGCGCACTTCACGGCGGACACCAATGACTGAATTCATTCTGTTCGCCATAGTCGGCTTTCTCGCCCAGGCGGTCGACGGCGCGCTCGGCATGGCCTATGGCGCGATCTCCTCCACGGTTCTGCTCTCCTTCGGCGTCCCGCCTGCTCAAGCTTCGGCCGCGGTGCATGCGGCGGAAGTGTTCACCACGGCCGCATCCGGCACGGCGCACCACTACCACCGCAATATCGACTGGAAGCTGTTCTGGCGGCTTGCACCGTTCGGCATTCTCGGCGGCTGCCTCGGCGCCTTCGTGCTAACCTCCTTCGACGGCGACATGGTGAAACCCTATGTCACGACGTATCTCGCCGTGATCGGGCTCTGGCTGTTCCTCCGGTCGTTCCGCAAGATCCCCAGCAATCCGGTTCCTACCCGCCTGGTGGCTCCGCTGGGCGCTGCCGGCGGTTTCCTCGACGCGGCCGGCGGCGGCGGATGGGGTCCGATGGTCGTGACCGGCTTGCTCGGCGCCGGCGCGCCGCCCCGCTACGTGATCGGCACCGTCAACGCCGCCGAGTTCCTGATCACGCTCGCGGTGTCCATTACCTTCATCGCTGCGCTCGTCACCGGTCATTGGCAGGAAGCCGGGGCGCTGTCGACGCATGCCAGTTCGGTGGCCGGGCTGATCGTGGGCGGCATAGTCGCCGCGCCGCTTGCCGGATTCATGGTCAAGGCGATCCGCGAGCAGACACTTCTGCGCCTCGTCGGCTTCCTGATCATGCTGCTCGCTCTCTTCCAGACCGCCCAACAACTGGGATTTGTCTGAGGAGCGGTTTGGTTTCCGGCAGGTGTTCAGCGCTTCCCCTGCCCCGCGGCCAAGGCTTCGGCGCAGACCTTCAGCATCGCGGCGTCCTGCTCGGTCTTGGCCATCGACATCGCCCCCGAATAGGTCGCGACAGTTAGCGCGGCGAAGCGGTCCGGGTCGACGCCCTCTTCGGTTCCAGCCTCCTGGTCGAGCCGCATCCTGTCGGCGATCGCCGCCCGCCACGCTTCGAAAATGCCGGCAAGCACCATTCGGAAATCGTCGTCTGCGAGCGACAGCTCATGCGCCAGATTGTTGAGCGGACAGCCGCGCACGAAGCCTTGACGCTCCAGTTCATCGGCCACCGCCGCAAAAACCTGGGCAACGCCCGCGCGCGCGGACGGGGCTTCTTCGATCCGCCTCAGCCAGGTTTCCTCCACCGAGGCCGCCACCCGTTCGGCGATCACCGCCATGCCGAGCGCCTTCTTGGTCGCGAAATGATGATGCAGCGCACCGCCCGTCACCCCCGCCGCCTGCATCAGGTCGCCCAGGCTGGTGGCATGATACCCCCGCTCCTGGAAGGCCAACTCGGCTACGTCAAGAATTCTCTGACGCATGCCTTCGGGGTCGTTGGTCCGCTTGCGCACGGGCTCTCGCGTTTCGGCCATGATGTGCTCCTCCACGGCAAAATAGCACATTGACAAAACCGGGCAACCGGTCTGTTATTAACAGGACGATTGACCTGTTTTTGGAGGAAGCGTTTTGTACGAGCAAGCACAGGATGACATCGCATCAGCGGCAGGGTCACGAGCCACCTTCTCACCGGTTGTCGAACTGCGCCAGTATACGCTTCATCCCGGCAGGCGCGATGCGCTGATCGATGTCTTCGACAACCATCTCGTCGAACCGCAGGAAGAGACCGGCATGAAGGTCATCGGCCAGTTCCGCGACCTCGACCGTCCCGACCGGTTCGTCTGGCTGCGCGGCTTCGACGACATGGAATCGCGGCGGGCGTCGCTGAGCGCCTTTTACGGCGGGCCGGTCTGGGCCGAGCACAAGGACGCCGCCAACGCGACGATGATCTCGTCCGACGACGTGCTGCTGCTTGGGCCGGCCTGGCCGGGTTCAGCTTTCAAGCTTGCAGGCGCCGAGCGCGGCAAGCGCAACCCGGCGGGCGCGATCGTCACGGCGAGGATCTTTCACGTCGAACCTGCCGGAGAAGCCGATTTCGTGGAGCTTTTCCGGAATGAGGCAGCGCCGTTGCTCGCCGATCTCGGCGCGCCGCCCCTCGCCGCCTTCGTCACCGAGCATGCCGAAAACAGCTTTCCGCGCCTGCCGGTCCGGCCCGACGAAAATGTCTTCGTCGCGTTCTTCCGCTTTGTCGATCCCGCAGCGCATGCCCGGCACGAAGCCGCGCTGGCCAATTCCGCCGCGTGGCAAGGCGGCTTGCTCCCCCACCTACAGAGGCATTTTTCCAAGCCACAGGAAGCGCTCCGGCTCGCGCGAACGCAGCGTTCGCTGCTTTGAACCGATTTGCATCGGGAGAGCACCCAATCTCTGCTTGAAGCCTATTGTGCAAAGCGGTAGGCCGTTGCCGGCATTGCAAAATTTCCGGGAGACGGGCCGTGGGCGCTGAGAATTCCAGAACCGAAACCGACACGTTCGGGCCGATCCAGGTCGCCACCGACCGCTACTGGGGTGCGCAGGCCGAGCGCTCGCTCGGCAATTTCAGGATCGGCTGGGAAAAGCAGCCTCTGTCGGTTGTGCGAGCACTGGGTATCGTCAAGCGGGCTGCCGCGGAAGCCAATATGGAACTCGGCCGGCTTGATCCTGCGCTCGGCGAGACGATCGTGAAGGCGGCGCAGGAAGTCATCGACGGCAAGCTCGACGAGCACTTCCCGCTGGTGGTGTGGCAGACCGGTTCGGGCACGCAGTCAAACATGAACGCCAACGAGGTCATTTCCAACCGCGCCATCGAAATGCTGGGCGGCGTCATGGGCTCGAAAAAGCCGGTGCATCCCAACGACCACGTCAATATGAGCCAGTCGTCGAACGATACCTATCCGACGGCGATGCACATTGCCTGCGCCGAGCGGATCGTTCACCACCTGTTGCCCGCCCTGCGGCACCTGCATGCAGCCCTGGAGGAGAAGACCAGAGCATTCGCCGATATCGTCAAGATCGGTCGCACCCACACGCAGGACGCTACGCCGCTGACACTCGGCCAGGAATTTTCCGGCTACGCCGCGCAGGTCGCCTCGTCGATAAAGCGGATCGAGCTAACCCTGCCGGGGCTCATGGAACTGGCGCAGGGCGGTACTGCTGTCGGCACCGGCCTCAACGCTCCGGTCGGTTTCGCCGAAAAAGTCGCCGAGCGCATCGCCGCGATCACCGGGCTTGCCTTCGTCACCGCCCCCAACAAGTTCGAGGCGCTGGCCGCGCACGATTCCATGGTGTTCTCGCATGGCGCGATCAACGCCGCAGCCGCCGCTTTGTTCAAGATCGCCAACGATATCCGCTTCCTCGGCTCTGGCCCGCGCTCGGGCCTCGGCGAACTGGCGCTGCCGGAAAACGAACCCGGCTCGTCGATCATGCCGGGCAAGGTCAACCCGACCCAGTGCGAGGCGCTGACGCAGGTCTGCGTGCAGGTTTTCGGCAATCATGCCGCGATCACCTTCGCCGGCAGCCAGGGCCATTTCGAGCTCAATGTCTACAATCCGCTGATGGCCTATAATTTCCTGCAGTCGGTGCAGTTGATGGCCGATGCGGCGGTTTCGTTCACCGACAATTGCGTCGTGGGCATCGAGGCGCGTGAGGACAACATCAAGGCCGCTCTGGACCGCTCGCTGATGCTGGTCACGGCGCTGGCGCCGAAAATCGGCTACGACAACGCCGCCAAGATCGCCAAGACGGCGCACAAGAACGGGACGACATTGCGCGAGGAGGCGCTTGCCACAGGGCTCGTCACCGCTGAGGAATATGACCGGCTGGTCCGTCCCGAGGACATGACGCGCCCCGGCTGAAACTATTCCTGTAGTGAACGATCTGTCGTCAAATTCCGGGCTTTGGTGAACGGCCGGATTTGTTTATCTGGGGGAGGAACAAACCCTCCCGGAGAGTCACGCATGTCTTCTTCCAATGTCGCTGTCGTCAAGGGCGGCTTCGTCGCCAACAACGCCGCCCTGATCGCCGTCGGGCGCGTCCTGCTTTCGCTGATCTTCATCCTCGCCGGCTACGCCAAGCTCACCGGCATCGCCGGGACGGCCGGCTGGTTCGGCAGCATCGGCCTGCCCTTCCCAACGGTTGTTGCGGTTCTGGTCGGCCTGCTCGAACTCTTCGGCGGCCTTGCCATTCTGGTCGGCTTTCAGACGAGGCTCGCCGCGATCGCCCTCGCACTCTTCACCATCGCGGCCACCCTGATCGCGCATCTCGACTTTGCCGACCAGGTCCAGCTTCTGTTCTTCCAGAAGAATCTGGCGATCGCCGGCGGTCTGGCCGTGCTTGCCGCGTTCGGCGCCGGAGCGCTTTCGATCGACGGCCGTCGCGGCTGATCTTCTCTGCTTCGCATGGAAAAGCCCGGGTTCGCCCGGGCTTTTTGCATTCAGCGCTCGCTGAACCGTGATTCGTCCGCAAAAGGAAAGGCGATATTTTTCGCTGATCCGCAATTCGGGGAATCACCATGACTGGTAGCGAAATCGTCCTCGTCGGCCGGATTCTTCTTTCGGCCATGTTCATCCTCGCCAGCTTTTCCAAATTCGGCGACATCGCCGGTACGACCGGCTATTTCGCCGGGCTCGGCCTGCCGATGCCGGGCCTGGCGACGTGGGCAAGCGGCCTCTTCGAACTGATTGCAGGGCTGTGCATCCTCGTCGGTTTCCAGACCGCGATCGCGGCCTACCTGCTCGCCGCTTTCTGCCTTGTGGCCGCATATATCGGCCATTACGGCCAAGGCGGCGACGATCCGATGCTGGTACTGATGAACATGCAGGCACTTATGAAGAACATCGCCATTGCCGGCGGCTTTCTGGTGCTCGCAATCCATGGCCCTGGCTCGCTGTCAGTCGACGCTCGCCGCAGTTGACGCCTGACTGGCCGGCTATTTGGCCGCGAAGATCGCCTGCTCGCCTTCGACGACGAGTTCGAGCTTGCGCCCGGTGAGCTTGCCCAATTGCGCCAGACGCCCGGCAGGGCGCTCACCGTCCAGGCTCGCATGGCTGGCCGGGATGACCAGAGCCAGGGCGCCGTTGGCGCGGCTTTCCCATCTGAGCTTTGGAATGACGCCGGGCATGGAAGCCGACAGTAAATAGACGACGCGCAGCAGGCCCCCGAGCAACCGTGCCCGCTCGACATAACGCGGCGTGGCCATCTCGGTCAGTTCCGAAGCGGCCGCCTCGGTGAACAGCCCTTCATGGCGATAGAAATTGGACAGCGCCAGAAAGGCCCGCCCGGGATGATCGACGCCGATGAAGGAAGCATGCGCTATGATGTTCAGCGACTGCGTGCCGCGATATTCGGGATGCGCCCCCCAGCCAATATCGGCCAGCAGACAGGCAGCGTGGCGGTACCGCGCCTCCTCTTCGGTCTCCTCGACCCCGAAGGCGGCAAGCGATTGCCCCGTCCACTGTACCAGTTCGTGGGCATGCGTGACCGAACGGGCGCGGAGCACTGCAAGTTCCTCGGAGGCCGTGATTAGCGGATCCAGGCGCTGCTCCTGCTTTGACAGCAGCGAGAACAGGAAGCCCTCGCGAACACCGAGTGCCGACACCACGATCTTCGACGGCTTCATGGCGGCAATAATCTCCAGCAGCACGGCGGCGCCATAGGGGAGCAGCGCGCGGCGGTTCTTCGAGATTCCCTCGATGCCCTTCATCTTGTCGATATCGCCGCGCGCGACCTGCTTCAGGAAGCTGGCCGAGCTTTCGATGCCGAGTTCGTAATAGTGCATGACGTTGAGCGGGTAGCCGGTCATGTTCATGTGCAGCCGGGCAAGGTTTCGCCATGTGCCGCCGACAGCATAGAACACCCTGCCCTGCCCGGCTTTGAGCAGCCTGGCCCGCGCGAGTTCCTCGCGAGCGATCCGGGCTGCGACGCCTGGCGAGTTTTTCGACATGTCCTGCAATCTCAGGCCGCCGAGCGGCAGGGTAATGCCGTCTCCGATGGCTTCGCCGGTAACGTCGACAAGTTCCAGGCTGCCGCCGCCGAGGTCTCCGGCGATGCCGTCTGCCGGGTGGAAGCCGGATATGACGCCGAGCGCCGAGTAGTAAGCTTCCTCGCGGCCGCTGAGCACGCGGATTTCCGTGCCGAGGATTTTTTCGGCGCGATGGATGAAATCGGGGCCGTTCACCGCCTCGCGTGCAGCGGCGGTGGCGATGACGTGAAGCTCCTCCGCGCCGGCCTGGTCCGAAAGAGCGCGAAACCGCCGAAACTCCTCGATGGCGCGGGTAACCGCTTCCGGGTCGAGCTTGCCGGTCGAAACGATGCCGCGGCCGAGGCCGGCAAGCATCTTTTCGTTGAACAGAACGGTCGGCGAGCGGGCGATGCCCTCATAGATGACGAGGCGGATCGAGTTCGATCCGATGTCGATGATCGACAGCGGCCGGCGATTCTGCAGCCGGCCCTGGGATTGGGCGATCATCAGTCGACGGACGCGACGGATTTCTTGCGGCGCTTGTACTGCGCGATGCGCTTGGGCGCATGCGACTTCAGCGCGTCACCCCGTCCCGAAAGGCTAGGATTGGTCATGAAATATTCCTGGGCGTTGAACGGCTCTTCGCCCTCGTCCAGCGTCACGCGCCGCGAGGTACCGTCTGCCAATACTTCGAAACTTTGCTGGTTGTCCATAATGTTGCCGAGCATGATCTGGCCGAGTACCTGTTCGTGCACAGTCGGGTTGGTGATCGGCACCATGGTCTCGACGCGGCGGTCGAGATTGCGCGGCATCAGGTCGGCCGAGCTTATATAAACGATAGCCTCGTCCGACGGCAGGCCATGGCCGTTGCCGAAACAGTAGATGCGGCTGTGCTCGAGAAAGCGCCCGACGATCGACTTGACCCTTATGTTTTCCGACAGGCCGGGGACTTGCGGCCTGAGACAGCAAATGCCGCGCACCGCAAGGTCGATTTCGACCCCGGCGCGGCTGGCGTCGTAAAGCGCGTCGATGATGACGGGATCGACCAGCGAATTCATTTTCATCCAGATGCGCGCCGGATGACCTTCGCGCGCATGCGCTATTTCGTCCGAAATGTGCTGGAGAATGCGGCTCCTCAGCGTAAACGGTGAGATCGCAAGGCGCATCTCCCCCGCCGGTTCGGCATAGCCGGTGATGAAATTGAACAGCTGCGCGACGTCACGGGCGATCTGCGGATCCGTGGTGAAGAAGGACAGGTCGGTGTAGATGCGAGCGGTGATCGGGTGGTAGTTGCCTGTGCCTAGATGGACGTAGTTGCGCAGGCGGCCGTCCTCGCGCCGAACCACCAGCGACATTTTCGAGTGGGTCTTCAGCTCCAGGAAACCGAACACTACCTGCACGCCGGCGCGTTCCAAATCGCGCGCCCAGCGGATGTTGGCCTCCTCGTCGAAACGCGCCTTGAGCTCGACCAGCGCCGTCACCGACTTTCCGGCTTCGGCCGCGTCTATCAGCGCGCGCACGATGGGGCTGTCGTTGGAGGTGCGGTAGAGCGTCTGCTTGATCGCGACGACTTCGGGGTCGGCCGACGCCTGGCGCACGAACTGCACAACGACATCGAAGGATTCATAGGGGTGATGGACGATGATGTCCTTCTCGCGGATCGCGGCAAAGCAGTCGCCGCCATGCTCGCGGATGCGTTCCGGGAAGCGCGGATTGTAGGGAGGGAATTTCAGATCGTCGCGCGGTACGGCGACGATTTCCGAAATCTGGCTGAGCGCCAGCGGGCCGGTCAAAACGCTGATGCGGTTGCCAGACACCCCAAGTTCGCCAGCCACGAAGTCGCGCAGCTCCCACGGCATCTGCGCGTCGAACTCGATGCGGATCACTTGGCCGCGCCGCCGGCGCTTCAGCGCCGTCTCGAAGAGACGGACCAGATCTTCAGCCTCTTCCTCGACCTCGATATCGCTGTCTCGGATGATGCGGAAAGTGCCCGATCCCCTGACCTCGTAGCCTGGGAATAGCTTGCCGATGAAGACGCCAACGGTTTCCTCGATCGGGATGAAGCGGACCGCACCCTTGCGATCGGGCAGCCTGATGTAGCGCTTGAGCGCGACCGGCAGGCGCAAGAGCGCTGTCATCTGCTCGCTATTCTTACGGTGACGGAGTTGCAGCGCGATCGAGAAGCCGAGATTTGGAATAAACGGGAACGGGTGTGCCGGGTCGATCGAAAGCGGCGTCAGGACCGGAAAAACCTGTTCCAGGAAGTGGTCTTCCAGCCAGCTCTTCTCATCTTTGGTCATCGCCTCGGCGGTGACGATCTCGATGCCTTCCTTCCTGAGGAGGCTCATCAGAACCGACAGGCTTTTCTGTTGGTCCTCCTGCAGCCGCCCGACCTCGAGCAGCAATTGCTCGAGTTGCTGTTCCGGTGTCCGCCCGTCGGGGCTTCTGAGCGTTATGCCCTCGCGAATCTGGCCGGCGAGGCCGGCGACGCGGACCATGAAGAACTCGTCGAGATTGTCGGCCGAGATCGACAGGAAGCGTACGCGCTCCAGTGCCGGATGGTTCGGATTGAGCGATTCCTCCAGCACCCGGCGATTGAACTGCAGCCAGGAGAACTCGCGGTTGACGAAGCGGTCGGGATTGCCCAACACGTCGGCCTCAGCCGCGACCGTGGTGAATTCGGACTGGACTGGTTTTAGCTCGTTCATTTTCCACCGCTGCCCTTTGATCGGATGGCTCTCGGCCGTTATCCGGCTCAGCTTAGCTTCTGACAGGCTTTTGCGACAGTTTGATTTCACATGGCTTGCAAACGGATTGGCTATGCTGCAAGCGCTTGCTATGACGCGACGCGCAGGCGACAGGAGACAATGATGGCTGGCGGCACCATTCCCCACTTCCAGAACGATGCGGGCCACCCCGTAATCGAAATCGGCGTCAAGGAATTCATGTGCGTCGGCGCCAATCCGCCTTTCGACCATCCGCACGTGTTCCTGGACATGGGCGGCGATTCCGAGATTGTCTGCCCCTACTGCTCGACGCTCTATCGCTTCAACAAGGCGCTGAAAGCCGATGAGACTCGGCCGGAAGGCAGTTTTTACCACCGCGCCGCCTGATTGGGCCGCTTGGCCGTCCGGTGAACGGCGCGCCCCAAAACCAGATCATCATCGCCGGCGCAGGCATTGCCGGGCTTGCCGCCGCCCTGGCCTTCGCGTCGCGCGGCTTTTCCGTTCAGGTGTTCGAGCGCGCGCCGCAACTGGAAGAAGTCGGGGCAGGCATCCAGCTCTCGCCCAACGCCACCCGCATCCTCGACCGGCTGGGCGTGCTGCCTGCGCTGCTGAAAACCGCCGTGCGTCCGAATGCCGTATCCCTGCGCGATGGCCGAACGCTCGCCGAACTGGCCCGGGTGCCGCTCGGCGAGGCGGCAGAAAGGCGCTGGCAAGCGCCCTACCTCGCGCTTCACCGCGCCGACCTGCAAAGCGCGCTGCTTTCACGGGCCAATGAGACGTCCGGCATACGCCTGGTCACAGGCGCGGCCATTGCCAGCCTGGCGCAATCGAGCGCTGGCATCACGGTGACGACCGTCGGTGAGGCGGGACGCAGCGAAGCAAGCGGCTTGCTGCTCGTCGGGGCAGACGGCGTCCGCTCGGCGGTACGGACGCATTTCAGCCCATCCCGCCGGAGCCATTATTCGGGAGAAGTCGCCTGGCGCACCACCCTGCCCGCCGACAGCGCCGTCGGCCGGGCGTTGCTCGAAGCGACACCCGCTGACACCGTCACCGCCTTTCTCCACAGCGGCTTCCACCTGATAGCCTATCCGGTGCGCGGCGGCGCAGCGATCAATCTTGCCGCCTTTACTGCGGGAGCGGGACTTGCCGAAAAATGGGCCGGCAATGTCGACGTCTCGCCGCTCCGAAGCGCATTGCGCGCCACAGCGCCCGTGCTTTCGCGGCTGGCCGACGAAGCCGGGCCATGGACCGCCTGGCCCATCCATACGGTGGACCGCCGGCCGCCCTGGACTTCCCCCGGCGTAGCGCTCATCGGCGACGCCGCCCACGCGATGACCCCCTTCGCAGCACAGGGTGCAGCCATGGCTATCGAGGATGCATGGACGCTTGCAGCCAGCGTTGCCGCCTCTCCGCGCGATCTCGCGGGCGGCCTTGCCGCCTGGGAGGCTGCCCGCCGCCCGCGCGTCGAAAAGGTCGCGCGGCGCGGCGCCTTCAACCGCTTCGCCTGGCATGCATCCGGGCCGGTGGCCCTCGTGCGCAATCTGGTGCTAAAAACCCGATCGCCCGAAAAACTCGCCGCCGACCTCGACTGGCTCTATGGGTGGGAGCCGCCGGATTTCTGAGTTTCCGGACGATCGCTGTCTGTGATCAATGCAATATCTGGCTCAAGAACAGTTTCGTACGCTCGTGCTGCGGGTTGTCGAAGAACTGGCCCGGCGTGTTCTGCTCGACGATCTGGCCCTGGTCCATGAAGATCACCCGGTTCGCGACCTTGCGGGCAAATCCCATTTCGTGGGTCACGCAGATCATCGTCATGCCCTCTTCGGCGAGCCCGACCATGGTTTCGAGCACTTCCTTGATCATTTCGGGATCGAGCGCCGAGGTCGGCTCGTCGAACAGCATGATGCGCGGGTTCATGCACAGCGAACGCGCGATCGCCACGCGCTGCTGCTGGCCGCCCGAAAGCTGACCTGGGTATTTATTGGCCTGTTCGGGGATCTTCACCCGCGTCAGGAAGTGCATCGCGATCTCTTCCGCCTGCCTCTTCGGCGTCTTGCGCACCCAGATCGGCGCCAGCGTGCAGTTTTCCAGGATGGTCAGATGCGGAAACAGGTTGAAATGCTGGAACACCATGCCGACTTCGCGGCGGACCTCGTCGATCTTCTTCAGATCGTTGGTGAGTTCCTTACCGTCGACGACAATCTTGCCCTTCTGGTGTTCCTCCAGCCGGTTGATGCAGCGGATCATCGTCGACTTGCCCGAACCGGAAGGCCCGCAGACGACGATGCGCTCGCCGCGCATCACCCTCAGATTGATGTCCTTCAGGACATGGAAATCGCCGTACCATTTGTGCATGTTGACGATGTCGATGGCGACATCCGTCTCCGAAATATGCATCTTGCCGATGTCGACCTTGATCTCTTCGGCGCTTACAGCGTTTTCTGTGGCCATCGGCCTTCCCCTTGCTTTCTAACGTTTGTGGCCCGTATCGAGCCGGCGCTCCATGTAGATCGAATAGCGCGACATACCGAAGCAGAAGAGCCAGAACACGAAGCCGGAAAAGACCAGTCCGCTCATCGGCGTCTGGGCGGACGCCCAGGCGGCGTCGGCGAAATTCTGCCGGACGATGCCGAGCAGATCGAACATGCCGATGATGTAGACAAGGCTGGTGTCCTTGAACAGGCCAATGAAGGTGTTGACGATGCCGGGAATGACAAGCTTGAGCGCCTGCGGCAGGATGATCAGTCCGGTCTTTTGCCAATAGCTGAGGCCGAGGGAATCGGCGCCTTCGTACTGGCCCTTCGGGATGGCCTGCAATCCACCGCGGATCACCTCGGCCATATAGGCGGAAGCGAACATCGCCACGCCGATCAACGCCCGCAGAAACTTGTCGAAGGTCATGCCGGCCGGCAGGAACAACGGCAGCATGACGCTCGCCATGAACAGCACAGTCACCAAAGGCACGCCGCGTATGGCTTCGATAAAGATGACGCAGACCATCTTGACCACCGGCAATTTCGAGCGCCGGCCGAGCGCGAGCACGATCCCGAGCGGCAACGACACGGCGATGCCGACGAAGGACAGAACCAGCGTAACCATCAGGCCGCCCCAAAGCTGCGTCTCGACATAGGGCAGGCCGAAGACGCCGCCCACGAGCAGGACGAAGGCAATGATCGGAAAAACGCCGAAAAGTACGATGGCGTTCAGCCCTTTATAGGGAATGCGCGGGATCATCAGCGGCACGAGCAACGCCACGAACATGATGGCCACCAGCCATACGCGCCAGCGTTCCGAGATCGTGTAGCGGCCGACCATGAACTGTTCGAACTTGGCGTTGACGAACGCCCAGCAGGCGCCGGACCAACCGTCCGGCTGCGCGCCGCCCTGCGAAACGGTCGCGCAGACGCTGCGGTCGGGGCCCGTCCATTGCGCGCTGATGAACAGCCAGTTGATTAGTGGCGGCAGCACCAGCGCCAGGACAATGAGGCCTATCACGGTCATGACGGTGTCGGCTGGCGTAGCGAACAGGTTGATGCGCAGCCAGCGAACAAGGCCGCGCTCGCCCAAGGGCGCGGCCTGCGCGTTCACCATTTCGGCGCGGACGTAGGAGAGATCGTGTTCCTGCATGATCCTACCTCTCGACCAGCGCCATCTTGGCGTTGAACCAGTTCATGAAGGCGGAGGTGGCAAGGCTGAGGCCGAGATACACCACCATCCAGATGGCGACGATCTCGATCGACTGGCCGGTCTGGTTGAGGATGGTCCCGCCTATGGCCACCAGGTCGGGGTAGCCGATGGCTATAGCCAGCGAAGAGTTCTTGGTGAGGTTGAGGTACTGACTGGTCAGCGGGGGAATGATGATGCGCATCGCCTGCGGAATGATGACCAACCGCAACGCCTGGCCCGAGCGCAGGCCGAGCGCGTAAGACGCTTCCGTCTGGCCTTTGTTGACGCCCAGAATGCCGGCCCGAACGATTTCGGCAATGAACGCCGCTGTATAGAAGGACAGAGCGAGGTAGAGCGCCAGGAACTCCGGCTTGACCTGGAAGCCGCCGACCAGGTTGAAGGTCGAGGCGGTCGGGAATTCCAGCGTCAGCGGGAAGCCGGCCAAAGCGAAGGCCAGCAGCGGCAGGCCGATGATCAGCGCCACCGAAGTCCAGAACACCGGGAATTGCTGCCCCGTCGCTTCCTGCCGCTGACGCGCCTTCCGGGCGACGAACCAGACCATGGCGATCGCGACGACGATCGCGGCGGCGATGAGCCAGGCACCCTCGCCCCACATCGTCTTCGGCAGGAAGAAGCCGCGATTGTTGAGATACGAGCCGAAGCTCAGGAAGTAGTCCAGCCCGTAGAAACCGTACGAGGTCTCGAAGCCAAGCGGAATGCCGAGCGCGATGCTGTCGCGCGGCGCAGGCAGCACCGAGATGACGCCGAAATACCAGAAGAAGATGACGAGAAGCGGCGGAATGTTCCGGAACACCTCCACATAGACCATGCAGAGCTTGCGGATCAGCCAGTTCCTGGAAAGCCGCCCGATGCCGACGATGAACCCGATGATCGACGCCGTCACGATGCCGACCCCGGCCACAAGCAGCGTGTTGAGAAGTCCGACGACCAGCGCGCGCGAATATCGTGAATCGGAAGAGAATGAGATCAGGCTTTGACTGATGTCGAAGCCGGAACGGCCGTTCAGGAAGGCAAAGCCCGACGAGATGTTCGAGCGCCTGAGATTCTCGACTGTGTTGCCGACGACCCAGTAGATGAAAAACACCAGCGCTACGAAAAGCAGGACCTGATAGACGATCCCGCGGATCTTCGGATCATTGAAATACGACGCGAGTGAGCTGTCAGCCCGCCCGGCTACATCCTGCGAAGCCATGTTGTCTCCTTTGCACGGAGACCGGAAGGCGGATTCCCGCCTTCCGGATCGCCAAGTCGTTCAACTCAGCGGATCGGCATCGCGTATTGCAGTCCACCCTTGGTCCACAGCGCGTTCAGGCCGCGGGCGATCTTGAGCGGGCTGCCCTGCCCGATGTTGCGCTCGAAGCTCTCGCCGTAATTGCCGACGCCCTTGATGATATTGACCACCCAGTCATTGCTGAGGCCGAGGTCGGTGCCGAGCTTGGAATCGGCCTCCTGCCCAAGGATGCGCTTGATGTCGGGGTTCGGCGAGTTCTTCATTTCCTCGACATTCGCCTGCGTAATGCCGGCCTCTTCGGCCAGGACCATCGCGTAGAGCGTCCACTTCACGATGTCCATCCACTGGTCGTCGCCCTGGCGGACGGCGGGGCCGAGCGGCTCCTTCGAGATGATCTCGGGAAGAACGACATGATCGTCTGGAGCAGCCAGCGTCAGGCGGATCGAATAGAGGCCCGACTGGTCGGTGGTGTAGGCGTCACAGCGGCCGGAATCATAGGCGGCGTTGACTTCCTCGAGTTTCTCGAAAACCACTGGATTGTATTCGAGGTTGTTGGCCTTGAAATAATCGGCGAGGTTGAGCTCGGTGGTCGTGCCGGTCTGCACGCATATCGAAGCGCCCGAAAGCTGCAGCGCGGAGTTCACGCCGGGCAGTTTCTTGGCGTTGATCATGAAGCCCTGGCCGTCATAGTAGTTGACGCCGGCAAAGTTGAAGCCGAGCGAGGTATCACGGCTCAGCGTCCACGTGGTGTTGCGGGAGAGAAGGTCGATCTCGCCCGACTGCAGCGCGGTAAAGCGCTCCTTGGCGTTGGTGGGCGTGAATTTCACCTTGGTCGGATCGCCAAAGATCGCAGCGGCGACAGCGCGGCAGAGATCGACGTCGAACCCGGTCCATTCGCCCTTGTCATTCGGCGCCGAAAAGCCCGCCAGCGCCGTGTTGACGCCGCATTGCACGAACCCCTTCGCCTTGACATCGTCCAGCGTGGCGGCGGAAGCGGCCGAAGCCGCCATTCCGAGCGCGGCCGCGCCGAGAATGACTTTCACAGTGTGTTTCATACCCACTAACCCTTTTCTGTTGTTCGGGATCAAATCCCTGTTTTTTTCGTGCGAAAGCAGCAATGCCGTCCCGGCCCACTTCCGAAACGTCGCCTCGCATGCTGCGCTGCTGCCGTGCTCCCGTTCACGAACTGCATCGAAGGCGATTATTTTAGTGAGGTCAAGTGGAATGACTGAATCGGCCGGCGTTTGAAAATTCTCCACGGAAAATGACCATTTGCTAGGCCGAATGGCCATGAAATGGCCGTCCGCGAGCCGGTTTTGACGCGAATTTGGGCTCGTCCTGCCAATGGCCGTTCTGGCTCAAACGACTTCCCCCAGGCCGCCAGCCTGTCCGGTTGCGTCCGCTATCGCGCCGCTCTATGCGTTGTTGTCATCACAATAGGCAGGACAAAGATGGCCGGACGCGATTTTGACACTATGGGCATCCACACGCGGCTGGCGCATGCCGGCAATGACCCGCGCGACTATTTCGGCTTCGTCAATCCGCCCGTCGTGCATGCCTCCACCGTGCTGTTTCCCGACGCAGCGACGATGGCTGCGCGGTCGCAGAAATACACCTATGGCACGCGCGGCACGCCCACCAGCGACGCGCTCGCGGAAGCGATAGATGCACTCGAAGGCTCGGCGGGCACGATCATCGTCCCGTCGGGGCTAGCGGCGGTCACCATTCCGCTACTCGCCTTCCTGTCGGCAGGCGACCATGTGCTGATCGTCGATTCCGTCTATTTTCCGACCCGCAATTTCGCCAACACCATGCTTGCGCGTCTCGGTATCGAGGTCGAGTATTACGACCCGCATGTCGGCGCGGGCATCCAGGCGCTGATGAAGCCGAACACGAAGGTCGTGTTCACAGAATCGCCTGCCTCCAACACCTTCGAAATGCAGGATATTCCCGCCATCGCCAAGGCGGCGCATGCCGGCGGCGCGGTGGTGATGATGGACAATACCTGGGCGACGCCGCTCTATTTCAAACCGCTTGATCACGGCGTCGACATTTCCATTCACGCAGCGACGAAATATCCGGCCGGCCATTCCGACGTGCTGCTCGGCACGGTATCGGCCAACGCCGAATGCTGGCCGAAACTGCATCAGGGTTTCATCACGCTGGGCTGCTGCTCCGGTCCCGACGATGTCTATCAGGTGCTGCGGGGCCTGCGCACGATGGGCGTCCGGCTGGAAAGGCACCAAGAAAGCGCACTCGACATTGCGCGCTGGCTGGAGACGCAATCGGGCGTCGCCCGCGTCCTGCATCCGGCGCTGGAGAGCCATCCCGGGCATGCACTCTGGAAGCGCGATTTCTGCGGTTCGAGCGGTATTTTCTCGGTGGTTCTGGCCGGTGGCGGGGTGAAACAGGCGCACGCCTTCCTCGACGCGCTCCGAATTTTTGGGCTGGGCTATTCGTGGGGTGGCTACGAAAGCCTGGCCGTCCATGTTTCGCTCGCCGACCGGGTCGTCGCCAAAGGTCCCTATGAAGGCCCGATCATCCGCTTGCAGATAGGGCTCGAAAACGTCGAGGATCTGAAAGCCGACATCGCCACGGGGCTGGCGGCCGCCACGGCGGTGTGACCGTTCAGGCGCGCCGGTTCTTCGCGATCACGGCTAAAAGTATCAGGGTAAAGGCGCCGAGCCGCAGCAGATAGAGCCAGCTGCGCTCCTCGATCGGAATCCGCACGAAGACAAGCAGCGCCTGATTGGTTGCCAACATCCAGAACGCCACGGCGAAGGCTGCGAATAATTGGTCTCCCGTTCGCCGCCAGAAGCGGAGGAAGAACAGGCCGGCGACCACGAAACCCATGGTGATCAACCCCGAAACGAATTCGAACATGGCCGCTCCTACTCCGTTTCCCAAACCAGCCCGAACAGCAGGGTTCCCACCGCCGCCAGCGAAGCCGCGTGGCGGAAGACCTGCAAATTGGCGCTGGGGAAGACCAGTATGTCGAAGATAACGACGATGCTGTTGAGCGACAGGAAGCCGAAGCACAGGCCGCTCCAGAACAGGAGCCGCGTGCTGCTGCGCCAGTAGCCGCGCATCAACAAATAGGAACAGGCGGCGCTGGTCAGGATGCACAAGACATAAATGCCGATCTTCAGCGTTTCCATGACCGTCAACTCTTCTTCAGCTTGAAAGCGTCGGCGAAGGTTCTCAGCTTCTCGACCGGATTCTGCAGGATCAGCCGCCGGATCGCGGCCGGCTTCTTGCGGTATTCTTCTTGTAATTGTGCGACGAGATCGTTCTGTTCGGGTGACGCCGGCCCGTAGCGAACGGAGCCGTCCTTCTCGGCCAGGGCCAGCCCGGCGGCGACAAGCCTCTCTATACTCTGGGCAACGACAACTTCACTGCTTCGCAATTCGTGGACGAGCTCGTCTGGGGTCCAGTTTCGCTGCGCATTTCTGAAAAGCAGCAAGAGCAGTTCGAGCGACCAGACCGATCCGAACGAGGTTTCCACAAATTCGATCAAATCGCTGTTCATAAATCCCCAAACGATCGACGCGCCGCAGCGTCAACGCCAAATTTCCCCAACTCGACGTTTGGCAGCCGCAGGTAGGGTTTTATGATTCCGACCGCCCATAAACAACCCGCAGAAGAAAATTCGCGAGAGTCCGATTCAATGGAACCAATGGCCGGATGGTGCGTTGAGCGCCTCGGCGGGGTCTATCCAGTTGGCCCGCAGTCCACATTCGCAGGGGGGCGAACTTGGCGTATCGAACGGGCACTAGCCTCACATCCAGTTTTCAAGCAACCCCGGGGAGCAAGCCATGAACATCGAGGCTCCACGGGAACAGCTTGACCGCCGCCAGATTCTGATGGCCCTGCGGGCATTTCGCCGCGGCGATTTTTCGGTCCGCCTCGTCAACGATTATGACGGGCTGGATTCGGAGATCGCCGAAACCTTCAACGAAATCGTCGAACTAAACGACCAGCTCACCCGCGAATTCGAGCGTCTTTCGCGCGTCGTCGGCAAGGATGGCCGCATCGGCGAGCGCGGCCATGTCCGCAACGCCACCGGCTCGTGGGAATCGGGCGTCCGCTCGGTCAACGACCTGATCGAAGATATGGTACAGCCAACCGCCGAAGTGGCGCGCGTCATTGGGGCGGTCGCCAAGGGCGATCTCTCGCAGACGATGATGGTCGAGATCGACGGCCGGCCGCTGCGCGGCGAATTCCTGCGGATCGGCAAGATCGTCAACACCATGGTGGGGCAGCTCGCCTCCTTCGCTTCCGAAGTGACGCGCGTGGCGCGTGAGGTCGGCACCGAAGGCAAGCTCGGCGGCCAGGCCAAGGTGAAAGGCGTGGCCGGCACCTGGAAGGATCTGACCGACAACGTGAACGCCATGGCGACCAACCTCACCGGCCAGGTGCGAAACATCGCCGAGGTGACCACGGCCGTCGCTTCGGGAGACTTGTCGAAGAAGATCACTGTCGATGTGAAAGGCGAGATCCTCGAACTGAAAAACACCATCAACACCATGGTGGACCAGCTCAACTCCTTCGCTTCCGAAGTGACGCGCGTGGCGCGTGAGGTCGGCACCGAAGGCAAGCTCGGCGGCCAGGCGCGCGTGGAAGGCGTCGGCGGCACCTGGAAGGACCTGACCGACAACGTCAATCTGATGGCCGACAACCTGACCGGCCAGGTCCGCAACATCGCGGAAGTGACAACCGCGGTCGCCTCGGGCGACCTGTCGAAGAAGATCACCGTCGACGTGAAGGGCGAAATCCTCGAGCTGAAAAACACCATCAATACGATGGTCGACCAGCTCAACTCCTTCGCCTCTGAAGTGACGCGCGTGGCGCGTGAGGTCGGCACGGAAGGCAAGCTCGGCGGCCAGGCCCAGGTGCGCGGCGTCGGCGGCACCTGGAAGGATTTGACCGACAACGTCAACCTGATGGCTGAGAACCTGACCGGCCAAGTGCGCAACATCGCCGATGTGACCACCGCAGTCGCGTCTGGCGACCTGTCGAAGAAGATCACCGTCGCCGTTAAGGGCGAAATCCTGGAGCTGAAGGACACCATCAACACGATGGTCGACCAGCTCAATTCATTCGCATCGGAGGTGACGCGCGTCGCCCGCGAAGTCGGCACCGAGGGCAAGCTCGGCGGCCAGGCGGAAGTGAAGGGCGTCGCCGGCACCTGGAAGGATCTGACCGACAACGTCAATCTGATGGCCGCCAATCTGACCGGCCAGGTGCGCAACATTGCCGAAGTGACTACCGCGGTGGCGCGCGGCGATCTTTCCAAGAAGATCACCGTCGACGTGAAGGGCGAAATCCTCGAGCTGAAGGATACCGTCAACACGATGGTGGACCAGCTCAATTCGTTTGCATCGGAAGTCACCCGCGTTGCCCGCGAAGTCGGCGCGGAGGGTAAGCTCGGCGGCCAGGCGCATGTCGAGGGCGTCGCCGGCACCTGGAAGGATCTGACCGACAACGTCAACGCCATGGCGGGAAATCTGACCGTGCAGCTGCGCGACGTGTCCAAAGTCGCGACCGCGATCGCCACCGGCGACCTGACGCAGAAGATCACCGTCGATGCGCAAGGTGAAATCCTGCAGATCAAGGACGTGACCAACACCATGGTCGACCAGCTCAACTCCTTCGCATCGGAGGTAACGCGCGTCGCCCGCGAGGTCGGCACCGACGGCAAACTTGGCGGCCAGGCCCAGGTGCGCGGCGTCGCCGGCACCTGGAAGGATCTGACCGACAACGTCAACGCCATGGCAGCCAACCTGACCGGCCAGGTGCGCAACATCGCCGAAGTGACCACCGCGGTCGCGCTAGGCGACTTGTCCAAGAAGATCACCGTCGACGTGCGCGGCGAAATTCTCGAGCTCAAGGACACCATCAACACGATGGTCGACCAGCTGAACTCCTTTGCCTCGGAAGTGACGCGCGTGGCGCGCGAGGTGGGTTCCGACGGCAAGCTCGGCGGACAGGCGCAGGTGCGCGGGGTGGCCGGCACCTGGAAGGACCTGACCGACAATGTGAACTCCATGGCCCAGAACCTCACCGGCCAGGTGCGCAACATCGCGGAGGTGACCACCGCCGTGGCGCGCGGCGACCTTTCCAAGAAGATCACCGTCGACGTGAAGGGCGAAATCCTCGAGCTGAAATCGACCATCAACACCATGGTCGATCAGCTCAACTCCTTTGCCGGCGAGGTGACGCGCGTGGCGCGCGAAGTCGGCACCGAAGGCAAGCTCGGCGGCCAGGCCCGCGTCGAGGGCGTCGCCGGCACCTGGAAGGACCTGACCGACAACGTCAATTTGATGGCGACCAACCTCACAAACCAGGTGCGCGGCATCGCCGACGTCGTCACGGCCGTGGCGCAGGGCAATCTGAAGCGCAAGCTCACCGTCGACGCCAAGGGCGAGATCGCCTCGCTTGCCGATACGATCAACGGCATGATCGAGACGCTCGCGATCTTCGCCGACCAGGTGACCAACGTGGCGCGCGAGGTCGGCATCGAAGGCAAGCTCGGCGGACAGGCGCGCGTGCCGGGCGCAGCCGGCCTGTGGCGCGACCTGACCGACAACGTCAACCAGCTCGCCGCCAACCTGACGACGCAGGTGCGCGCCATTGCCGAAGTGTCGACCGCCGTCACCAAGGGCGACCTGACCCGCTCCATCGCCGTCGAGGCATCCGGCGAGGTCGCGGCGCTGAAAGACAACATCAACGAGATGATCCGCAATTTGAAGGATCAGACGCTGAAGAACGCGGAGCAGGACTGGCTGAAGACCAACCTCGCCCGCTTCTCGCGCATGCTGCAGGGCGAGCGCGACCTCACCACTGTGTCGCGCCTGATCATGTCGGAGCTGGCGCCGCTGGTGAACGCGCAATATGGCGTGTTCTATGTCGCCAGCCGCGACGAGAACGAAACCTATCTCGAGCTCGCCGCCAGCTACGGGGCAGAGAGCTCGACGACCATCAAGCAGCGCCTCGATCTGCGCGAAGGCCTGATCGGCCAGAGCGCCGCCGACAAGCGCGCCATACTGCTCGACAATGTGCCCGAAAACTTCGTGCGCATCACCTCCGGGCTCGGCGACGCCGGGCCTGCCAATGTCATCATCCTGCCGGCGTTGTTCGAGGACGACGTCAAGGCGGTCATCGAACTCGCTTCCTTCGGCGAGTTCCGCGACACCCACCAATCCTTCCTCAACCAGTTGATGGAGTCGGTCGGCATCGTCCTGAACACGATCGCGGCGACGATGCGAACGGAGGGCCTGCTGAAGCAGTCGCAATTGCTCACCGCCGAGCTGCAGGCGCGCCAGAGCGAATTGACCAAGAAGCAGGAGGAACTGCACGCCACAAACGAAGAGCTGCAGGAAAAGGCGCAGCTTCTCGAAAACGAGAAGAAGCAGGTCGAAACCAAGAACCTCGAGATCGAAATGGCGCGCCGTGCGCTGGAGGAAAAGGCCGAGCAGCTTGCGCTCACCTCCAAATACAAATCGGAGTTCCTGGCCAATATGAGCCACGAACTGCGCACGCCGCTCAATTCGCTCCTGATCCTGTCGAAGCTGCTCGCCAGCAACCAGCAGGGTAACCTCAATGAAAAGCAGGTCGATTTCGCGCGCACCATCAACTCGGCTGGAACGGACCTGCTCAGCCTCATCAACGACATTCTCGATCTGTCGAAGATCGAGTCCGGCACGGTGTCGATAGAAGTCGGCGATATGCCGCTCGCCCATCTGCGGCAGCACATGGAACGCACATTCCGGCAGCTCGCTTCCGACAAGGGCCTGGGCTTCAGCATCAATGTCGATCCGAAGCTGCCCGAAACCGTCAGGACCGACGAGAAGCGGCTGCAGCAGATCGTTCTGAATCTTCTGTCGAACGCCTTCAAGTTCACCTCCGAAGGCAGCGTCGTGCTCAACTTCACCGCGATCCCGGGCGGCAGCGGCAACGGCATCGTCAAACCCGCAAACGACGCGCTGGCCATCTCCGTGACCGATACCGGCATCGGCATTCCCAAGGACAAGCAGAAGCTGATCTTCGAAGCGTTCCAGCAGGCCGATGGCACCACCAGCCGCAAATATGGCGGCACCGGCCTGGGCCTCTCTATCAGCCGTGAGATCGCTCGCCTTCTCGGCGGCGAACTCCGCGTCGAAAGCAAGCCCGGCAAAGGCTCGACCTTCACGCTCGTCATACCCTTCGACGGCCCGCGCGCGGCTGTGACCACGATCTCGCTGCCGGAATCCACGCCGCAGATTGCCCCTCCCGCTCCTCCCGTGCAGGAACCGGAAAAATCTGTCGAATTCAACGACGATCGAGATTCGATCATGCCCGGAGATCGCGTCGTACTCATCGTCGAAGACGATCCGACCTTCGGCGAGATCCTGCTTGATCTCGCCCGCTCTTCCGGCCTGAAGGGCGTGCTGTCCACCGCCGGTTCGGGAACGCTGGCGCTGGCGCGCAGATTGATGCCCGACGCCATCACGCTCGACCTCGGTCTCTCCGACATCGACGGCTGGGTGCTGTTCGACCTTCTGCGTCACGACCCCAAGACGAAAGGGATTCCGATTTCAGTCATATCGGGCGCTGATCATCTCGATACGCTCATTCGCCAGGGCGCAACAAGCGTATCGACCAAGCCGGTGGCGCAAGAAGAGCTGGCGCAGGTGTTCCGGGACATCCACCGGCGCAAGGTCAGGACGCAACGCAAGGTTCTGGTCGTCGACGCCGACCCTGACCGGCGGCTGTCGCTGGTCGACGAAATACGCGACGGCGTCACGTCGGTCACGGCAATCGGACGCCTGGCTGCCAACGCCGACGACATGGATCTTTCCGGCTATGACGCGATCGTGCTCGGATTCGGGCGCAACCCGAAAGAGAACACACAGTTGGCGGCTGGTTTGTCGCAACATCTGGGCGACCTCATCTCCAAAGTGCTGATCTTCGCGCCCAATGCCGATGCGCTGGAACCTGCGCTCGCGCAGAACCCTGACCTGTCCGGTCGGCCGCGGGCGGAGAATTTCGCGCAGCTGATCGTGCTGATGGCGGCGGCACTGCCGAGCATGGAAGGCGACGGCTCGACGACGGACGACAATGAGTGGTCCACGGTCACCGGCAATGCGGATCTCGCCGGAGCAAAGGTGCTGATCGTCGACGACGATATCCGAAACATCTATTCGCTGACCAGCGTGCTTGAAACCTATGGGATCCAGGTGCTCCATGCCGAACGGGGACGGGACGGCATCGCGATTCTCGAGCAGACGCCCGACACGGCGGTCGCACTGGTCGACATCATGATGCCGGAGATGGACGGGTACGAGACTATGCGCGAAATCCGCAAGCGGCCGGCTATTGCCGACATCCCGCTGATTTCGGTGACGGCCAAGGCGATGAAGGGCGACCGGCAAAAATGCCTCGAAGCGGGCGCTTCCGACTACATCGCCAAGCCGGTCGACCTCGACCTCCTGCTGGCGCTGCTTCGCGTCTGGGTCGGCCGTTCGCGTGAGCGGACCGGCCTCCCGCGCGCAGCCGGCGGCGAAACAATGGCCGCCGTCAACTGATGAGCCAAGGTCGTCAGGTCAGGAAGCCGAAGATGAGCGACGCCAAAGCCGCGGTCAGTGCGGCTGCCGCCGCGTCGGAGCCCGCCACGATGGAGCGAACGAAAGTCCTCGTCGTCGATGACGACGAGCGCAATTTGCAGGCGATCAGCGTCGTGCTGGAGGAAATAGCCGAGATCGTCTGCGCACGTTCTGGCGAGGAGGCCCTGCGCTTCCTGCTGAAGGACGAGTTCGCCGTCATCCTGCTCGACGTTTTCATGCCCGGATTGGACGGCTATGAGACGGCCGGGTTCATTCGCCAGCGCGAGCAGTCCAAGCGCACGCCGATCATCTTCCTGACGGCGATCAACAAGGAAGACGCGCATATGCTCCGCGGCTACGACGCCGGCGCGGTCGACTACGTCTTCAAGCCGTTCGACCCGGTCATGCTGCAATCGAAGGTCGCGGTTTTCGTCGACCTGTTCGAGAAGACCCGCGAGATCAAGCATCAGGCAGAGATCGAACAGCGCCTGATGGAGGAAAATCTCCGCGCCAAGTCGGAGAGGCTGCTGGCCGAGCAGGCGCTGCGCCGGTCCGAGGAGCGCCAGGAAGCCATTTTGCGGTCCGTCCCGATCTGCTTCCATTCCCGCGACATCGACCCGCCCTTCGGCGCGCGCTTCGTCAGCGAGGCGGTCGAGCGGCTGACCGGCTTTCCGCCTGAGCGCCTGACGGAAGAGCCGGAGTTCGGGCTGAGCCGGGTTCATCCGGATGACCTGCCCCGTTTGACCAGGGCGCTGAACGGCGCGCGCGAAACGGGCTCATACACCTGCGAATTCCGCTGGCGCTGCGCCGACGGCAGCTACCGCAACTTTCTCGACCAAGGCGTTCTCTCGACCGACGAGGACGGCAAGCCGACGGAGATACTGGGCACGTTGCTCGATATCACCGAGCGGCGGCAACTCGAAGACCAACTCATGCATTCGCAGCGGCTGGATGCCATCGGCAAGCTTACGGGAGGCGTCGCGCATGATTTCAACAATCTGCTCGCCGCCATCTTGAGCGGGCTCGGACTGCTGGAGCGCAGGGTTCCGGCAACCGAGGAAACAACCCAGATCGTCCAGATGATACGCCATGCCGCCAAGCAGGGCACCGAGCTGATCAACCGCATGCTTGCCTTCTCTCGCCGCCAACGGCTGAAGCCGGACACGGTCCACCTCACCCATCTCGGGGAGACGATGAACGGGCTCGTGGCGCCGGTTCTCGGCGGCTTGGTGCGCTTGGACTGGCAGGTCGACGAGAGCGTGTGGCCTGCCTATGTCGACACCGGACAGCTGGAACTCGCTCTTTTGAACCTGATCTTCAATGCCCGCGACGCAATGCCGTCCGGCGGCACGATAACTGTGCGCGGCTCCAACAGGACCGTCGAGTACGATCTGGAGGATCTGCCGGCCGGCGACTATGCCGTGCTGACCGTCGAAGACACCGGCATGGGCATCTCGCCGGATCTGCTGGCCAAGGTCATCGAACCGTTCTTCACCACCAAGGATGTAGGCAAGGGTACGGGGTTGGGTCTGAGCACCGTCTATGGCTTCGCGAAACAGTCGGGCGGCACGTTGCGCATCGAAAGTGTCGTCGACAGCGGAACCGCCATGCACATATGGCTGCCGCGATCCTTGCAGGAACCGGCTTCCCCTCCGATTACGCCGAAGGCTGAGGACAAGCAGTGGCCCCGCACCGGCAAGGAGTCTCCGGTCATCCTGCTCGTGGACGACAGCATCAACCTGCGTGAACTGACCGCCCACGTGCTGCGCGACAACGGCTTCAGCGTCGTCAGCGCCGGCGGCGGCGCCGAGGCTCTCAGCCTGCTCGAACGCGAGCCGCAGAAGTTCGACCTGATCCTGACCGATTTCGCCATGCCGCTGGTTTCAGGCCTCGACGTTATCCGCTTTGCGCGCAGCCTACGCGCCGACTGGCCGGCCATCATCATCAGCGGCTATGCCGACGCCCACGCCGTCGCCGACCGCCCGGGAGATGTGATGCTTCTAAGCAAACCCTTCACCGACGCCGCGCTGATAGAAAGCATCCAGACCGCCCTGATGAAACCCGCCGCTGCTGCCCGGGCGTCCAGCTAACCAGGCCTGCCTTCCATCGCGAGTTGAGCTCTGCCGCTCCGCGGCCTTCGGCACATGAACGCGACGCCTGCGAAGGCGATCAGGCCGAGCGCGCCCATGGCCGCCAGCCAGCCCAATGCCGCGGCTGTGCCTCCGAGCGCGATCATCATCGAAAGAGCGAACGGCGCGACCGAGGATGAAAGCTGGCGCGCGGCGGACACCCAGCCCAGCCGGGCGCCATAGCCCTGCCTGCCGAAGAGTTCGAGCGGCAGCGTTCCACCAACGATGCTGGTCAGGCCTGAGCCGAGCCCGAACAGGATCACGAAGGCAAGGCCGCCGGCCAACATCGGCGACGTCAAAAGGAGGATGCCGAGGCCGATCGGAAGCAGGCCGGCGGCGATCACAGCCAGCCTTGTCTGCGCCAGCCGCCCGCCGAAGACCATATTGGTCAGGCGGCTCAGAACCTGCGCCGGACCAAACAGGGTGGTGACGAACACGCCCGCTGCTCCGAACCCAAGCGCTGCCGTCAGCGGCACCATGTGCACCAGCACGGAGGAGAGAACGAAGCCCTCGATGGCGAAGCCGGCGAGCATGAGCAGGAATATCCAGGGTCGGCCGATTGCGCGTCCATTGTCCTCGACGCCTGGCAATGGTTGCGCGGCATTCTCGCTCGCCGATTTGATCTCGGTTCGGACCGGAAGGCGGGCAAGCCAGATGTGGATCGGCAGGCACAGAAAAAGATTGAGAGCTGCGAAGACGAAATAGACCTCGCGCCAGTCCAGATGCGCATGCAGCGCCGCCGTCAGCGGCCAGAACAGGGTCGAGGCGAAGCCGGCGATCAAGGTGAGATGCGTGATGCTGCGTTGCGCGCCCTGCCCTCCGATTTGCACGATTGCCGCAAAGGCTGTGCTGTAAAGGACGAACGAGGCCGCGATCTCCAGAATGATCAGCGCCACCACGAATGTCGGACCTGTCGGGGCAAGCGCCGATGCAACGAACGCCAAGGCGGCAAACACCGATCCGAATGCCATCAGGCGGCCGGCGCCGAAGCGGTCCGCCCAATGCCCGGCCACAGGCGCTACGATCGCTCCGGCGAGAAGCGACGCCGACAGCGCACCGAAAATCCACTGCTCGGGCCACCCGAAATCGGCGGCCATTGCCGGCGCAAGAATGCTGAACCCGTAGTAGAGCGTGCCGTAGCCTACGATCTGGGTGAGCCCCAGCGCCCAGATGACCGCGGCCGGCGTCTTCTGTGTCATTCGGCGGGTTCCATCGACTTGTCCAGGGCGTTCGCTTTTATGCCTGCCGATCTGTCGCCGCAACCGCAGCCGGCGCGGCCCTCTGCCTTGGCGTCCGCATCGGCAACGCAGCATGCGTCGACCTGTTTCGGCGCGGGTCCGCCGCAGCATCCGGCCGAAGCCTTCTCTCCATTTGACGACGCTGGCGCGGCGCTGCAGACGCCGGTTTCCGGCAGGACGAGGCGCACCTCGCGCGCGGCCCGATGGTCGCCGGCGATTTCGGCGACCACGGAGCGGACCTGCTCATAGCCGGTCGCCATCAGGAAGGTCGGCGCGCGGCCATAGGATTTGGAGCCGACGATGGTGAAGCCCGCCTCGGGATGGGCGAGTTCGTCTATGCCATGCGGCGGGACCGTGCCGCAGGAATGAAGGTTCGGGTCGATGAGCGGAGCAAGCGTCGGCGGCGCTTCGACAGCCGGATCGAGCGCGACGCGGATTTCGCTCAGGAATGACAGGTCGGGCCGGAATCCCGTCGCGACGACGATGCGGTCCACCGACAGGCTGAAGGGCTTTCCGGCCAGCATCGCCTCGATCGTGAGACCGTCGCCCGTCATGTCGATGCGCTCCACCGAGAACGGAGCCAGCATGTTCATGCTGCCGTTCTCGATCGCCCGCTTGGCGGCCAGGCCAAGCGCACCACGCTCCGGCAACTGGTCGTTCAGTCCTCCGCCGAGAAGCTTCGCGACGCTGTTTCGGCGGAGCGCCCAGAAAATCTCCGTGCCCGGCGCCTCATCTTGAAGTTCCATCAGCGCGAGCGCGACGTTGATTGCGGAATGTCCGCCGCCGATCACGAGCACGCGTTTTCCTGCGTAATCGTTCCTGCGCGGACCGATCACGTCCGGAATGCCATAGGCGATCCGGCCTCCTGCCTCGCGCTCGCCCGGAACGGGCAGGCCGTCGACGCCGATCGGATTGGGTCGCGACCAGGTTCCCGATGCGTCGATCACGGCACGGGCAAGAATGCGGTGCTCCCCATCCGCGTCCTGATAGCGGACGACGAATGCCGACTCCTGCCTGCCTTCATTGGAGATCTTGTCGTGTCCCCGGCGTGTGATCGCGGTGACGGTCGCGCCGAGCTTCAGGTGGGGCGCGATCTGCGGAAGCGCCGCCAGCGGCGCAAGATAGTCCCTGACAATCTCCGATCCGGTCGGCAACGCCGCGTCGTCCGGCCCTCGCCAGCCGGATTGCTCAAGCACCGACCGTGCCGCCGCATCGATATTGTAGCGCCATGGTGAAAACACCCGGACATGCCCCCATTCGAGCAGCGTCGAGCCGACCGTCTCGCCGCGCTCGAAGACAATCGGCGTCAAGCCGCGCGATACCAGATGGGCAGCCGCCCCCAGGCCAACGGGGCCGGCGCCGACGATCGCGACAGGAAGTTCTCCGTTCAAAGTCATGACCATATCTTCGATCCTTCTGGTATCTTCGAATTAACAAGTCAAAAAAAATGCCGCCCTCATGCGACTGCTTTCTTCGCCACTGGCGGGCAGGTTCCGTCGGCGCAGCATTCGTCGGCCAGATAGCCGATCAGCGCCTGCATGCCGGGATAATGGGCGCGGCAGATCAGTGTCGTCGCCTGCCGCTCCTGCGTCACCAGCCCGGTATCGACCAGGCGCTTCAAATGATGCGAGAGCGTCGAGGCAGCGATGTCCAGCTTTTCCTGGAGGCGCCCGACCGGCAACCCCTCCTCGCCAGCGCGAACGAGGGTGCGGTAAAGTTGAAGCCGGGTCGGATTTCCCAGCGCTTCGAGTTGATCGGCTGCTTTTTCGAGTTTCATGGAAGTACCATATAGCCAGCCTTTGCGGGCTGTCAATAGAATTTCGATGAAACTCGAAATAGAGTGGCGGCGCAACCGGGCAGTCAGCCTCGGCGGCCTTGCCTGCTCGGACGCAGCTGCCAAGCAGGAATGTGCAAACAGTTGCCTCCATCGATGCCCGCAGAACCGTGGGATCACGGCGCATTTGGCACTCGATGGCCATGAGTGCTAAAATTTTCGCTGATCCCTCTTGAAAGCCGAAAATGGCTGAATTAGCTCGATATCTGCGCGATGCCTGAACAAGGGTCGCAGCTCCCCGCACTGCCCGATATTGCCGGTCCGGTGCGCAGGAACCTCAAAAACTGTTTGTCCATGAGGAGAACACCATGACGTTCCGTCCATTGCATGACCGTATCCTGGTCCGCCGCGTCGAGGTCGACGAAAAGACGGCTGGAGGCATCATCATTCCCGACACCGCCAAGGAGAAGCCGCAGGAAGGTGAAGTCATCGCCGCCGGACCCGGCGCGCGCAACGAAGCCGGGCAGCTTCAGCCGCTCGACGTCACGGTCGGGGACCGCATCCTGTTCGGCAAATGGTCCGGCACCGAGATCAAGTTGAATGGCGAGGATCTGCTCATCATGAAGGAAAGCGACGTGATGGGCGTGATCGAGAAGACCGCTGAGCTGAAGAGCGCCGCCTGACGGCTTCTGACGAACCATCAGTCAATGAAAGCTGCCTATTTGAAGGAGTGATCCAATGGCTGCCAAGGAAGTGAAATTCCACACCGACGCACGCGAGAAGATGCTGCGCGGCGTCGATATCCTCGCCAACGCCGTGAAGGTGACGCTCGGCCCCAAGGGCCGCAATGTCGTCATGGACAAATCATTCGGCGCACCGCGCATCACCAAGGACGGCGTGACTGTCGCCAAGGAAATCGAGCTTGAGGACAAGTTCGAGAATATGGGCGCGCAGATGGTCCGCGAAGTCGCCTCCAAGACCAGCGACATCGCCGGCGACGGCACCACAACCGCGACCGTGCTCGCCCAGGCCATCGTCAGGGAAGGCGCCAAGGCCGTTGCTGCCGGCATGAACCCGATGGACCTGAAGCGCGGCATCGACAAGGCCGTGGAAGCGGTTGTTGCCGAACTGAAAGGCAATGCCCGCAAGGTCACCAACAATGACGAGATCGCGCAGGTCGGCACGATCTCGGCCAATGGCGATACCGAAATCGGCCGTTTCCTTGCCGAAGCGATGCAGAAGGTCGGCAATGAAGGCGTGATCACTGTCGAGGAAGCCAAGACGGCCGAGACCGAGCTCGAGGTTGTCGAGGGCATGCAGTTCGACCGCGGCTATCTCTCGCCCTACTTCATCACCAACCAGGACAAGATGCGCGTCGAGCTGGAAGAGCCGTACGTGCTGATCCATGAGAAGAAGCTGTCGAACCTGCAGGCGCTGCTTCCCGTCCTGGAAGCGGTGGTCCAGTCCAGCAAGCCGCTGCTGATCATCGCCGAAGACGTCGAGGGCGAGGCTCTGGCGACGCTGGTGGTCAACAAGCTGCGCGGCGGGCTCAAGGTCGCGGCCGTCAAGGCCCCGGGCTTCGGCGATCGCCGCAAGGCCATGCTGGAAGACATCGCGATCCTGACCGGCGGCACCGCCATCAGCGAAGATCTCGGCATCAAGCTGGAGAACGTCACGCTGGAGATGCTCGGCCGCGCCAAGAAGGTGGTGGTCGAGAAGGAGAACACCACCATCGTCGACGGGGCCGGCCGCAAGGACGAGATCCAGGGCCGCGTCACGCAGATCAAGGCGCAGATCGAGGAGACCACCTCGGACTACGACCGCGAGAAGCTGCAGGAGCGGTTGGCCAAGCTCGCCGGCGGCGTTGCCGTCATCCGCGTCGGCGGCTCCACCGAGATCGAGGTCAAGGAACGCAAGGACCGGGTCGACGACGCGCTGCATGCGACGCGTGCCGCTGTCGAAGAAGGCATCCTGCCGGGCGGCGGCGTGGCGCTGCTCAGGGCCGCCAAGGCACTCGACACGGTTGAGGTGGACAATCCCGACCAGAAGACCGGCGTCGACATCGTGCGGAAAGCGATTGAATCGCCTATCCGCCAGATCGCCGAGAACGCCGGGGCGGAAGGCTCCATCATCGTCGGCAAATTGCGCGAGAAAACCGAATTCGCCTTCGGCTGGAACGCGCAGACCAACGAGTTTGGAGACCTCTACGGCCAGGGCGTGATCGATCCGGCCAAGGTGGTGCGCACGGCGCTCCAGGATGCAGCTTCGGTCGCAGGCCTGCTGGTGACCACGGAGGCAATGGTGGCCGAGAAGCCGAAGAAGGAAGCGCCTGCGCCGCAGATGCCTGCCGGCGGCGGCATGGATTTCTAGCACGGCGAAGGTCCACGCCCCATCGCGGGGCGTGGACCCGCCAGACATGCGGATCTGGTCTGCAGCAATACCCTCCGGCGGTGTTTGAACCGTGTGCGATCGGCGTTAAGTAGCTCCGATGGACCGAGATACGAGCCCGACACGGAGTTCCGCCGACGCGGCGGCCACCGTAGCATTCATAGACCTTGCCGGATTCAGCGCCATTGCGGACGTCTATGGAGACGCGGCCGCGATCGACGTGCTCGAGATTTTCGAGAAAATGGTCCGCGAAGCGCTGCGTGGGTACGGACCGCCGATCAAATGGATCGGCGATGAGGCGATGCTCTCGTTTCCGGAGCCGGAAAACGCGATCCAGGTTCTTGGGACGCTGTTGCAGGCATGCCGACAAGAGCCGCGCCTGCCGCTAACGCGCGCAGGGCTGAACCATGGGCAGGTCATCCGCAGGGGGAATGATCTCTTCGGGTCGACCGTCAACATAGCAGCGCGCATCGCCGCGCTTGCAGGCCCCGGCCAGTTGCTTGCTACCCAGCCCATTGCCGAGACTGCGGCCGCCAAAGGCATCATGGTGCATGATCTCGGAAAGAAGGCGCTTCGATCGGTAGCCGATGAAGTCCCTCTTTACGAGATCGAGCTTGCTCCATCGCCGGACCCCGCCTGGATCGATCCGGTATGCAAGATGCATGCCCCCTACGCATCGTACCGGCGGGCTGCTCCGGACGGGCCGTGGTTTTGTTCGCCCCAATGTGAAGAGGCGTATCGGAAGTCGCCGCAGACTTATCCGTTGCCTCGTTGAGAGACAGTTCAACCCGCCCGCGTCAACTCTCGCGCCTGGTATAGGCGAAATAGTCAAAATCGGCCGGCATCCCGGAGCCGCTGGTGTCGAAAGCGGCCATGCCGATGAAGGCGCCGGTGAAGGAGCCATGCTCGCCGCGGCCGCCCTCGTCGGAAATGACGCTTGCGTCCAGCACCGGTCCGGCCTTCGCCCAGTCGCCGCCACCTTCCCGATACCAGAACTGCAGCGTGTCATCGGCCGCCTCCACGGCGAGGCCGACCGGGCCGTCCCCACGGAGCGGCAGCGGATCGGCGAGCGGAAAGTCCAGCTTGCCGTTCGGCCAGTCACCGGGGCAGGACAGGATGGTGAGCACGCGCCCCCGGCGCGCGTCATGGGTGACGGCCAGGAAATGGAACTTGTGGCGGTTGTAGTAGTGCGTCAGCCCGGCCGCCTGCTGGAAATTCTCCGGCGCAAAGGCGAGTTCGGTTTCGGCGCGGAACGATAAATCCTCCTGCCGTCGGGCGACCAGCGCCTGCTCGTACCAACTGCCGATCGATTCGCGCCCGAAGAGGCGCAGCGCGCCGGGTTTTTCCGACAGCGAGAAAAGCCGCTCGGGATATGGCGTGCGCAGCCACTGGAAATCGAGCGGCAGCTCCGGCCCGTCGAAATCATGCCGGATCGTCTCGGGGCGCGGTCTTCGCGTAACCGCAACCGGCGCCGGAACCTCGACCTCCGGTACGGGTCCGCCCTTCTCGAGCCGCAGCCAGCCGTCCTCGCTCCAGACGCATTTCTGGATCGCCGTCTCGCGGCCGAGCGGCGAGCGCCGCACTCCCGGCAAAGGCCGTGAGCAGAGATGGGTATGATAGACTGCGCCTTCCGGCGTCTCGACGATCTGGCCGTGGCCGGCGCGCTGCAGCACTGCCTCCGGCGCGTCCTTCGAGGTGATGACGTGAATGTCGGGGTGAAGCTCGTACGGGCCGCCGATATCGCGCGAGCGGGCCATGGTGACGGCGTGGCCGTAACCGGTGCCGCCTTCGGCGGTGGTGAGATAGTACCAGCCGTCGCGCTTCAAGAGATGCGGCCCCTCGACCAGCCCGTGCGGGCTGCCGGCAAAGACGTTCCTGACCGATCCGACGAGCTTCTTCGCCGCCGGGTCGTATTCCTGCAGAAGGATGCCAGCGAAGGACGGATGTTTCGGGCTGCCGCCGACGCCGGTGGAAATATGGTTCCAGACCATGTTGAGGAACCATTTCCTGCCGTCGTCGTCATGAAAGAGCGACGGGTCGAAGCCGCTCGAATTGACGTAGACCGGATCCGACCACGGGCCTTCGATCGAAGGCGCGGTCACGATGTAGTTGTGCGCATCCTTGAAATTGCCGTCGAGCCGCTTGACGTCAGTATAGACCAGCCAGAACAGCCCGTCGGCATAGGACAGGCACGGCGCCCATATGCCGCCGGAATCGGGGTTGCCACGCAGGTCGAGCTGAGCGGCGCGATCGAGAGGGCGCTTCATCAGCCGCCAGTTCACGAGATCGGTCGAATGGTGGATCTGGACACCCGGATACCATTCGAAGGTCGAGGTTGCGATGAAGTAGTCCGGTCCGACGCGGCAGATCGACGGGTCGGGGTTGAAACCGGGTAGAATCGGATTTCGGATCATTCGGTGTCGCCTGTTGATTGCGGGCCGAAGCTCTTACTAACGCGTCGGTCCGTCGCCGCAAAGACCTCGATGGCTTCATCGCCCCGGAATGATTTCTTCCGGGCGAATTCCATCGCGAATCGCTAGTCAAATCCGAGAACAAATGTTTTGGCGCCGGTGGGGCTGCCATGCGGATTTCGGGCCAATCCGTATCGATCGAGACGATTTTTCCCTATTTTTGGCGCGGACACGCTGTTCTGGCCTTGCGCCAGAACAGCGGAAACTCTAGGGAATTCAGCGCCGAACGTCGGCACGGAGTGTAGCGCAGCCTGGTAGCGCATCTGGTTTGGGACCAGAGGGTCGCAGGTTCGAATCCTGCCACTCCGACCAGCGACTCGAACCGGATGATGAGGCATTGATGTCCGCGCGCATTTTCAGCCCCGCCAAGACCGCGATGCAGTCGGGGAAGGCCAAGACCGGCTTCTGGGTTCTCGAATTCGACGCCGAAGAGCCGCGCAAGATCGACCCGCTGATGGGCTACACGTCATCCGGCGACATGAAGAGCCAGATCCGCCTCACCTTCAATTCGAAGGAAGAGGCCGTCGCCTATGCGCAGAAGCACGGGATCGACTTCCGGGTGCAGGAGCCGAAGGAAGCCAAGCGCCGGCAGATTTCCTATGCGGAGAATTTCCGCTATGACCGCAAGATCCCCTGGACGCATTGAGCGCGAATTCTCGCGCCAGGCGCCGAGGACGCCGGCCGCAAGGGCGGCACGCGGTCCCGTAGCTCAGCTGGATAGAGCACCGGCCTTCTAAGCCGATGGTCACAGGTTCGAATCCTGTCGGGATCGCCAACATTTTCAAGGGCTTAGCGTTTCTGCTGATTCGTCAAGGCTCGCTATAGGCTCTCTGCGACGCCTGCGCTAATTGGTGTTCTTAGGCGCCAAAGCTCTGGGGGACGCGACTCGCTCAAACTCAAAGCGCGAAAAGCAGGAACTGGCTCGTTAACCCTCATCACCCGCAAGCGAGAGCCGATCGCGAGCGCGCCCTCAACAGCGCTGTAGCGAGCGAGCGGCGGTTCGGTGGTTACCTGCGTTTCCGGTAGCCAGGTTCTGACTCAATTACGAATCTAGCCGGCTTTGAAAGCTGTGTCGTTGTGAAGCTCGTGCACGGTCATCATCGGTGTTCATTGTCGGGATGCAGAACGGAAGCGGGACGATGAGGGACACACTTGCGATTCTGGAAAGTCGGACATCCTAGACGGATGCAGAACCATAGAAAAAGGCCTCGCGTAAGCGAGGCCTTTTGAGCACCCAAAGCACTTCACGCAAATTCTGCTACCTGTTCGCCGGCAATAGGAGCGCCCAGGCACCGGCCAATTCTATTGGCCATACCTTCCGGATCCAAAGCGACGAGATTGAGCAGCAACACGTTTGCCGTGTCTGGAGACCGTCTACCGGCCTCCCACGACTTCAACACGTGTAGATCGAATCCGTACCGTCCGGCAAACTGCCTTTGGGAAAGCCCTAGTTCAGATCGCAGGGTACGAATGGTATTGGCATCAAAGACAGGTAGACCGCCGCCTCGGCGCCTATTTACATCTTCGATGACCTGCAAACAGGAATTTACAACTCTATCCATAACCATTTCCTCTCGGTAGCGTTTCAGAATTGTGCCCGAGAGGTACAGTAACATAATACAAATGTTATGTAAAAACCGCTAATAAATCTTGAATTGTTCTTAGCCTGAGGACTCACAAAGCCTATCAGATTCCAGAATTGACTAGACACTTGTGCGCGGAGGCCGATTTTCGTTGAAAATCTGTCTGCCATCAGCTCTCAACCTTGGTTAGCGCTCGGAAAACGGCGCTTGCCGTCGCGGACAGTATGTCTTTGTGTTCATTCCAGGGGACTTCATGTCCAAGGCACGACGACATATTAAAGAGGTAAACTGGCTGATCTGGTCCGAGATATAGATGCAAGGTGCATGCCTCCAACCAAGCACCAGACAACCCACGTATTTTCCAAGAACGGACATAGAAGCCAGCCAAGGGTATATTGAAGTCTTGATGGCTTAGGCCGAGAAAGTTATGACCAAAAGTAGGATTCTTTTGTATGCGATTCTTGATATTCTCAATTTCAACTTCCGGAAATCCGGTCAAGCAGGCGTCTTGGACAAACTGTGGCAATTCTCTGATCTCAACCTCACCCATCTCCGACTCCTATCTTAGGATCACAATGTGACCCCGACGGTGTCATGAGTCAAGATCATGCGGATGCCGCGATAATTCGTCCGCGTGCCGATGCTCCTTTGGAAGTCGGGTATCCTGCTCATACGGAGCGACTATCATTGATCACGCTGCCGCCAAATCGTGCGGCTGCTGATGTTTGAGGTTCCACTGACGCCGGGTGTGTCGTCGTGCTCGTCAGCCTCGTTGTCGTTGTCGTTGTCGTTGTCCCGACTTCGATAGCTAATGAGTGTCTGTAGATGCTTCTCTACGCGTCGATTTCTCGAGAAGTTGGACGATAATGTTCAATAATTTCGACAACTTAGCATTCTAGTTGATTTTTCAAGGCTCGCTATAGGCTCTCTGCGCCTCCTGCCCTAATCGGTGTCTGTATGCCGACGAGGGTTAAGACTTACCAGTTCCTGCTTTTCGCGCATTGAGTTTTGAGCGAGTCGCGTCCCCCAGAGCTTTGGCGCAAGCGAGAGCCGATCGCGAGCGCGCCCTCAACAGCGCTGTAGCGAGCGAGCGGCGGTTCGGGAGAGACCGGCAGGATCAGCTCGCCGACCTGCGCTTGCGGTCTATGCAGTTGGTGGTTATAGTGAGCAATTGATACTCACTGGGGGATACAACTAATGATTAAAACTAAGCATGCGGTGCGTCGCCTGGCGTTCACCGCCGGATTGGCCGTGGCGGCAATGGTCGCGTCACCGGCCTATGCCTTCGAACTCAGCGACGGCACCTACGTCGCCAAATTCCCGAGACTAAGAAATGCGTGTGGAAATCTCACAATTACGGACAATGGCAGCAAGATCAAATACACCGCAGGAGAATGCGGTGGGACAACGACCTACCGGCGCAACGGCTCCTTTGACGGGGAGACGATTTCCATTCAGGCGGCGCGACTGAAGCTCAGTGGCTCTTCGTCAAATAATATCTCGGGACGCTGGAGCTTAGGGAAATATGTCGCCAAACTCAGCTTTAATCGCCAGTGACTATCGCCAAATGAAGAAGGAGTAGGGGCGTGAAAATAGTTACTGTTCTTTATTTGGCTTTGGCAACTTCCCTGTTGCCCGCCTCGCTTGCCTACAGTGCCGAGCGGTCATGCTCGGATGAACTGAAAGCATGTTACCAGAGGTGTGCAGGGCCCTACGGCTACACGGGGAAAACGCTGGCACTATGCAAGAAAAAAGGCTGCGATGTTATGTTCACGAAATCGTGCATGAAGACCGGCATCTGGAAGGTCACGAAACAGAACAGAATAGTGACCGGCCTCAAAAAGAAATAATACAGTCGACTCAGCTCCGGCAACCAGCCGGAGTTTTTTTATTGCCAGAATCCTTCGGGATGAAGAACGGAGTGGAGTTTCCTTGCTTCCTTCGCCTTCGAAGCCTCTATAAGTGCAAGCACATGTTTCTTCCGCATGTGGTGATTGTTTCGAGGAGTGGGACGATGAGGGGCACATGTAGTCACGAAATGCTGACCACGCATCTCGTGTTGGGTGAGAAGGTCGAGCACGCTGGATCGTGGTGCAACAAAGTTAGATGAGTTAAGCTATATTCTATGGCTTGGAACGACAATCTCCCCCAAAACAGCCCCGCGTTCGAAATAGCTGCATCTGGACACAACCGTATTCGGGTTCTGGCCGGCCCTGGTGCCGGCAAATCCTTCGCCATGAAAAGGCGAGTTGCCCGGCTACTCGAGGTTGAGCAGATCGATTCGGCGCAGATACTAGCCGTCACTTTCACAAGGGTAGCAGCAGAGGACCTACACCGAGAGCTGGTGTCTTTGGAGGTGCCTGGCGCTGGCGGTCTACACGGTCGCACGTTGCATAGCCTCGCGATGTCCATACTGATGCGAAATCATGTGCTCGCGGTCTTGGGAAGAACACCTCGACCCCTCAACGAGTACGAACTCGAGCCCCTGCTGGCCGACCTCGGCAATCATCACGGCAACAAGCACGCCCGCAAGAGACTGATACGCGCCTACGGCGCTGCTTGGGCTCGTCTCCAAACCCAAGAGCCCGGGTTTGCACGGTCACCTGCCGATCAGGCGTTTGCTGACGAACTCGTTGAATGGCTGACACTGCATGAAGCTATGCTTATGGACGAGGTTATTCCTCACCTCTTTCAGTACCTTCGAGGCAATCCTGGGGCGCCAGAACGTGCCGAATATTCGCACCTGCTTATCGACGAATACCAAGACCTAAATCGTGCAGAACAAGATTCCCTTCAGTTCCTCGGAGAGAACAGTTCTATCTGCATAATTGGGGATGATGATCAATCCATCTACAGCTTTCGTCATGCGCACCCCGACGGCATCCGCCATTGGGCGGTGCTTCATCCGACCGACGAGCACGCGATCGCAGAATGTAGACGCTGCCCAACCACCGTCGTGAGGATGGCCAACACGTTGATCGCACGCAATGCCGGCAGGCTTGGTGGAGCAATGACCGAGCGAGCAGCCAATGGACCCGGCGAGGTCGTGGTTTGCCAGTTCGGAACGGCTGAACAAGAGGCAACTGCAGTTGCCACGAAAATCGCTTCTCTGATTGAGGCCGGCGTACCGCCGCGTGAGATCATCGTCCTCGCACAGCGGCGAACGTTTGCCTCACCGATTTTCCACCGACTCCGCGCCGATGGCATTCCGACGAAGTCCTACTATGCCGAGTCAGCCCTTGACACGGTCGAAGCACAGGAACGCTTTGCAATATTGAAGTTGCTGCTCAACAACGAGGATCGTGTGGCACTTCGCTGGCTCCTTGGTCGCGGTCATCCAAACTGGCACACAAACCCATACCGACGTGTACTGGAACACGTCAGGCAGACTGGTACATCCCTGTGGGAAGCCCTAACTTCGCTATCGGACGGGATACTCGTCATCCCCTACACCGGGGCACTAGTAGATCGCTTTGAGGAAATCAAAGCAGAGTTGGAGGTCCTCGGGGCATCCGCGGATTTTGATGATTTTCTTCAGCAATGGCTTCCAGACAACCCCGAAACCGAGTTGCTGAGCGAGACGGTGACACTTTGCCGAGAAGGCATAGACAATCCTGCAGACCTGTTCGGTGCTTTGTACGATGCGATCTCTCAGCCGGAGGTGCCATTGGAAGTCGCTGAAGTCAGGGTGATGAGTCTGCACAAGAGCAAGGGCCTGAGTTCCCCATATGTCTTCATTGTGGGGTGTGTAGAAGGTCTCTTGCCGGCTCAACTTGGACCTGAAACCAGTCCCGAAGATCGGCTCGCGAAGCTGCAGGAAGACAGGCGCCTCTTCTATGTAGGCATCACTCGGGTGAAGTCCGACCTGCCCAATCGGACCGGCTACCTAGCGCTTACCTATCCACAGACTATGGTCGCGTCTGAAGCATTCAGCAGTCAGATTGCTCCGGTCCGCGTGCGACGCGGCATTGCGTACTTGCAGCCAAGCCGTTTTCTCGCGGAGATAGCTCCTCATGCGCCAGCGCCTCAGTTCAATTCCCCATTGTAATTTCTTGGACTTATGCTGCGTGGTACAATTCAAGGTAGGATCACAAGCGCTATGACCGATTATTTATATGAGCAAGCAGGTAACGCCGTAGGCTTTCGCCGAGGGCGCTTTATCTACGACATGCATGGGAATGCCGTAGGTCAAATCAAGGGAACTCATGTCCACAGACTTTCCGGCAGCTACGTGGGTGAACTTGAAGGCGACATGGTGCTCAACAAGCATCTCGGAAAATTTGGGAATATCGGAAACCCGGGGAATCCTGGCAACGCTGGCAATCCCGGAAACCCGGGCAATCGCGGTAACCGGGGCTACAGTGGGTACCCAGATGTCTTTCATAAGCTCCTCGATAAATGAACTTGGCTGGCCAGCGACAGTTCGTCCCTGTCCATCTGGACAGCTCGAACTACCGCCGTTTCCTGGCGCCAAGGGCCAAAGAATGGGTGCGAACCGTTGAAGCCGGCTGCTCGATACCAGCAGCCCGGCCCTTTGGGCCCGATTGATTGGTGGTTTCGGCCTTGCGGCGGCGGTTTCCGCGGCTGTCGCCTTCATGCGGGCGCAGTTCGCCCCTGGTGCCAGACAAAGCGGGTGAGATTGTAGGCGAGATTGGCCATGCCGATCTTGGTGCGTGCGCGGGCAATGCCGATCGTGCGCACGAACAGTCCCATGCGGGATTTCTGGTGCGCGAAGACATGCTCAACGAAAGCGCGGATTTTTGAGCGCCGGCCATTGGCCCGGGATGTCGCATCGCTCATCGGCCGACCCTTCGGCTTCTTGTGGTGGATGTCGGAACGGTAGCCGTTCTTCTCCAGCCACGCCTCGTTCTTCTTCGAGCGATAGGCGGTGTCGGCCCACACCGTCGAGCCGGTGTTGGTCTTGTCCAGCACGTTGCACAGCTGCGCCCCGTCATAGGCCGAGGCGCCGGTGACGTTCCAGCCGCGGATGAAGCCGTGCCGGCGATCGATTGAGGCATGGTTTTTGTAGCCGAAGGCGGGAACGGCAATATCGCGCTGCTTCGTCTTTCCCTCCTCATCGGCCTTGGCCTTCGAGAACTTCACCGTCCAGCGCGCGTCGCTGTCCTTCTGTCGCAGTTTGTCTGGTTTGTTCTTCCATGCCTCCGGCACCTTGCCCGCCTTGATGTCGGCCTTTTCAGCATCGGAATTGCGCTGCTTCGGCGCCGCCACGATCGTGGCGTCGACGATCTGCCCGCCCATCGCCAGATAGCCG
>NZ_AHAM01000163.1 GCF_000236565.1 Mesorhizobium alhagi CCNWXJ12-2 | reverse complement strand
GATCATGAAGGAATCCGACATTATGGGCATCATCGGCTGAACCGCCGAAACCCAATTCGCCTTTTCAACAGACCTTACGGGCACTGAGCCCAGGAGCTAAAAAATGGCTGCTAAAGACGTAAAATTCTCCCGTGACGCCCGCGAGCGCATGCTGCGCGGCGTCAACATCCTCGCCGATGCGGTGAAGGTGACACTCGGCCCCAAGGGCCGCAACGTCGTCATCGACAAGTCGTTCGGCGCACCGCGCATCACCAAGGACGGCGTCACCGTCGCCAAGGAAATCGAGCTTGAGGACAAGTTCGAGAACATGGGTGCGCAGATGGTCCGCGAAGTCGCTTCGAAGACCAACGACATTGCCGGCGACGGCACCACGACCGCGACCGTTCTGGCCCAGTCGATCGTGCAGGAAGGCCACAAGGCCGTTGCCGCCGGCATGAACCCGATGGATTTGAAGCGTGGCATCGACCTGGCCGTGACCGAGGTCGTCGCGTTCCTCAACAAGAACACCAAGAAGATCAAGACTTCCGAGGAAGTCGCGCAGGTCGGCACGATCTCCGCCAACGGCGAGGCCGAGATCGGCGAAATGATCGCCAAGGCGATGCAGAAGGTCGGCAACGAAGGCGTCATCACCGTCGAGGAAGCCAAGACCGCCGAGACCGAACTCGAAGTCGTCGAGGGCATGCAGTTCGATCGCGGCTACCTCTCGCCCTACTTCGTGACCAACCCGGACAAGATGGTCGCCGATCTCGAGGACGCCTACATCCTCCTGCACGAGAAGAAGCTCTCGAACCTGCAGGCCATGCTGCCGATCCTCGAGGCTGTGGTCCAGACCTCCAAGCCGCTCCTCATCATCTCCGAGGACGTCGAGGGTGAGGCTCTCGCGACGCTGGTCGTCAACAAGCTGCGCGGCGGCCTCAAGATCGCCGCAGTCAAGGCTCCGGGCTTCGGCGACCGCCGCAAGGCCATGCTCGAGGACATCGCGATCCTCACCGGC
>NZ_AHAM01000164.1 GCF_000236565.1 Mesorhizobium alhagi CCNWXJ12-2 | reverse complement strand
GCGGCTCGCCACGAAGCCGTAAAGCGCCGAGACCGGCGACAGCGCATAAGCCCGCCAGTCCGGTTTCTGCCACCAGAAGGGAGGCGCTTCGCTCGCCATCCTACCGGCCACCCGGCCTTTCGAGCCGCGCCTTGACGACCAGCGGCTGGATGAACGGCTCGAGCGCCCGGAGCGTGATGGCAAGAGCGCCGCGCATCTGGTCGACGGTCGCTGCGCCCGCCGCCATCATCTCGTGGCGGGCGACCTCGTTGACGAGCAGGAAGTTGACGGCGCCGGCCAGCATGTCACGGTCGCGCACCAGCTTCGCCCCGCCGCTGTCGATCAGGCGCTGATAGGCCTCGCGAAAATTCTGGACATTGCGGCCGGCCAGCACGGCCGTGTCGAGCATCGCCGGCTCCAGCGGGTTCTGCCCGCCCTCGGACGTAAGCGAACGGCCGACAAAGGCGATCTCGGTCAGTCTGAGATAGAGCCCCATCTCACCGATCGTGTCGCCGAGCAGAATGTCAGTGTCGGCGGTGACCTTCGCGCCGGCGCTGCGCCGTGCAACGTTCAGGCCCATGGCGGTAAACTGCGCGGCGATCGCGTCGGTGCGTTCGGGATGGCGCGGCACGATGATGGTGACGAGGCCTCGATGGCGTCCCCGCAGCATCGTATGGACCTCGGCCGCCACCGCCTCCTCGCCGTCATGGGTGGAGACCGCCGCCCAGGTCGGGCGCCGGCCGATCTGCCTTTGCAGCGAGGCAAGCGCCTTCTCGTCGGCGGGCGGCGGCACGGTGTCGACCTTCAGGTTGCCCGACACGGTGACCGGCCTTGCGCCGAGCGCCTGGAAGCGCTCGCCGTCGGCTTCCGACTGGGCGACCACATGCGCCAGATTCTCGAACAGCGCCTCGGCAAGATAGGCGCGTTTCTTCCACGATTTGAAGGAGCGGTCGGAAAGCCGGCCGTTGACCAGCACCTGCGGCACCCGCCGCGAGCCGAGTTCCAGTATTGTCATCGGCCAGATTTCGGATTCGGCGATGATGGCGAGATCGGGCTGCCAGTGGTCGAGGAAGCGGCTTACCGCCGGCTTTAAATCGAGCGGCACATATTGATGGATGACGCCCTTTCCCAGGCGCTCATCCGCCACATGCGCGGAGGTCACCGTGCCGGTCGTCAGCACCACGTTGACGCCGTAGCCCACTATATGCTGCACCAGCGGGACGACGGCGATGGTCTCGCCGACGCTCGCGGCATGCACCCAGATCACCGGCCCGCTCGGCCGCTCCCTGCCCGCCAGGCCGTAGCGTTCGCGGCGGCGGGTGCGGTCTTCCTTGCCCTTGGAGGCGCGCCAGGCGACATAGGTGCCGATCAGCGGATAGACGGCGGCGCCCGCAAGTCGGTAGCTCGACAGCAATGCGCGCGCCCAGCGTTCGCTCATCTGGCGCCGCCCGCGATGCGGTGGGCCTCTTCCGTCGCGGCGTTGAGCGAGGCGGTCACCTCTTGGCGCTTCAGCTCCATTTCGGCCTCATCCGCCTTGGCTGAAACGTGGACCAGCTCGCCGAGCGCCACGGCGCAGCGCCCGAACGGCATGTTGACGGTCGTTTTGTCCCAGCTCTTCTGCAGCACCTTTCGGCGGCTGGTGGTTATCGCCACCGGAACGATCGGCCGGCCTGTCAGCCGCGCCAGCGTCACGATGCCGAGCCCGGCTTGACGGGGCGTTCCATGCGGAATGTCTGCAATCATGCAGACATTCATGCCGGCATCGAGCGCCTTTTTCAGGGCGATGAGAGCGCGCGCGCCGCCCTTGTCGAGATGGCGCTTGTCGACCCGGCCGCCCGAACCGCGCACCGCCTGCAGGCCGAATTTCTCGACCACAAGCGCGTTGAGCTCGGCATCGGCGCTGCGCGAGACCATCGCCACCAGCCCTCGCCCGCGCGGATAGACCGCCGGCGCAAGCAGGTGCTGACCGTGCCACATCGCGACGATGGCCGGCGACATCTCGGCGTTCGCCTTCTCCAGGTCGGCGGAGCCCTTGGCCAGCGGATTGGTGAACCTGACGAGCCGCAGCCACTGTACCAGCAGGCTGGAGATGGCGCCCTTGACGAAGCGCGACTGCGCCAGCGGCTTGCGCGCCTTGCGCCAGAAGCGTTTCAGCGCGCCGACGTCGCGCTTCTTCTTGGCCTTGGCCCGGATGGCCATCGGCGCGCCTGGTCCGGACGTCATCAGCTCGAACCGGACGCCTTGGCCTCGGGCTGCAGCAGGCGGTGCAGATGGACCACGAAGTAGCGCATATGGGCGTTGTCGACGCTGGCCTGCGCCTTGGCCTTCCAGGCCGTCTTCGCCGACGCGTAGTCGGGATAGATGCCGACTATGTCGAGCGCGTCGAGATCGCGGAACTCGGTCGAGCCCAGCGACTTCAGTTCGCCCCCGAACACCAGATGCAAAAGCTGTTTGTTTCCGTCTTCCTCGGCCATCGTCTCTTCTGAATCCTTGTTCGGCAAACCGCCATTTGTCTAAAGCAGTTCGGTTCGGTTTGAAACCATTTCCAACTGGTTAAGCAAGATGCGCCTACGCATGTTGAGGGTCAGGCCGGGATCACCTGAATATCAACACACCTAAGCCTCGTCGGCGATCACGCGGCCCATCACGTCCAGCAACCTGCCGCTGCCGGCCACAAGCTTGCCATGCGTGGTGACCGCGCCGCCATAGACCGGCGGCTCGCCCTTATAGGTCAGCACCTTACCCCCGGCCTCGCGCAGTATCAGGTCGGCGGCGGCAAGATCCCAGTCCTGCGCATTCGGCTTGACGAAGGTTGCATCGAGCTTGCCGTCGGCGATCATCGCGATGCGGTAGGCCAGCGACGGTATGTAGGCGATCGGCCGGCATCGGTCGCGCCAGTTCTGCGGCATCGAATTGATCATCTGCTTGGGGCCGGCGATTTCGGGCGCGTCGCCGATCTCGCGCACCTTGACCGGCGCACCATTCTTCATAGCGCCGGCGCCGGACGCCGCCCAGAAGGTCTCCTCGCGCCCCGGGCATTCGAGAACGCCCGCTATCGGCGCGCCCTCCTCGACCACCGCGATGCTGACGCACCATTCGGTCCTGCCGTCGAGAAAGCCGCGCGTGCCGTCGATCGGATCGACCACGAAGAGGCGCCGCGAGCCGAGCCGCTCGGCCGAATCGAGCGTTTCCTCCGACAGCCAGCCATAGTCGGGCCGCGCCGCCAGCAACGTCTCGCGCAAATAGCGGTCGACCGCGAAATCGGCCTCGCTGACCGGCGATTGCCCAGTCTTCATCCACACTTCCGGGCTTTGCCTGAAGTAACGCAGCGCAATCTTGCCAGCCTCGCGCGCGGCCTCGCACAGTAGAGGCAGATCGCCGCCGGTCTCCGCTGGATGCAATCGGTCAACTGCCGGCAAGGGTCATCCCTTCGATCAGCAGCGTCGGCGCGGCGGTGGCGAAGTTGCGGTCGAGGTCGCTCGCCGGCACCATGTTCAGGAACATGTCCTTGAGGTTCGAGGCAATTGTCACCTCGGAAACCGGATAGGCGAGTTCGCCATTCTCGATCCAGAAACCCGACGCGCCGCGGCTGTATTCGCCGGTGATCATGTTGACGCCCTGCCCGAACACTTCGGTGACGTAGAACCCTGTCTTCAGCGAGGCGATCAGCTCTTCAGGCGTTCTTTCCCCCGGCTCGATCGAGAGGTTTGTCGACGACGGCGATACCGACGAGCCGCTGCGCGAGCCGCGGCCATTGGTCTTCAGCCCGAGCTCCTTCGCCGCCGAGGTCGACAGGAACCAGTGCTTGAGCACGCCCTGTTCGACCATCGTCAGCTTCTGTCCCTCGACACCCTCGCCATCGAACGGCCGCGATGCCTGGCCTCGCACGCGGAGCGGTTCGTCGATAACGGTGATGGCGGCGGCTGCAACTTGCTTGCCCATCATGTTGCGCAGGAAGCTGGTCTTGCGTGCCACCGACGCGCCATTGATCGCGCCGGCGAGATGGCTGGCGATACCGCGCGCTACGCGCGGATCGAAGACAACATTCACCGGACCTGTCTTGGCCTTGCGGGCGTTCAGCCTGCGCACCGCGCGTTCGGCCGCCCGACGCCCGACCCATTGCGGCGAATCGAGATCGACGAAATGCTGGCGCGAGGAAAACTCGTAGTCGCGCTCCATGCCGGTACCTTCGCCGGCAATCACGCTGGCCGAGCGCGAGAAGCGCGTGCCGACATAATGGCCGAGGAAGCCGTGCGACGTCGCCAGCACCAGGCCGCCAAGGCCGGCACTCGCGCTGCTGCCGCTGGAATTGGTGACGCCGGGCACGGCCAGCGCCGCCTCTTCGGCGGCGAGCGCATCCTCCTTCAGCTTCTCGGCGGAGACGGCGGTCGGGTCGAAGAGATCGAGATCGCGGATTTTCGAAGCAAGCAACGAGGCGTCGGCCAAGCCTTGAAAGGGATCCTCGGGCGAGACCTTGGCCATCGCGACGGCGCGTTCGGCAAGCGTCTTGGGATCGGAAGCGGCGGTTGCCGAAACGCTGGCGACCCGCTGGCCGATGAAGACCCGTAGCGAAACATCGTCGCTTTCGGATGCCTCGGTTCCTTCCACTTTGCCGAGACGCACCGACACGCTGGTCGAGCGGCCGCGCACCGCCACCGCATCGGCAGCGTCGGCGCCGGCCGCCTTGGCGGCCTCCACCAGGGCCGCGACACGGTCGGTCAGTTTCGCGGCATCGGGCGTTTCGTTCATGGGATCGGTCCTGTTCGGTTCGCACGGGCGGCGCATACGCTGCCTGCACCATCTATTGCCCTGCCCCCGCTTGTGCAATGGCGCAAGAGGCCACAGGCATGTCGCCGGCCATCCGACCCGCCAGCGGGTCCAGGCCGCATGCGGCTACAACTGCTCGACCTTCTCGCGCACCGCGATGGCCTTCTCCACCGCGTGCTTCAGTTCGTCCTTGATTGCAGCAGTCTCGTGCATCACCGCGTCGATCTTAAGGAAATTGAGCGCGCGGAACCGTGAAACCGGCGGCCGAAGGAATATGTCGGGCTGGCTTTGCAGCAGCTTGGCCGCGATGATCGACTGCATCATCAATTGCGACGCGCCGAACATCAGGTCGATCGAATTGGGTTTCTTGCGGCCGTTTTCATCCGGCGCGCCGACGACGTCGATGGCTATCACGATATCGGCTTCGCCGGTCACAAGGTCGAACGGGACGGGGTTATAGATGCCGCCGTCGATCAGCAGCCGGCCGTTGCGGCGGACCGGGCGGAACACCGCCGGGATCGCTGCCGATGCGGCAAGCGCCGAATGCAGGTCGCCTTCGCTGAACACCTCTAGGCTGTGGCCGAAGAAATCGGTCGCGGTGACTTTCAGCGGAATCTGCAGTTCGGCGAAGGTATCGGGGATCGTGTCGGGCAGAAACGCCTTGATAATGCGTTCGATGTTGAACTGGCTGACCCGTATTCCGGTTTCCATGACCTCGGCGAAGCTGCCCGGACGGGCGCGCCACATGCGGCTCGCCACCTGGGTACGCCGGCATAGGATCGAGCGGGAAAATTCGTGGATTTCCTTACCGGTCATTCCGGCGGCCATCCCCGCGCCCATGATCGCGCCGATTGACGAGCCGGATATGGCGACCGGCCTGATGCCGAGTTCGTCCAGCGCCTCGATGACATGAATGTGGGCAAGGCCGCGCGCCCCGCCACCGCCGAAGGCTATCGCGAAAGTCGGGCTCATCCCTTATTCCCGTCCGCCACTGCCGGCCCGACGATGAGCACGGCCGGTTCGGCCGCGAGCAGCTTGCGAGCAGCCGCCTTTGCATCTTCCAGCGTTACCGAATTGATCAAGTCGGCGCGCCGATCGATATAGTCGATGCCGAGATCCTCTATCTGCAATTCGACCAAGGTCGCCGCGATCGCAGCCGACGAATCCAGATTGTTGATGGCATAGGAGCCGATCAGATACTTTTTCGCCGCTTCGAGTTCGGCCTCGGTGGGCCCTTCCTCGACCATCTGGCGAACGACATCACGGATGACGGCGAGCGTTTCGTCCGCTTTGTCGGCGCGGGTCGAGGTGCCGATCACCAGCGCCGTGGCATGCTCGTGATTGACGATCGAAGAGGTGATTCCGTAGGTGAGGCCGCGCCTCTCGCGTACTTCCTCGAACAAGCGCGACGAAAACGATCCGCCGCCGAGCACGTGGTTCATCAGCACGGCGCCGTAGAATTCCGGCTCCTCGCGTTCGATGCCGGGATAGGCAAGCTGCAGAGAGGCCTGCGGCAGTGCATATTCGACGCGGATTTCCTGGTCGAGCCTGGGTTCCACATAGTCGACAGTCCGCAGCGCCGGCTTCTCCGGCAGGCCGGAAAACAGCCTGTCCAGTTCATTGGCGAGCGTCTCGGCGTCGATTGCGCCCACCACTGCCACATGCAGATTGCCGCGGGCGAAGTTCGTCTTGTGGAATGCGCGCAGATCCTCGGCGCTGATCGCCGCCAGCGACGCCTCCGTGCCCTCGTCGCGGCGCGCATAGGGATGCTCGCCGTAGAGTGCGGCCGCCCATTGATACTGCGCAGCCGTTTCGGGATCGCGCTGGCTGGAAACAATGCCCGAGACGATCTGGCTGCGAATGCGGTCGATCGGCGCCGCATCGAAACGTGGCTTCTCGATCGCGAGTTGCAGGAGCGCAAACGCCTCGTCCTTGCGCTCGGCCAGCATTCGCATCGACCCGTAAACATGGTCGCGGCCTGCGTTGAACCGCATCTCGGCGCCTGCATTGTCCAGCTGGATCTGGAAAGCTTCGCTATCGAGGTCGCCCGCACCCTCGTCGAACAGTCCCGTCATCAGGTTCGCGAGGCCCTCCTTGCCCGGCGGGTCCTGCGTGCTGCCGCCGTCGAAGGCGAAGCGGATGGCGATAATCGGGACCGAATAGTCTTCGACCAGCCACGCCGTGACGCCGCTTTTCGACGTCACCTCCTGGATGCGGACCTCGGCCCGGGCCAGCACAGCCGGAAGCACAAGGAACAACGCGGACAGGAAGAAGGTCGCGGCAAGTGCACTCGCCCGCACTCGCAGATCCGCAATGGATTTCATGCCGTTCATCAAGGTCAATTCCGCGCTGTTTCTTCGGGAAGCAGATATCCGGTCACGGCCACGTCCGGCTTCAGGTATTTCGCCGCGACCGCCTGGACCTGGTCGGCGGTCACGGCCCTTATCCGGTCGGGCCATTCCTGCACGTCCTCGACCGTTCCGCCCGTGGCGAGCGTCTGTCCGTATATGTTTGCCATGCTCGACTGGTTGTCTCGCGCAAAGATCATGCTGCGCACGAAACGGTCCTTGGCGGCGTCGAGTTCCGCATCGGTTACCCCGCCGCTGATGATGCGGGCGATCTCCGCCTCGATCGCGGCTTCCACCTTTTCAAGACCTTCCGCGCCATGCGGCGCGCCGTAGACGGTAAAGCTCGACGAATCGAGCATCGTTCCGCTGAAATAGGCCCCGGTACCGGCGGCGATCCGGTTCTTCACCACCAATTCCTGGTAGAGCCGGCTGCGCGTGCCGCCGCCCAGTATCTCCGACAGAAGGTCAAGCGCCTCGGCTTCGCCGTTTTCGGCGCTGGTATAGGACGGCGTCACCCAGTTTCGGGAGACGCTCGGGATCGACACGCGCTCGTCGGTCATGGTCACGGTGCGCTTCGTGTTCTGCTCGGGCTCCTGGGGACGCACCCGCGGCGGCAGGTCGGGGCCGCGCGGCACATCACCGTAGGTCTTCTCCGCCAGTGTGCGCACCGTCGCCGGCTCGACATCGCCGGCCACCACCAGGATCGCGTTGTTGGGCGCATAGTAGCGGTCGTAGAAGGCCACCGCATCGTCGCGGTTCAGCTTTTCCATCTCATGCATCCAGCCGATGACCGGGATGCGGTAGGGATGGTTCTGGTAGAGCGTCGCCTGGACTTCCTCGCTGAGCAGCGCTTCCGGGTTGCCGTCGACGCGCGCGCGCCGCTCCTCAAGGATCACGTCCCGCTCCGGGCCGATCACCTGATCGGTCAGGATCAGATTGCGCATGCGGTCGGCCTCGAACGACATCATCGTCTCGAGCGCTTCGGGCGAAACCTGCTGGTAGTAGGCGGTGTAGTCGTACGAGGTGAAAGCGTTCTCGCTGCCGCCGATCTCGGCGATTTTTCGGCCGAACTCGCCGGCCTCGTGCGTCGATGTCCCCTTGAACATCAGATGCTCGAAGAAATGCGCGATGCCGGACTTGCCGGCCGGCTCGTCGGCGCTGCCGATCTTGTACCAGACCATATGGGTGACGATCGGCGCGCGATGATCCGGGATCACCACCACTTCCATCCCGTTGCTGAGCAGAAAGTTTTCTACCTGCTGCTCTTGCTGCTGCGGCTGGCCAGTCGTTTCGGCCCAAGCGACGGGCGCAGGGGCAAACGCCGCCACCAGCAGCAGACAACCGGCGATCGCGCGCCGCCCGGATTGTGGCAGGGATTGAGCATTGAAGTTCATCGGCAGCTCCTGCGCATCGATAGCTGGGGCGGATATATGCAGTGCGGCGACCCCACGGAAAGTTAATTGTTGGTCATGTGGGTGCTGAGCGGGCCGGATTCACGCGTATTCGATGAAGCGTATGGTGGTTTCGCCATAGTCGCGATCGTCGATGACGGAAAAGCCCTCGCCCGGGTCGAATGAAGCGGCGGCGGCCTCCTCCACCACGCAAAGCGCACCTGGCGAGAGCCAACCGCCGGCCCGCGCCGAGCGCAGCGCCCGCTCGCCGAGCCCCTTGCCGTAGGGCGGATCGGCAAACACAAGCCCGAAAGGCTGCACGGTTCCGGCCTCGCCGAGGCCGGTCGCGTCGCGCCGGAATATCTTTGTGCGGCCGGTGAGCCCGAACGCCTCGACATTGTCGCGGACCAGGCCGCGGCCCTCGGCCGAATCCTCGATGAACATGCAGAAGGATGCGCCGCGCGACATCGCCTCCAGCCCAAGCGCGCCGGTTCCGGCAAACAGGTCGAGGACGCGCGCGCCCTCCAGCCGGTCCGGAAACCGGTGCGCGAGAACGTTGAAGAGAGCCTCACGCGTGCGGTCGGTGGTCGGGCGGATGGCATTGGTGCGCGGCGTGGCCAGCGGCCTGCCGCGAAACTCACCGCCGACGATCCGCATCGGGCTTTCCCTTGCGCGACCCCGATGGCCTATCGCCGCGTGGCGGCCGGTCGCCCTTGGCATCATCGACGCGAGGCTTGCCGAAGCCGGGTTTTCCGCCCGGCTTGCCGTAACTCGCCTTGCTCGCCTTGCGGGCCTCGTGCTCGGCCTTTTCGGCCGCGGCACGGCCCTTGCCGATCGGCCGCGCGCCCGGCGCCATCCAGACATTGGCCTTGCGGCCGCCCGGCGGTTCGATCGGGCGCGACTCGCGCTCGCCGGCCTTTTTTCCGCGCGGCTTGTCGCCGAACCCCGGTTTCGGTCCGCGCTCGGGCCGTTCGCCGCGCTCCGGCCGCGCGGGACGGTCCGGCTTCGTCTGCAGCCGCCCGAGCATGTCCTCGCGATGGCGTTCATTGTCGCGCCTGCGGTTCTTGATCAGGCCGCCCTCACCGATCCGCTCCGGCCGCCGCGGTGACGGCCTGCGATCGGGAACCGCCTCGACCGGTTTGGCATATTCCCGCCGTACCGGCTTGTTCGAGAACGGTTTTACGATGTCGGCGTCGAAATTCGCACCCGACTCCTCGACCAGCCGCTCACCAAGCTGGTCGCGCAGCATGCGGCCGCTGATTTCCTGGACATGGCCTTCCGGCAGCTCGCCGAGCTGGAACGGCCCATACGAGATGCGGATCAGCCGCGTCACGTCGAGGCCGAGCGCGCCGAGGATGTTCTTCACCTCGCGGTTCTTGCCCTCGCGCAGACCGATGGTCAGCCACGCATTCGTTCCCTGCTCGCGGTCGAGCGAGGCTTCGATCGAGCCATAGAACACGCCGTCGACCGCCATGCCGTCCTTCAGGCCGGCTAGCTGCTTCTCATCGACCTTGCCGTGCACCCGCGCGCGGTAGCGCCGTAGCCACCCCGTAGCCGGCAGCTCCAGCACGCGCGACAGCCCGCCATCATTGGTCAGAAGCAGCAGGCCCTCGGTGTTGATGTCGAGCCGGCCGATCGTCATCAGCCTCGGCAGATTGTCCGGCAGCAGGTCGAACACCGTCTTGCGCCCTTCCGGGTCGCGATTGGTGGTCACCACGCCCGCCGGCTTGTGGAACAGGAACAGCCGCGTGCGCTCGATCGGCGGAATGGCGGTGCCGTCGAGCTCGATCGTGTCGTCCGGCATCACGTTGAAGGCAGGCGACGCCAGCACCTTGCCGTTGACCCTGACGCGGCCGGCGGCGATCAGCTCCTCGGCGTCGCGGCGCGAGGCGATGCCGACGCGGGCGAGCCTTTTGGCGATGCGCTCGCCCGGCGCTTCCTCGGCCGTCTCGCGCGGCCTGGCAAACGGCTTGCGGTCGCCGCCGGGCTTGAAGCCTTCGGGCCGCGGACGCCGGTCGGCAGCACCGTCGCGCGCATTTTGCGCCCGGTCGAAACGGCGGGCCGGCCGCTCGCTGCCGCCTTCGTCGCCGCGCTCGGCGCGCCTGACAAACGGCTTGCCTTCCGGCCTTGGCCGAAACGTTCTCTCGCCGCCTTCCGCCCGCTCGCCGCCTTCGCGCGCGCCGCGCTCGAACCGGCCGGGCCGCGCTTCCGCGCCGCCCTCGCGGTTCTGATACGGCTTGCCTTCCGGACGCGGGCCCTTGCGGAACGGCGCGCCGCTGCGCTCCGGCCGGGCATCGCCAGCCGCGCGCGGACGCTCGTCGCGCCTGAATTCACGCTTCGGACGCTCGTCGCCGGCAGCCTCTTCGCGGCGCTTGGCGAACGGCTTCTTGGCCGCGCCGTCGCGCTTCTCGAACGGCTTGCCGCCTTCGAAACGCGGCTTGCCGGCAAAGCCGGGCTTGCCGCCCTTCTTCGCGCCGCCGCGCGGGCCGGACGGTTTCGGGCCGCTATTGCGGGTAAATTTCTTGTCGTCGTCGGCCATGTGGCGTTTGCCTTTCCGGGGCGGTAGATAACAGGAACGTCGTGGGGTTGCGAGGAGAATTCAGAATGGACGAAGCGTGAAGCGTCCGGATTTCATGAGCTTGGCGCTGGCAGAAGCGGAGGCCGCGGCCGCGCGCGGCGAAGTGCCGGTCGGTGCGGTCATCGCCGGCAACGGCGAAGTCGTCGCCAAGGCCGGAAACCGCACCCGCGAACTCAGCGACCCGACCGCTCACGCCGAAATGCTTGTCATTCGCGAGGCTTCAAAAAAACTCTCGGCCGAACGGCTCGGCGGCATGGACCTCTACGTGACGCTCGAGCCCTGCGCCATGTGTGCCGGCGCGATCTCGTTCGCCCGCATCAGGCGGCTATACTTCGGAGCGTCGGACGAAAAAGGCGGCGCGGTGGTCAGCGGCGTGCGCTTCTTTTCCTCGCCCACCTGCCACCACGCGCCCGAAATCTATCCAGGCATTGCCGAGCAGGAAGCGTCGGCGATCCTACGCGATTTCTTCAGATTGCGGCGCGACGGATAATCACACGCCGGGGATCAGGTCGCGCCAGGACCAGTCGCTGCCCTTGCGCGCCGCGGCCTTGAGCCGGCGTTCCTTCTTGAGCTCATCCTCGCCGATATCGTCCACCGGCGCGGTAGCGGAAGGCTCGCGATAGACCAACGGCGGTTCGCTCAGATATTTGCGTGACGTCTCGCTGCCCTGGCGCGTTTCGGCCAGGCGCTTGTTGAACGCCTCGCGCTGCTGCTCCTTGTTGACGGGCGACAATATGCCCGAATCCTCGGCCTTTGCCGAGCGGCCGGGCGGGGTCGATGACGCCGGCCCATCCGCTATGTCGTTGACGATCTCGGGCCTGAAACCCGGCTTGTCGCGATTCTCGGTGGCGTGGGCAATAATCCTCGCCCGCTTCTGCTCCGGCGATTCCGGCCAGTTCGGATTTTCGGCGGTAGCAGGCGCCTGCGGGGCCGGCAGATTGGCGACAGCGTCGGGAGATGGCTTCACCAGTTCAGGGCGCGGCTTGTATTGGATGCGCGGGCGATCTTTGGGGCCGAGCGAAAGGATGCCGGTCACATCACCGACGAGCTGCTCACTGGCGGTCTTGTCGGTGCCGTAGGTCGGAGAACTCATGCATCCGGAAAGCGTGAGCCCCGAGACGACGAGCGGCGCAAGCAGCACCAGCCGGTTTCTCTCGATCATAGCAGAAAACTTCACTGAACCCCCGCCTCGCAATTGTTGGCGACCCAAAAGCCGAGCCTTGCCGGCATTGTCCATCCGACGAAAATCCGGCGACAATTTGTCGGCCTGAGTTTCGCGCTTGTACCTCAACCGTTTATTAACGGCAACGCGCGGACGGCAATGCGCCGCCCGCCGTTGCGTTTTTGCACCGTTAAAGCCGGCCCAGCGCCTGCAATTCCCTGAGTACGGCCGCGTCGCGCGCCGAAACGTCGGGAAATTCCGGGTCGCTGCCGACATCGTCGGTATAGCGCCAGGAGCGCGCGCATTTGATGAGCCCGCGCTCCGCCGCCTTTTTGACGACCACTGCGACGCCCGCCACATCGTCCAGCCGGAACGCATCCGCCGGGGCGCTTTCATGCGAGATGACGAGATCGCTGGTGATCGCCATTTCGGCCATATCGACATCGCCGATGGCAGTCTCCAGCGCGGTGTTGGCCATATAGACCACTGGCACCGCCTCCAGCGACGAGCCGATCGTCTTCTTCGCCCGTTCGATCTCCAGCGCGCCGGTGACGACGCGCCTGACCTGCCGGACCTTCCTCCATTTCTCAGCCAGCGCCTCGTTCTTCCACTCCGCCGGCGTCAGGCGGAACTGTTCGAGATGCACCGATTCCGCATCCGGATAGCGCTCCAGCCATGCCTCCTCCATGGTGAAGGGCAGCATCGGCGCGAGCCATGTCGTCAGTCGCTCGAACAGATGGCGCACCACTTGCACGGCCGATTTGCGCTTCGGGCTCGACGGCGCATCGCAGTACAGCGCGTCCTTGCGGATATCGAAATAGAAGGCCGAAAGCTCGACGACCATGAAGTCGATCAGCGTCCGCGTGATGCGCTTGAACTCGAAGGCGTCGTAGCCGGCGCGCACGATCTCGTCGATTTCCGCCAGCCGGTGCAGCATCAACTGCTCCAGGTCCGGCATCTCCTTCACAGGCACGACATCGCCTTGGTCATGGGCGAGCGTGCCGAGCATCCAGCGGATTGTGTTGCGCAGCTTCCGGTAGGCGTCGATGTTGGTCTGCAGCACGTTCTTGCCGAGCCGCTGGTCTTCCCAATAATCGGTCGTCATCACCCACAGGCGCAGAATGTCCGCGCCCGACTGCTTCATCACGTCCTGCGGCACCACCGTATTGCCGAGCGACTTCGACATTTTCCGCCCGTCCTCGTCCATGGTGAAGCCATGGGTAACGACGGTCTCGTAGGGCGCGCGGCCGCGCGTTCCGCAGCTTTCAAGCAGCGACGAATGGAACCAGCCGCGATGCTGGTCCGAGCCTTCGAGATAGACGTCGGCCGGCCATTTCAGGTCGGGCCGGTCCTCCAGTGTGAAGACATGCGTCGAGCCCGAATCGAACCAGACGTCGAGGATGTCCTTGACCATCGTCCACGGCTCGTTGGCGCGGCTGCCGAGAAAACGCTCGCGCGCGCCTTCCGCGAACCAGGCGTCGGCGCCCTCCTTCTCGAAGGCTTTGACGATGCGGGCGTTGACCGCCTCGTCCTTCAGCACATTGCCGTCGGCGTCCGCGAAGACGGCGATCGGCACGCCCCAGGCGCGCTGGCGCGAAAGCACCCAGTCCGGCCGCTCCTCGATCATGGCGCGCAGCCGCGTCTGCCCGGCGGCGGGCACGAAGCGCGTCGCGTCGATGGCGGCAAGGGCGCGGGAGCGGAGGGTGTCGGCAGCGCCGGAATCCCCCTCCCCCTTGAGGGGAGGGGTTAGGGGTGGGGGTACTGAAGCGCTGTGTACGTCGCCTTTACCCCCACCCGCGCCTTTGGCGCGACCTCCCCTCAAGGGGGAGGTAGGAGTCGCATCCAGCCCAAACCCGCCCAGTTCCTTATCCATATGGACAAACCACTGCGGTGTATTCCGGAAGATCACCGGCTTCTTCGACCGCCAGCTATGCGGATACTGATGCTTCAGCCGCCCGCGCGCAAACAGCATGCCGCGCTCGATCAGCGCGTCGATGACCGCCTTGTTGGCGTCGCCCTTCTTGCCGTTATCGTCGATAACCCGCGCAGCACCTCCCTCGCGGTCCGGCCCGAAACCCGGCGCGTCCTTGGTGAAGAAGCCGGCGTCGTCGACAGTGAAGGGGATCGTGGGATCAACGCCTTTGTGCCGTGCCTGATCCATCCATACGTCAAAGTCGTCACGGCCATGCCCCGGAGCGGTATGCACGAAACCGGTACCCGCATCATCGGTAACGTGATCACCGTCGAACATCGGAACGGCAAATTCATAGCCTCCACCAAATCCAACGAGCGGATGACGGCAGAGCAGACCTCCCAGTTCAGCGCTGGTGACCTCACGAAGGCGATTGAAGCCAAGCTTCGCTTTTCCAAATGCTTCTTCTGCAAGCTTGTCCGAGAAGATTAACTTTTCGCCGGGCTTTGGACCGAAATCGTTCTCGGCCGATGTGACCTCATAGAGACCATACGCGATGCGCGACGAGAACGAGATCGCGCGATTTCCCGGGATCGTCCAAGGCGTTGTTGTCCAGATGACCACGTACGCCCCAGGCAAATCGCTTGCCAAAGAACCACCGCGAACCGCCGCCCATACCGGGAACTTCACCCACACAGTGTCGCTTTCATAGTCCTGGTACTCTACCTCCGCCTCGGCCAGCGCCGTGCGCTCCACCACGCTCCACATCACCGGTTTCGACCCACGATAAAGCTGCCCGCTCATCGCAAACTTCAGCAACTCGCCTGCGATGCGCGCCTCGGCATGGTAGGCCATGGTGAGATACGGATTATCGAAATCGCCGACGACGCCGAGCCGCTGGAACTCCTCGCCCTGCACCTTGATCCACTTTTCTGCGTAGGCGCGGCATTCCTTGCGGAACTCGATCATCGCAGCCGGCTCGGAAAGATCAGGCTTCGCCTTGCCCTTGGAGCGATAGTTCTCCTCCTCGATCTTCCACTCGATCGGCAGGCCGTGGCAGTCCCAACCGGGCACATAGTTGCTGTCGTAGCCGCGCATCTGGAACGAGCGGGTGATGACGTCCTTCAGGATCTTGTTCAGCGCGTGGCCGATATGGATGTTGCCGTTGGCGTAGGGCGGGCCGTCATGCAGCACATATTTCTCGCGGCCGGCCGCGTCCTCGCGCAGCCTTTTATACATGCCCATCTCCTGCCAGCGCTTGACCAGCAGCGGCTCCTTCTCGGGCAAGCCGGCGCGCATCGGAAATTCCGTCTGCGGCAGATAGAGCGTTTTCGAATAGTCGATCTTTTCGGACGTGTCGGTCATCATCTAGCCATGAGTTTGCCCGGCCGCGCACGGCCTCGGGCGTTCAACTATCACGATCTGGAAAAAGCGCGAGGGGTGCGCCGCCAAAAACTCCCGGAGCCTCCGGCAGCTTGAAAACTTCAAGCCGCCCGGAAGACCGGGCCGGTAATTCGTATGGCGGCAGCTATGGAGCGCGCGAAAAATGTCATGGCGGCGCTTTTAGCCGAGGCCGAGGCAGGAATAAAGGGGCTTTCCCAGCGCTTTGCCTTTTGTGCCATTTGCGCCTATATTGATGGGCAATTGGCGAAAGGACGGTTCATGGCGACTTCGGCGCGTGCAGTCAAGCAGGAACATCAGTTGACCGTAAGCTTGGACAAGGTCGACCAGCTTCGCCAGTGGGGTTTCAGCAACGAGGAAATCCATCAGATTGTCGGGCCTAGGCGCAGCCTGGATCGCCGTAGAGCTCAAGGCGGTGTTCTGTCGCTGATCGAGTCCGATCGCGTCTTCCGCCTTGAGCAGATAGCTGAGCATGCAGATCGAGTGTTCGGGAATCACGAAAAGGCGCAACGCTGGTTGCGGAAGCCAAACCGGGCGCTGGATATGGTCCGGCCGATTGACCTTCTGGTGTCGGAAGCCGGAGCACACCAGGTTCACGAGATCTTGCATCGGATAGACTTCGGCATGTTCAGCTGATGCGCCTATGGCGCATTTCCAATTATGCAGATCTTTCCGGACGGGGCGGTCTGTTTACAGCGGCTCGCTGGAACCACCTGAATACGCTGGTCGTCTACTGCGCAGACCATCCGGCCTCCGCACTGCTGGAAATATTGGTGAACTCCGATCCCGAGAACTGGCCGGACTTCTTTCAATTGCTTGAGATAGAAGCGCCAGACGACGTTCCGGTCGTGGAGCCGAATCTTCCATCGGACTGGCGGCAGGATTTGGAACTCACCCGAGACATCGGTACGCGGTTCATCTCGGAGAGCTCGGGCGTCTTGATGCGAGTGCCGTCGGCAATATTGCCTTTCTGCTTCAACTATCTGCTCAATCCAAGTCTCGCGGAGGCTGCCGGAGTTCGGATTGCCAGGGTGTCCCGGCATCCTATCGATCAGCGGCTTCTCCGAAGCTGACGTCGAATGTTTGACGAGCTAAAACGCCACCTTCGCGTCCAGTTCGCTGAGCGGCCTGACGCCTGCCAGCAGCGCCCTCGCCTCTTCATCGTCGCGCTTCATCTGCACCACCAGCGCATCGAGCCCGTCGAATTTCACTTCGCCGCGCAGATAACCGAACAGCGACACCTGGCAGGTCTCGCCATAAAAATCGCCGGAATGGTCGAACACAAATGTTTCGAGCAGCGGCGCGCCGTTCTCGTCGACGGTCGGTCGGCGACCAAAGCTGGCGACGCCGTCATGCAGCGAACCGTCCGCCCTGCGAAGCCGCACCGCATAGATGCCGTGCTTAAGCTCGGCCTCCGCTGGCAGGACCATATTCGCCGTCGGGAAGCCCAGCGTGCGGCCGAGCTGTTTTCCCTGGGTCACCTCGGCTTCTACGGTAAAGCGGTAACCAAGCAGGCCCGCCGCTTGCGCCACGTCGCCCTCGGCCAGCAGCTCGCGTATGCGGCTGGAGGAAACGATCTCGGCGCCCTCGTCGCGAAACGCGTCGACCAGCGTCACCCCAAAACCGTGCCGCTCGCCCGCCGCCATCAGATAGGCCGGGCCGCCCTGCCGGTTCTTGCCAAAGTGGAAGTCGAAGCCGGTCACAGAATGGCTGATGCCGAGGTTTTCCTCGAGCACTTTCGTCACGAACGTCTCGGCGTCCTGACTGGCGAAATCGCGCGTGAACGCCTGCTCCACCACAGCGTCGAATCCCAGATGCGCCAGCAGCCGCGCCTTCATCGGCGGCGGCGTCAGGATGAACAGCGGCACATCCGGCCGGAAAACCTTTCGCGGGTGCGGCTCGAAGGGCAGCACTAGCGCCGGCGCGCCGCGGCGGCGCCCTTCGTCCAGCGCGCGCTGCAGCACGGCCTGGTGGCCGCGATGCACGCCGTCGAAATTACCGATCGCCACCACGCCGCCGCGCAGGGAGGCTGGCAGCCTTTCATCGCCTGGAATGCGCCTGAAGCTCATCGCGCCGGAGCCTAGCGCAGCCGCGGAATGGTGGCGACGGGCGTCGCGCCGTGCTTGGCTAGGAACTCCGCCAGGCGCTCCTGGTCGGGCGCGAGCGGGTGGCCGTAGTCGCTGGCGTGGATGCCGCCCGAAACGTAGAGCGCGCCGATCCCCTGGTCGGCCGCGCCCTTGATGTCGGTCAGCATGCCGTCGCCGATCGCCAGCGCCTCGGAGCGCACGATCTCGCGGCCCAGCACCTCGCTCGCCGCCTTCAGCGCCGCCTCGTAGATCGGCCGGTGCGGCTTGCCCGAAACCAGTGTCCGGCCGCCAAGCTGCGCATAGTCGCGCGCCAGCGCGCCGGCGCACCAGATCAGCCGCTCGCCGCGCTCCACCACGATGTCGGGATTGGCGCAGATGAAGGGCAGGTTGCGCGACCGGAAGCGCCGCAGCATCTCGGCATATTCCTCGGGAGTCTCCGTCTCATCGTCGAACAGGCCGGTACAGATCACCGCCTGCGCCTCGAATTCCTCGACCAGCTCGACGTCGATGCCGTCATAAATCGCGAGTTCGCGCTCCGGTCCGAGATGGAACAGTTTTCGCGGGGCGTCGCGGATCAAGTCGCGCGTCACGTCGCCGGAAGTGACGACGCGGTCCCAGGCATCGTCCGGCACGCCGAGCGTCCTGAGCTGCGCCTCGACCCCTTCATGCGGGCGCGGCGAATTGGTGATCAGCACCACCGCGACGCCCTTCTCGCGCGCCCGCTTCAGCGCCGCGCTTGCGTCGGGAAAAGCATCGACCCCATTGTGGACGACGCCCCAGACATCGCAGAGCAGCGCGGCATATCTGCCTGCTACGGCATCCAGCGATGCGATGTTTTCGGGCGAAGCCGCCATGATTTCCTCGTCCGTTCGCTCATCGATTGCTGGCCGGATGCCCGGCCAGGCCGATGCGCAATTAACCGAACCTCTTCACCCTGTCACGAGCTTTCGGCTGACAGCCGACACGCGTCATGCGAAACTAGGCGTCGGCGTCGGCTCGTCCAATGCCAGGGGTTTACGAAGAAGCGCAAGGGCGCTTGCGGGGAAAGTTCAGAGTATGCCGCGCGGACTGTCAGTCGTCGCCTCGGCCGCATTGCTGTGCGGCGTGTGCTATTATTTCCTGCAGGGGATGATCGGCAGCGGCCGGGCGCTGGAGGAGATCGTGCTCGCCACCTGCGCGGCGGCCCTCACCCTTGCGGCAGTCGCAACGGCCTTCAGCGTGATGGCGCTGGTGCGGGCCAACGCCTCCGGCCAGGATATCCGCCGCCTGGCGCTTTCGGTGGAAGTGGCGCTGCGCGATTTTTCAGCGCGCAGCGACGGCGACGCCGTTACCATTGGCGAGATCGACGCTACCCTGTCGCGCCGGCTCGATGCACTCTCGGCAAGCCTCGCCGCGCGCCATCCGATAAAACCGGCGCGAAGCGCAACGGTCGTGCCGCATCCGGCCGTCCGGCTGCAGGCGGTCGAGACCGGCCCCGACGCCGCCGCCAACGCCGCCCTTCGCGCTGCCATCCAGCGGGCGCTGGCGGCAGATCGCATCGAACTCGACCTGCAGCCGATCGTTTCGATCTCGCAAGGCATGGCGGTCGGCCACGAGGCGTTCGGGCTGGTGGAGCCGACCGGCGGCGGACCCGTCCGGGTCGGCCGCGCCGATTTCGACCTGCCCGGCATTTCAGCGGCTTCGTGCGAACGGCTGATGGTGTTTGCGGCCGCCGCAGCAATCGAACGCCGGCACGGCCATCCCGGCGAGGCGACGCCGCTGCATGTCGCCATTTCCGGCGCCCTGCTCGACCATGGCTCCGAATTCGCCGCCGTGCTGACCCTGCTCGGCCAGCACCCTGCCCCGGCGCGCTCCATCATCCTTTCAGCGCCGGCCGACGCTATCGCCGATGGCCAGCACGGCCAGGCGCTGGCGCTGCTTGCCGAGACCGGCGCGCGCCTGGCCGCCGAAGGCTGGTCGGGTTCGCCGGAGGAACTGGAGGCGATGCGCGGCCATGGCGTTTCCATGCTGAAGCTCCCGGCGGCGCGATTGCTCGACCAGCCGCCGGCGTCGGCGCAAGCCATCGAAACGCTTCTCAGCCGCGCGGCAGCCGCGAATCTGCCGGTCGTCGCGACAGATGTCGCCGGCGACGAAGACGCCGTCCGACTGATCGACCTCGGCGTCAATCTTATGACAGGCCCGCGCTTCGCCGGCCGCTCCAGCCACAGTCCGGAAGCCACCGGGGCCGCCGAGCGCTTCGCAAATCTCTGACGTCGCCGGCCGGCAATCCGCGATTCTCCAGGCCCATTTGGTTAATACCGGGTGAGCCGCATCCCACCATTTCAACGGTTTTTCGCGCCGGTTTTTTTAATGAATTGTGGGATTCTGCCTGAACCTAGGGCTAGGTTTGGGGTGCGACATGTTACGCAGATTTGCTCGCGACAAGCGCGGCAATTTTTCAATGATGATGGTGGTGGCCACGATCCCGATCCTGGGCGGGATCGCGCTGGCCGTCGATTATGCCGAACTTTCCAGGCAGCGTCAGCTAACGCTCAATGCGCTGGACGCCGCAAGCGTGGCCACGGCCGCCCATATTGTCAGCGGCGTGGTCAGCGCTGCCGACCCGGCCGCCTACGATCTCGAGATCAAGAAATACGCACAGGATTTCTTCGAAGCCAATCTGGGACGGGTCAAGCCGGCAAACGCACCCCTCACCGTCAGGCTGCCCAATAACGATGCCGGCGGTGGGACCCTCAAATTGTCGGCGGAGCTGACATACGAGCCGTATTTCCTGCCGGCTTTCACGAAACTGATCGGCCGGCCAAGCGAAGAGAACACCGTGGATGTCACGGCGCATTCCGAAGTACGGCTGAAGAACACCCTCGAAGTGGCGCTGGTCCTCGACAATTCCGGGTCGATGGCGCAGTACGGCACAGGCACCGGCCAGCAGCGCATTGCCCTCTTGAAGGCAGCGGCCAAGCAGCTGATCGAGACGATGGCCAATCAGGCGGCCATGATGAAGCAGGTGCCCAAGCCAGTTCAGTTCGGCCTCGTGCCATTCTCGGCATCGGTCAACATCGCTCCAGCCAATGACGACCAGCCTTGGATGGACACGCTGGGCATTTCCCCTGTCCATCATGAGAATTTCGACTGGTCGAAGATGACCCCAGCCAACCCCAACTACAACCCAAACAAATATGCGGAGAAGGTTGGCGACGTCTGGTATAAGCGCGGCGCGGATTGGGGTGACACCCGCGATCAGCCGCTGACGCGCTTCAGCCTTTATGCGGACATCATCGCGGAAACCGATCGCGAAGCGATCCCCAACACGAGCCGCCGGGTCTGCAAGCGATTCCGGGACGGAGCGTGCAAGGAATACACGACAGAACCTGAATACGAATACACGGTATCCCAATACACCAGTTGGCAAGGCTGCGTGGAAGCGCGTCCTGCTCCCTACAACAACAACGACGCCGACGCGACCTCGTCCAATCCCGCAACCTTGTTCGTACCGATGTTCGCGCCCGACGAGGCGCGGCACCTGTGGCGCGATCTCAACAACGACAACATACCAGATCTCGACGACGCCAACTACGGTTACGGCAATAATTGGTGGGCGGATTGGACCGACACGGACGCCGCATCGCGTCAATCTGACATGCGGAAATATTTTCGCGTCAAGCCCTATGGAGCGCCCGCGGCAGCATCTGGCGATGGGCCGAATTCCTCCTGCACTACCAATGCCATAACGCCGCTGCACGACGTCACTACCCTTGAGGGCAAGAAGGTGATCTTGGACGCAATCGACGCCATGACCCCGACCGGAAACACCAACGTGCCCGAGGGCACCGCGTGGGGCTGGCGTGTCGTGTCCCACAAGGCGCCTTTTACCGAAGGCCGTCCCGAGATAGAAATGGGTAACGACAAGGTCATCATTGTTCTGACCGATGGCGCCAACACTTATGGCGACTACACCTACACTGATCCGGCGGGCAATCAGTCGACCTACGCCGCCTATGGTTACACGGGCAAGGGCTATAACGGCACTGGCACCACGCGTATGTACATGGACACGAATGTAAGCAAATCCACTTACACGAACACGAACTACCAGGCGGCCATGGACGAGCAATTGCAGATGGTATGCGCCAACGCGAAGGCTCCTGATCAAGGCAATGTCATCGTTGTCACCGTCTCGCTCGATTTGAGCACCAGCGTCGCGAGCGAGAAGAAGGCCATCGACGCCCTGACCAATTGCGCCTCCGACTCCCGCTTCAAGAAAAACGACGACGGAACGCCGAAGAAGCTGTACTACAACGCGACCGGCAGCAATCTCGCGGAGAAGTTCAAGGAGATCGCCGACGAGCTGTCGAACCTGCGCATCGTCAGCTAGCACACAACTGCAGAACCTGTGACGCCCCGCCCTCTCCGGCGGGGCGTTCGCTTCTGGCAGCGGGCTTGCGTGGCGCAATCCTTTCCCGCGCCAGGAACTTGAGTGTCGAAAGCGACCGGGCCATGGTCCGCGCATTTCGGGCATCCGCCCCACTATCCTGGTCTGGATTTTCCATGCCCGAGCTTTCGACCCTCGCAGCCTTCGCTCTCATCGCGCTCGGCATGGTGCTGACGCCTGGCCCCAACATGATCTACCTGATCTCGCGCTCGCTGTCGCAAGGACCGCTAGCCGGGCTGGTTTCATTGGGCGGCGTGGCGCTCGGCTTCGTCTTCTACATCCTCTGTGCCGCCTTCGGCATCACCGCGCTGGTGCTTGCCGTGCCCTATGCCTATGACGCGCTGCGCTTCGGCGGCGCGCTCTATCTCCTGTGGCTCGCCTGGCAGGCGGTGCGGCCGGGCGGTCGTTCGCCGTTCCAGATCCGGCAACTGCCGAAGGACAGCGCCAGGAAGCTGTTCATGATGGGCCTCATGACCAACCTCCTGAATCCCAAGGTCGCGGTCATGTATCTTTCGCTGCTGCCGCAGTTCATCAGCCCCGAGCAGGGCAGCGTGCTGACGCAGCTTCTCGTGCTCGGCAGTGTGCAGATCACCATCAGCGTCACCGTCAACGCGATCATCGCCGTCATGGCCGGCTCGATCGCCGCCTTTCTGGCCGGGCGGCCGCTCTGGCTGGTTGTCCAGCGCTGGCTGATGGGCACGGTGCTCGCCGGCCTCGCGCTCAGGATGGCGACCGAGGCGCAGCGCTGAGAGCTTCCACTCCGCGCCCCACCTCTCCTTCGCCGACGCTCGTGATTTTGACAGGCACCTCCCCGCTTCGTCATCAACTCTGAGTGTGCTGTTCATCTGTGTATCGCGGGAAGCGTACACTGATTGGCGCCGTGCTCGTCATTCCGTGGCCGCGGAGCGGAACCCGGAATCCAGAGCGTCGGCGCTGAAGAAATGAGATGTGTCTGATGCGATCGGAGTGGGATCGGGCGCCGTCGGAAAACTGGACGAGGACCAGCGTGCTGGATTCCGGGTTCCGCTTCGCGGCCCCGGAATGACGATGAGGTCGTGAAAGACAAATGCCATCGCATCTGCGCCTTGCCGGCTCGCAAGCCTCAACTTTGTCATCGGGCTTGACCCGAGGACCCATGCCGTGACCTTCCGGACGTCAGCGGAGTGGGGATGGCCATCAGCGCCCCCAACCCTGTCAGCATCTGTCAGGAATGTTTTCCTGAACTTTGTCCACACCCTCCCTCGATGCCCGCATACTTCATCCCGGCAGCTTGCTGGTGGGAACGGGTGTGCACGACCGGCATCCAGGCAAGTGTGGCGCCGGCGATGATCCCCGCATGGTCGTGCGGGGCGCTCCGGCCCCGGTTCGCGCTTGTGCGCCCGCGCTCCGTCCCAGACTACCGGGACAGGGCGATGGGCCGGGAGCGGCAAGGGGAGAAAACGCCGGCGGCGCATGGCAGCGCGTCAACTAACTAAAATTGATTAGGCGTCGCTGCCATGCGCCGCTTCCCACACCCCGGCTTCGAGAAGAAGCGCGGGAACACTCCCGCGCGCCCCCAAACATGGAGAGAAAGTCACATGACCCGGAAGACAAGACCCGAGATCGAGTTCAGCCCCGAATGCCAAGCCGCCCTGGACCGCCTCGTCGCTCTGGCACACCAGCTTGCGGCGATGCTTACCGGCGACAGCCTGTCGCCTGAAACCGGCGTCACCGACACGCCGCCCTCGCAGGCGCTGGCGATAGGCATGATCTGCTTCCTTATGCGCGCCGACCCGGAAGATATCCACGCCGCGCTCTTCGCCGAGAAGTCGCTCGGCGAACTGCCGTTCAGGCCCTTCCCCGCCGGCCACACCAGGCAGGCGCCGCTGGCGGACATGTGTTGAGGCAGACGGGGACGAGCGGCCGGCGGCAAAGATGCGGAACGAGCTTTCTCCTCACGTAAAGGGGCCTGGTGCTTCCGCGCCGATTCCAAATCTCTTGCTCTTCCCCTTCCTCTCTCCCGGCTTGACTCGTACCAGCCGAGCGCCTATTCACCGCCACGTTAGCACTCGCTTCTGGTGAGTGCTAACCG
>NZ_AHAM01000165.1 GCF_000236565.1 Mesorhizobium alhagi CCNWXJ12-2 | reverse complement strand
CGCTGCCGTGCGGCCGGCGGCGGCCAATCGCGGCACGACCGTCGAAGTCCGCGACCTGTTCTTCGCGACGCCGGCGCGGCTCAAATTCATGAAGGGCGAACGCGCCGAATCCACCGCCACGGCCGACATCGTCCGGCGTATCGCCATCGCCTTTCCTGCGGTGCGCTTCACGCTTTCGGGGCCGGACCGCTCAACGCTGGAGTTTGCGGCGACCGACGACAGCGCCGAGGGCCGGCTCACCCGCATAGCTCAGGTGATGGGCGCGGAATTCCCCGACAATTCGATAGCCATCGACGCGGTGCGCGAAGGCGTGCGGCTCACGGGTCACGTCTCGATCCCGTCCTACAACCGGGCCAACGCGCTGCAGCAATACGCCTATGTCAACGGCCGCCCGGTGCGCGACAAGCTCATCGCATCAGCCATCCGCGGCGCGTTCGCAGACGTGCTGCCGCGTGACCGCCACGCTGTAACGGTGCTGTTCCTGACACTCGATCCGGCGACCGTCGACGTCAACGTCCACCCCGCCAAGGCCGATGTCCGTTTCCGCGACCCCGGCCTGGTGCGCGGGCTGATCGTCGGCGCGATCCGCGAAGCGCTAAACAATGCCGGCATGCGCGCCGCGACGTCTGGGGCGGCGGCGATGATGGGCGCTTTCCGGCCGGGGCCGGCTACCTATGGCCATCCCGGTCCGGCCAACGGCCACCGTGCCTTCAATCCGGGCTTTCGCGCCGCGACCTCGGCCGGTTTCGACGCCCTGCGCTCGCCGCACCGCCCGCTCGACGGCTTCGCCGAGCCGGCGCAGGCCGCTTTCGACGCCGGTCCGCTCGCAAGTGCGGATTCGCGCGGCGGCCATGGCGAAGTGGCGGAAGAGTTGTTGCAGGCGCAACTTGGCGCGGCGCGGGCGCAGGTGCACGAAAACTACATCGTCGCGCAGACGCATGATTCGCTGGTCATCGTCGACCAGCATGCGGCGCATGAGCGTCTGGTCTACGAGGCGCTGAAGCAGGCGCTTCATTCCAGGCCGGTTCCCGCGCAGATGCTGCTCCTGCCGGAGATCGTCGACCTGCCCGAGGACGATGCCTCGCGCATCGCGGCGCATTCCGACATGCTGAAGAAATTCGGGCTCTCCGTCGAGCGCTTCGGGCCGGGCGCGGTCGCCGTGCGCGAGACGCCGTCCATGCTCGGCGAAACCAATGTGCAGCAGCTCGTCCGAGATCTCGCAGACGAGATCGCCGACAACGACACCACCGACACGCTGAAGGACCGGCTCGACCGCATCGCCGCGACCATGGCCTGCCACGGCTCGGTGCGCTCCGGCCGGCGGCTGAAGCCGGAGGAGATGAACGCGCTTCTGCGGCAGATGGAGGCGACGCCAGGTTCCGGCACCTGCAACCACGGTCGGCCAACATATATTGAACTGAAGCTCGCCGACATCGAGCGCCTGTTCGGCCGGCGGTGAGCCCGCTCCGCTCTGGCTGCAAGCAACAGTCGCGCTACATCCCTTCTGTCTGAAGGAGGAGAGCCATGATTTCGGGCGCGCATGTGATCATCTACAGCAATGACGCGGATGCCGACCGAGCGTTCTTCCGCGACGTTCTGCAATTTCCCGCGGTCGATGCCGGCGGCGGCTGGCTGATCTTCGCCTTGCCGCCCGCCGAAGCCGCGATCCACCCTGCGGCAGAGAGCGAGACCCACGAGCTCTATTTAATGTGCGACGACATCGAGGCCGCCGTCCGGGACCTGAATTCGAGCAATGTCGAATGCTCCGCGGTAACCGACGAAGGGTGGGGGCTGCTGACGCATGTCTCGCTTCCCGGCGGCGGGAAGCTCGGGCTTTACCAGCCGAGACACCCGGTGCCGGACAGGATCGGAGCGGCCTGATTGCCGCTTCACGCTGCCGGAATTCCGGAGACCACAAATGTCGACGGCGCGGGCGTCTCGCCTTGACCTCGTCCTGGATTTGTGGCGGAAGAAACGAGTGACAGCGCCAGAGTATATCCGATGATGAACCGCTTCGAAGGCCCCGGCGCCAGGGAAGCCCGCATTCGCTACCTCGACGGAGATTTCCAGGTTACCAGCCCTGGATCCTTCGTCCGCTGCGCTGTGACCGGCGAGCAGATCCCGCTCGACGAGCTCAAATACTGGAGCGTTGCGCGGCAGGAGCCTTACCTCAACGCCGCCGCCTCGCTGCAACGCGAGATCGAGGCCGATCCAGGCTTGCGCAAACGCTAGCCCGGCTACTCAGCCGCCGTTGCGCCTCTGGCGCCACGCGACCAGCGTCTCGTCGATGATTCGCGTCGGCGCATGGTCGAGGTCGAACACCGTTTCGATCTCCAGAATATCCAGACGCTTCAGGAAATCCGTCGAAGCGCTCCCGTTGCGCAGCCTTGCGGCGTCCTTGGCGGTCGTCACCAACCGCAACTGCCCGGCGCGCGCGGTGGCGGCGAGTTCCTGCAGTTCGTCCTCACTGTAGAAATGATGGTCGGGAAATGCGCGCGTCAGCGCAACGACGCCGCCCGCATCCGCCACCGTATCGAAGAATTTTTCCGGATGGCCGATGCCGGCGAAGGCAAGAAACCTCTTGCCGGAGAGCCGGCCGGCATCCTTCGGCCGCGTCGCCGCCTCGAACACCGGTTTGCCGGCGCGTGCGGCCTTGCGCACCGCCTCGTCGCCGCCGCTGCCCGTTCCCATTTTCAGGAGGGCGTCGGCGAAACGCAATTGATCCAGCAGCGGCGCGCGCATCGGGCCGCCTGGAATGACATGGCCGTTGCCGAGGCCGTAGCGTGAATCGACCACCAGCAGCGCGTAGTCGATATGGATGCGCGCGCTCTGGAAGCCGTCATCCATGATCAGGAAATCGCAGCCCTCTTCGATAAGCAGCCGTGCGCCGGCCGCCCGGTTCGGCGTCACGGCCACCGGCGCGTGTTCGGCGAGAAGCAGCGGCTCCCCTCGCCGACATGCTTGGCTCTGTCATGCTTCGGGTCGACGATATGCGGCTCAGCGAAGCTGCCGCCATGGCCGCGCGAAAGGATGCCGGGTTTCAGCCGCATGCGCTTTGCCTGCCTGGCCAGCGCGATGGCGACCGGCGTCTTGCCGGTG
>NZ_AHAM01000166.1 GCF_000236565.1 Mesorhizobium alhagi CCNWXJ12-2 | reverse complement strand
GTCTCGTAGTTCTGCATCGTATGCGCGCAGCCGAAGAAGTGGCTGCCCGGCCCGACCTCCCTGAATGCGTCGAGCGCGAGCTGATTGTCGTCGACCGTCACGCCGTCGAGATAGGTGTGCAACGCGCCGCAGAAATCCGCGTCCATGACGAATTTCTCGTAGGACATGGAAAGCAGCCCGTCGAGAAAACCGGCCGAGTGCAGGATGAAATTCGCGCCGCAATGCACGGCGGCCAGCATCGACATGGTACCTTCGTTCATCGCATGCGCGTCGGGCAGCTTCGAGGTGGTGAAATTGCCGGAGCAGCGCAGCGGCAGGTTCAGCCGCCGCGCGAGTTGCCCGATCACCATCGAGCCGATCGCCGGCTCTGGCGTGCCGAAGGTGGGCGAGCCCGAGCGGAGCGACATCGACGACAGGAAATTGCCGAAGACCACCGGCGCGCCGGGGCGCTCGAGCTGCGTCAGCGCGCAGCCGGCCATGGTTTCGGCGAGCGACTGGGCGATCGCGCCGGCATTGGTCACCGGGCCCATGGCCCCGCCGAGGATGAACGGCACGATCACCGCCGCCTGGTTGGCGCGGGCGTAGGCGCGCAGCACCGTCGTCATCGTGGCGTCCCAGACCAGCGGCGAATTGACGTTGACATTGCCGAGGATGACGCAGTTCTCGTCGGCGAATTTCTCGCCGAACACGATCCGGGCCATGTCGATGCAGTCTTCCGCGCGGGATTCGGCCGTCACCGAGCCCATGAAGCCCCGGTCGGAATATCTTACATGGCTGTAGACCATGTCGAGATGGCGCTTGTTGACCGGCACGTCGACCGGCTCGCAGATCGTGCCGCCGGAGTGGTGCAGCCAGGGCGAGGACTGCGCCAGCTTAATGAAATTGCGAAAATCCTCGATCGTGCCGTAGCGGCGGCCCTTGTCGAGGTCCATGACGAAGGGCGAGCCGTAGGCCGGCGAGAATACGACATTCTTGCCGCCGATCTGCACCGAGTTCATCGGGTTCCGCGCATGCTGGGTAAATTCGGCCGGTGCGGTCTTCAGAACCTCGCGCAGCATGCCCGGCTCGAACTTCACCAGCATGCCGTCGATCTTGGCCCCTGCCCGCTTCCAATGGTCGAGCGCGACAGGATCGTCACGGAACTCGATGCCGATCTCGGCCAGAATGCGATCCGCCGTCGCCTCGATGCGAAGCAGGTTCTCCTCCGACAATATGTCGTAGGTCGGGATGTTGCGGACGATATAGGGCCGGCCAAGACCCTGGCTGCCATGCGAGCGCAATTCGCGCCGGGCTATCCTGCCGCCGCCGCGCTCGCGGCGTCTGGAGGGTTCTGTCGTCGTCTCGGCAGCGGCTGTGCTCATCGGGTTTCCCAACCTCTATGAGTATCAGCCTATGCGGCCGGATTGCGTCTGTGACGCTGGAAAATCCTGATGGCTTGTATAAGCTGTCCTTATGCAAAGCCTCCGCCACCTCCTGCCATCCGCCGGCTCCCTGATCGTCTTCGAGGCGGCCGGCCGGCTGTCGAGCTTCACCGCCGCCGGCCGCGAGCTCGGCATGACCCAGGCTGCTGTGTCCTATGCGGTCCGGGGATTGGAACGGCAACTCGGCGTGCCGCTGTTCCAGCGCCGCCATCGCCAGGTGCGGCTCACCGAAGCCGGCGAGCGCTTCTTCGCAGACGTCTCGCTTGGCCTGTCGCACATCCGCAAATCGGCCGAGGACCTGCGCACGCTGGCCGTCGGCGGCCATGTCACGCTGTCGGCCTCCACCGCCTTCGCCTCGTTCTGGATGATGCCGCGCCTGCAGCAGTTCCGCGATGAATTGCCGGGCGTGGATCTCCGCATCCAGACGGCCGACAGGGATCTCGACATCGCCGCCGAGGGCATTCCACTCGCCATACGCGGCGGTTATCCAAAGGACTGGCCCGATTACGATAGCCTGCCGCTGGCCGAGGAAGAGATCTTTCCGGTCGCGGGCAGCACCTATGCGTCACACTTCGGCCTGCCTCGGTCGGTCGCCGAACTGGCCTCGCACCGCCTCATCCATCTCGAGGAGCCCTATCGCGAGGCCGCAAGCTGGTCGGAATGGTTTCTCTCCGCAGGCGCGAGCGGCGCCGTCGCCAATCCGAGCCTGCTCATCAACGACTACGCGCTGGTGATCCAGGCGGTCATGGAAGGCCAGGGCATCGCGCTCGGCTGGAAGCATCTCGCCGAGCGGCTGCTCGCCTCCGGACTGCTGGTGCGCATCACCGATCACACGCTGGTGACAGGCAAGGGCTTCCACGTCGTCTGGCCGAAGCACCGCGAGCTTTCCGCCGGCGCCAGAAAGGTTCGCGATTGGCTCGCCGCGCAGGGTTTGAAGCGCTTTCGCTGAGGCGCAGAATCCGCATATGATGCCGTCATGCCCATACGCCAGCTTTCAGAAACGATGATCAACCAGATCGCCGCCGGTGAGGTCATCGAGCGTCCGGCGAGTGTGGTCAAGGAACTGGTCGAAAACGCAATCGATGCGGGGGCGGCGCGCGTCGAGATCGTCACGGCCGGCGGCGGGCTCAATCTGGTGCGGGTCAGCGACGACGGTGCCGGCATTCCCGAAGACGAGCTGGAACTCGCGGTGGCGCGCCACTGCACGTCGAAGCTCTCCACTGACATCCACGACATACGCTCGCTCGGCTTTCGCGGCGAAGCACTGCCCTCGATCGGCTC
>NZ_AHAM01000167.1 GCF_000236565.1 Mesorhizobium alhagi CCNWXJ12-2 | reverse complement strand
GGAATCTCTGATTGGATTCTTATGTCAGGCGGGAACCACTAGCTCCTTGCCAACTTCTCCAAACGCTTCCACAGCGCGGTCGATATCTTTCTCCGAATGCGCGGCCGACATCTGCGTGCGGATGCGCGCCTGGCCCTTCGGCACGACGGGAAACGAGAAGCCTATGACATAAATGCCGTGGCCGAGCAGTCGTTGCGCCATTTCCTGCGCGAGTGCGGCGTCGCCCAGCATCACCGGTATGATCGGGTGGTCGGCCCCGGCGAGTTGGAAGCCGAGCTTGGTCATGCCGGTGCGGAACCGCGCAGCATTGTCATAGAGCGTCCGCCTCAGGCCGTCGCCGGCCGCGATCATGTCGAACACTTTCAGCGAGGCGCCAGCGATCGCCGGCATCAGTGTGTTGGAAAACAGATAGGGCCGCGAGCGCTGGCGCAGCCAGTCCACCACCTGCCCCTTGCCGCTGGTATAGCCCCCCGAAGCGCCGCCGAGCGCCTTGCCAAGCGTGCCGGTGATGATGTCGACGCGGCCCTCGACGCCGCAATGCTCGGGCGAGCCGCGGCCGTTCTTGCCGACGAAGCCGACGGCATGGCTGTCATCGACCATCACCATGGCGTCGTATTTTTCGGCGAGATCGCAGACGCCCTGAAGATTGGCGATGATGCCGTCCATCGAAAAGACGCCGTCGGTGGCGATCAGCTTGAAGCGGCTGCCTTCGGCCTTCTTCAATTCTTCCTCAAGTGCCGCCATGTCGTTGTTCGCGTAACGAAAACGCTTCGCCTTGGAGAGCCTGACGCCGTCGATGATCGACGCATGGTTCAGCGCGTCGGAAATGACCGCGTCCTCTTCGCCGAGAAGCGTCTCGAACAGGCCGCCATTGGCGTCGAAGCACGAGCCGTAGAGGATCGTGTCTTCCATGCCGAGGAAGCCGGAGATCTTCGCCTCCAACTGCTTGTGCTCTTCCTGCGTGCCGCAGATGAAGCGCACCGAAGCCATGCCGTAGCCATAGCGGTCGAGCGTGGACTTCGCCGCCTCGCGCAGTTCCTCGCTGTCGGCGAGGCCGAGATAATTGTTGGCGCAGAAGTTCAGGAGGGGCTTGCCGCCGACCTCGATCGCCGCCGATTGCGGCGAGGTGATCACGCGCTCGGATTTGTAGAGACCGGCCGCTTTCAGCCCTTCGAGTTCGGAAGACAGGTGGGAAAGAAACGCATCGCTCATTACAAAACCGCCTTGTTGGAAGTCGCGACCGACATTCGCGCCACATATGGCAAAAAGCTATCGGAATTGCGACCGGCGGCGATGAGCGCCCGGTGCATCGGTTGCAAATTATCTTCGCTCCACGTCATGGCCAGACGTTCGGCGCAAGTGCTCGACAAGAAACTCGACCTGGTCCGCAGCCACTTGCTCGAAGAGTTCTCCGTGATAGAGGTCGAAGTGATCCGCCGGATATTCCTTGACGCGAGCCAGTGTGGACTCTTTGGCTGCCTCCTTGACGAAATCGGCAGACACCTCGACGTCATGGCTCGCCAGCGTGAAAAGGAGAGGCGCGCGGATGCGTCCGACCGCACCCTTCCTGTAGCGGGGCGCCTGTAGAAAGAATCGCGCCGCGACCAAGTTCCTCCAGGTGGGACTGCCCTTTTCCACTGCCTCGAAGCGCTCGGCCAAGGCGGGATCGGTGAAGAACGCTTCGCCTGGCTCGCCATATACATTGAGGTAGCGAGGGGACTTTCCGAACAAGCCTCTGGCCCAATCCTCCACCGCAGCTTTGAGCAGCCTCGCGGTGGTCGTAGCGAACTGGACGGCAGAGACGTTCTGCCTTGTCATCCTGGCCGAAAAATCCGCGCCTCGCAGCACGTCCAGCGCCGGCATATTCGCAACCACAGCCGCTATCCGGGCATCCTCGCCGGCAATGGCGATGACATGACTTCCACCGAGGGAGGTGCCCCACAGCGCGACCTTCGCCGGATCGAGTTCGGCCGAACTCCTGGCGAATGCAATGGCGCTCCGAAGATCCTGCCGCTGCTTCTGTACGTCGACGATCTGCCGGGGTTCGCCCTCGCTTTCGCCGAAGTGACGGTAATCGAAGATCAGCGCAGCAAGGCCCGCACCAACAAACGCCTGAGCAAATGACGGCAAAATCCAGTCCATGGTTCCTGAAAAGCCGTTCGCCAGGATGACACTGGCGAATGGTGGCGTTGCTTTCGGCAACAGGAGCCGTCCGGCACAGGAAAGTCCGTCTGACAGGAAACGAATCCGGTGCTCTGTGTAGGGGATACGAGGCGAATTTTCCCTCATGCGTGGCCTCCTCGGGGACCGGCATTGTCTCAAATATGGTAGCTGTTACAAACGAACCGACGCCGAAACGCCCATTCTCAACGGCTCGTTCCGATTCCGCATCCAATGAGCAAGTTCCAGGTGGGGCGTTGCCGCTTGTCGCTTCTCCCCGTTTACGGGCAGAAGATGCCGGCAGGCAGATGAGGGGCAGCGCCAGATTGCGAGGTCTGGTGTCGCCCTCATCCGGCCTCCCGAGTTGAGTGGAGGGGCGGGCCTTCCTTCTCCCCGTTCACGGGGAGAAGCGAGAGAAAAACCTCAGAAAAACGCCTGCAATCCCGTCTGCGCGCGGCCGAGGATCAGCGCGTGCACGTCGTGCGTGCCTTCATAGGTGTTGACCGTCTCGAGGTTCTGCGCGTGGCGCATGACATGATAGCCGATCTGGATGCCGTTGCCGCCATGCATGTCGCGGGCCTGGCGAGCAATGTCGAGCGCCTTGCCGCAATTGTTGCGCTTGACGATCGAGATCATCTCCGGCGCCATCTTGCCCTCGTCCATCAGCCGGCCGACGCGCAACGAGCCCTGCAGGCCGAGCGCAATCTCGGTCTGCATGTCGGCGAGCTTCTTCTGGAAAAGCTGCGTCTGCGCCAGCGGCCTGCCGAACTGTTTGCGGTCCAGCCCATACTGCCGCGCCCGGTGCCAGCAATCCTCCGCCGCGCCCATTGCGCCCCATGAGATGCCGTAGCGGGCGCGGTTGAGACAGCCGAACGGCCCTTTCAGGCCCGACACGTTGGGCAGCAGCGCGTCTTCGCCGACCTCGACGCCTTCCATGACGACTTCGCCTGTGATCGACGCGCGGAGCGAGAGCTTCCCGCCGATCTTCGGCGCCGAAAGCCCCTTCATGCCCTTTTCGAGCACGAAGCCGCGGATCTGGTTGTCGTGCGCCGCGGACTTTGCCCACACCACGAAAACATCGGCGATCGGCGCGTTGGATATCCACATTTTCGAGCCGGAAATGCGGTAGCCGTTCGCCGTCTTTTCCGCGCGCGTCTTCATGCCGCCCGGATCGGAGCCAGCATCCGGCTCGGTCAGACCGAAGCAGCCGATCCATTCGCCCGAGGCCAGCTTCGGCAGGTATTTCTTGCGCTGCTCCTCCGAGCCGTACGCGTGGATGGGGTACATGACCAGCGAGGACTGCACGCTCATCATCGAGCGGTAACCGGAATCGACGCGCTCCACCTCGCGCGCGACCAGCCCATAAGTCACATAGCCGGCGCCGATGCCGCCATATTCCTCGGGAATGGTGATGCCGAGCAGGCCTGCCTCGCCCATCTCGCGAAAGATCGAGGGGTCGGTGACTTCGTTGAGATAGGCTTCCTCGACGCGAGGCGCGAGCTTGTCGGCGGCAAAGCTTGCAGCCGCGTCGCGGATCATCCGCTCCTCTTCGCTCAGCTGATCCTCGAGAAGAAAGGGGTCGTTCCAGACGAAGGACGCGGCGGCCTTGGCCGTCCTGCTTTCAAAATTCATGATCATTTCCGAAATTTTTCGTGGGGTTCGGCGGACAGTTTAAAGGGTTATGCCCGGCAGTGAAATGCCTATTATCGAGGCATGCCGCAGCGAATCCGCGAAATCGTTCCTATTCCCGCAACGCATCGCTAACCAGCATCCATGTTTGCAGCGCACGGCGACGCTGCGCCGGCTTGACTTGCCGACATGTTAACCCTTTGCCGGACATGGTCCGATGACGTATCGGGAATTGGGGTTCCGGGGGTTATTTTCATATGTCGCAGCAGCCGGTAAACACCAGCGCTCGAAAGCTTATCCTGCTCTTCAAGGGAGCCTACTGGATCGCGCTTCTGATCATCGCCGCGATGGCGATGGCCTCCTTCATCCTGCTGCAGCAGATGATGGCCGCGCAGCAGCACGATCAGACTTTGCTGGCTCTCACCGGCACCCAGAAAGCGCTTTCGCAGCGAGTCGTGTTCCTGGCCAACGCCGCCGACAGCGCGCCGCGCACCGAGCAGCCGGCGCTGGTGCGCCTGCTTAAGGAGGCGACAAACGAGTTCGAGAAGAATTACGACCTGCTGCTGGACCAAACAGGCGCCAATCCGATGTCGCCCGCCCGCCACGACCCGCAGACAGTGGAAGGCGTGTTGTTCGCAAAGCCGCACCATCTCGACTACTTCTCCATGGGACTTGCCGCGAATGGCTGGCGCTTCATCGCCGCACTCGAATCGCAGCTCGGCATCGACACTTCCGGCGTCGGCTACATGGCCGGCCGGGAGCGGGCGCGGCTCGACGAGACGGTCGCGCGCGCCACGCTCGACGGCTACGCAGCCCTTGGCGAGCGCATCGCCTCCAATGCCGACCAGCGCCTGGAAAGCCTGCTCGATCTCCACCGCACGCTGTTCTACGCCACGATCGGCATCATCGTGCTCATCGCGCTGTTCATCTTCCGGCCGATGTCGAACGTCATCCTGCGTCGGACCCACGAACTGGTCGACGCCCGCAACTCCATGGCCTTCATCGCCGTCCATGACGGTCTGACCGGCCTCTACAACCGCACCTTTTTGACCGACCATTTCGATACGCTGATCAAGGGCGCGCGCCGGCGCCAGGAACGCCTCGCCGTCGTCCAGATCGACCTCGACCGGTTCAAACAGATCAACGACACGCTCGGCCACGCCGCTGGCGACTACGTCCTGGTCGTGACCGCCCAGCGCATGCGCGATTCATGTCGCGCCTCCGACCTTTGCGTGCGGCTCGGCGGCGACGAATTCGTCATGATCCTGAACGGCGCCGGCGCCACTGAAGACATCAACATGGTCGCCAAGCGCATCCTGGAATGCATCAACGAGCCCATCAGCTTCCAGGGCGCGACAGTCCACCCTGGCGCCAGCGCCGGCATCGCCGTCTACCCTGTCGACGCCGACAACGCCGCCGACCTGACCGTCCATGCCGACCTTGCGCTATACTCGGCCAAGAAGCTCGGCGGCGGCGCGTTCTCCTTCTTCTCGGAGGAGCTGCGGCGCGAACTGGAGCACCGCAAGCAGCTCGAAGCCGACCTCAAGGCGGCGATCGCGCTGGAATCGTTCAGCATCTATTACCAGCCGCAGGTTTCGATCTCGAACGGGACGATAACCGGCGTCGAAGCACTGGTGCGCTGGAAGCACCCTGAGCGCGGCATGATCTCGCCAGGCGAATTCATACCGGTCGCGGAAAAGTCCGGCCTGATGGCCGCGATCGGCCGCATCATCGTGCGAAAGGCGGTTCAAGAGGCCGCCGAATGGCACCGCGCCGGCATCGGCTTCGGCCGTCTCGCCATCAACGTCTCGGGATCGGAACTGCGCGAGAACGACTTCGACAGCTTCCTGTTCGAGACCCTGGAAAGGGCAGGCCTGCCGCCCGAAAAACTGTCGCTGGAAATCGTCGAATCCGTCATCCTGGACGACGAGAAGACCGGCATCGCGGCGAAACTGCGCCATATCCGCTCCGCCGGCGTGCACCTGGAACTCGACGATTTCGGCACCGGCTACGCCTCGCTCAGCCACGTCAATCCCAACGAGATCGACCGCCTGAAGATCGACCGCCGCTTCGTCCAGAACATCAATTCGAACGGCGACAATTCCAAGATCGTGCGCGCCATCACCGAACTTGCCCGCGGCCTCGGCATCTCGATCATAGCCGAAGGCGCCGAAACCGAAGCCGAGCTCGACTCCCTCGTTTCGATCGGCTGCGACCAGGTCCAAGGCTACCACATCGCCTTCCCCATGCCCGACGAAAAAGCCCGCGAATGGCTGATGTCACGTGCGCCGAAGAAGCCAGTGCTGAAAGTGCTTCAGGGGAGCCGGGCATAAGGGGACGGGCTCGGCGTTTAGTGGGCGCCCGATGGAATTGATCCGCCCAAGTTGGAGTTTCTGACCTACGCCCGCTGTTGCAGTCTGCGTTGAGCCACGCAGTGTAAGGCTCGTGCTCGAGAGAGCAGACATCAAGATTGGTCAGCCCTGATGAAGTCGATGAATGCACGCAGCGGCGCCGGCACGAGACGCCGTCCGGGATAATAAAGGAACGGCCCCGAGAAGCCCTGCCACCAGGGTTCGAGGACGGGTTCCAGGGCGCCGCTATCAAGATGCGGACGCAGCCAGCCCTCGAACAGCTTCACGATGCCGACGCCGGCGACCGCGGCTTCAACGGCGAGATCGGCTGCTCCGCCGAGCCCTACGATCAGCGGCCCCGTGGGATCGACCCGCACCACCTCGCCGTCGCGCTCGAACTCCCACGGCGTCGTCAGCGCACCGCTGGGAAAGCGGCCGAGCAGGCAGGCATGATCAAGCAGTTCGCGGGGGTGTTCGGGCCGGCCGTGTCGATCGAGGTAAGCCGCGGATGCGGCGGCGGCGAAGCGCTGGACGCGAGGCCCGATCGGCACCGCAATCATGTCCTGTTCCAGCCGCTCCTCGTAGCGGATGCCCGCGTCGCATCCGGCCGCCAGCACGTCGACGAAGCTCTCCTCGGCGACCACCTCCAGCCGGATGCCGGGATAGGCCGCGAGGAACGGCGGAACGATGCCGGGCAGCACCAGCCGCGCGGCGCTGACAGGGACGTTCAGGCGCAACGAGCCCGCCGGCTGATTGCGAAAGCCATTCACCACGTCGAGGGCTGACTCCACTTCGGTCAACGCCGGGCCGAGCCGCTCCAGCAGGCCATGACCAGCTTCGGTCAAGACGACGCTGCGCGTCGTCCGGTTGAGCAGCCTCACGCCGAGCTGCGCTTCAAGGCGGCGCACCGCCTCGCTCAACCCTGACGGGCTGGTTCCGCTCTGCCGCGCGCCCTCGCGAAAGCCCCTGGCGCGCGCAACCGCCACGAAAGCATTCAGATCACCCAGATCGAACTTCACTGTTCGCCACTCCGCACAGCCTGTGCGGATTGTACCCGGTTATCACGAGGATGACCAAGGTCTATCTCTGCCTCGTCAGACAAGGGAAAAAGATCATGACCAGCATCGCACAATCCGAAACCTTCGTCCTCGGTGATCGCACCGTGAAGCGGCTTGGCTACGGCGCCATGCAGCTCGCAGGGCCAGGCGTGTTCGGCCCGCCCAAGGATCGCGACGCGGCATTGGCCGTGCTGCGCGAGGCCGTCGCACAAGGGGTGAACCACATCGATACCAGCGACTTTTACGGCCCGCACATCACCAACCGGCTCATCCGCGAGGCGCTCGCGCCTTATTCCGACGATCTCGTCATCGTCACCAAGATCGGCGCGCGGCGCGGCGCGGATGGATCATGGCTGCCGGCCTTCTCGCCCGAAGAACTGACCCAGGCCGTGCATGAAAACTTGCACAATCTCGGACTCGACGTATTGGATGTGGTCAACCTTCGCATCATGTTCGACCCGCATGGCCCAGCCGAAGGATCGATCGAGGCGCCGCTTACGGCCCTGGCCGAGCTTCAGCGGCAGGGTCTGGTGCGCCATATCGGTTTGAGCAACGTCACGCCTAATCAGGTCGCCGAAGGACGCAGCATCTCCAGGATCGTCTGCGTGCAGAACCAGTATAATCTCGCGCATCGGAGCGACGATGTCTTGATCGACGACCTTGCCCGCGACGGCATCGCCTATGTGCCGTTCTTTCCGCTCGGTGGGTTCAATCCGCTGCAGTCGTCCATTTTGTCCGACGTCGCTCAGCGCCTCGACGCCACGCCCATGCAGGTCGCTCTCGCCTGGCTGCTTCGCCGGGCGGCGAACATCCTGCTGATCCCCGGCACCTCCTCTGTTGCGCATCTACGAGAAAACCTCGCCGCGGCCGAACTCGATCTGCCGAACGATACGCTCGATGCACTGGATGGCATTGCGATGAGGGTCGCCGCCTGAAGGTGTACTAAAGGTTCGTTGCGTAGAGGAAGATCCGCAATCGGATGGAAAGTTGACGGTGATGGTGCTTGCCACCGTCCGCTTTCCGCCCCGCAGCGGACTCTTGTCCAGCATAAAGCCGGCGTCGGGTCCCTTCAGCGGGAAAATCGCGCCGCCCGCCGTGATCTAATCCTCCCGCCCAACGGGTCAGCCAAGCGCAATCACATCCGCATCCGCCATCGCATACCGGGCGTAGCGAAAGTCGCGGATGTTCAGGACCTCGTCGCCGGACCATTGCAGCAGGATAAAATAGCTCGGGGCGCCGGAAGGGTCGCTCTCGTCGAACACCAGCACGGCGGGACGCCTCTCGACGAAACCCGGAGCGAAACGCCAGCCGCTTATCCGCGAATAATTGCCGAAATAGTTCGCCACCTCGCGCCGGCCGTTCATCCGGCTCTGGTTGACCAGTTCGAGCCGCACCTCGTCGGCCAAAAGGTCGCGCAGCGCATCGAAGTCGCGTGCATTGAAGCGGTCGACATAAAGCGCAAGGCGTGTGCGCTCGCGCTCCTCCAGCACAGGCGGCGCAAGGTCGTCCGGCTCGCCGGCCAGTTCGCGCAGCCGCATGCGGCCGCGATGCAGCGACGCCTTGATCGAAGGCATGGTCATTCCGGTGACGCCGCCGATCTCCTTGAGCGAATAGCCGAGAACGTCCATCAGGATCACGCTGCTGCGCTGCGCCACCGGCAGGCGCATGAAGGTGCGCAGGCTTGCCGCGGCCGCCTGGCGATCGTCCACGGCGGATACGGGATCGGCGATCATTTCCGTTTCCTCGTCTGATCGGACGGCATTTTGCCGGGTCTGGCGGCGCAGGAAATCGAGTGCCGTGTTGTGGGCGATGCGAAACAGCCAGCCCTCCGGCCGGGCGATCGGTCCTGCCTTGGGCAAGGCCTCCATCGCCCGCAGCAGCGCCTCCTGCAGAATATCCTCGCCGTCTATGACGGAGCCGGCCATGCGCGCGCAATAGCGATGCAGCTTAGGCCGCAACTCGCGAAACAGCCGGGCGAAAGTCTCGCTTCCGTCCGGCCGGTCGGCATGTGGTGCATTGGCCGGATTTTCGTTCACGCGCCGAGCATCCGGTAGTCGCCGACTATGCTCGCCTCGTTCGCCTGCGGCTGCTCCATCAGACGCTCCTTGATATCCGCCTGGAATTTTCGGAAGGCATCCAGCTTGGGGAGAATACTCTCGCCGCCGTCGTTCTCGACCAGGTGCACGAAAGAGCCGTCGGCGAGTTTCAGGGCGATGTAGCGGATTCCATCCGGCGCCTGCGCGTGAAGTTCCTTGAACACGTTCTGGATCAGGCGTTCGTTCTCCTCGGTGTTTTCGGGCTTGGTCCGGTATCGTATCAGAGTTCGTTTCATGGCAGCTACTCCGTTGGTGTGTCCTGCCATAAGACGTCCGGGACATGCGAAAGGATTCGCCTGGACAGAAAATTTCAGCCTGACGCTACAGTTCCATTGGCTATTCCGTGCCAGGCGCAGTCCGGCGCGTGTCGCGCTTGGTCGTGCGCGCCCCGGTTCCTGCACGGGATTCGTTCCCAGGCCGTGCACCGTCGACAATGTTGAGATTGCGCACCGTCAGATCGTCGACTTCCAGTGATCGGATACGCGCCTTGCGGATAGAAAGGCGGCCGATTGCCATTGCGCCGAAGGCGAGAGCGCCGACAGCGACCGCGCCTATGGCCATTGCATGGAGCGCCGCTGGTCTAGAATGCGCGACCTGCGACGGACGGATGCGGGTAAGCATGTTCAACCGCTCCCGGTGGTTCGAACTTGGCCAACGCGAGCCGGGGCAGGATGTTCCTGATAGAAACCTGCGGCCCGTCGATCTGCGTCTGCTAAATCCGCATCGCGAACCTGATGCCGTCATAGACCGCGGCGTGGATGTTTCGCGCCGCCACAGCATCGCCGATGCGCAGCAGCGTGAAGTCGGCATCCGGCTCCTTCTGTGGGAAAATCTCGCCGCCCTCGACCAGTTTTTCGTAGTCGACCGCGCCGCCATTCTTTGAAAGCGGCTTCAGGGCGAGATAGAGATCATCCAAAGGCAGCGTTCCGTGCTCCACCACCACCTGGTCGACGCGGCGCTCATCCCGCCAGCCTTCGGCGAAATCGGAAGAAAGCGTCGCAACTAGTTGATTTCCTTCGCGCCGCACGGCGGCCAGCCGCGTGTTGATGGTGATGGTCACGTCTTTCTCGTGGAAGGCGCGCATGTAAGGTACGTGATTCATGCCGCCCATTTCGGGCGCGAAAAAGCGCTCCGGCGAGACCAGTTCGAGCTTTGCTCCGGCATTGGCGATCAGTTCGGCCGCGGTCATGCCCTGATGGCCGCCATTGTCGTCGTAGAGCAGCACGCTTTCGGCCGGCTTCACGCTGCCCGCGATGATGTCCCAGCTCGACGTCACCAAATCGTCGCCCGCCTCCAGCGGCGGGTTCTGCGGCAGGCCGCCGGTGGCGACGATGACCACGTCCGGCGAGAGCGCCAGCACATCGTCCCTCTCGGCCCATGTGTCGTAGCGGATTTCGACGCCGAGCCGCTCCAGTTCGGAAAGCCGCCAGTCGACGATGCCGATCAATTCCCGGCGGCGCATGTTCTGCGCGGCAAGCCGGACCTGCCCGCCCGCCTGCCCCGACGCCTCCAGCACGGTCACGGAATGGCCGCGTTCGGCGGCGACGCGCGCCGCTTCGAGCCCCGCCGCGCCCGCGCCGATCACCACGACTTTCTTCGTTGGCCCGTCCGCCCGGCGGATCACATGCGGGATCGTCGCCTCGCGTCCGGTCGCGGCATTATGAACGCACAACGCCTCGCCGCCCTCATAGATGCGATCGAGGCAGTAGGTCGCGCCGACGCAGGGGCGGATTTCGTGTTCGCGGCCCTCCATCACCTTTCTGACGATGTGCGGGTCGGCGAGATGCGCGCGGGTCATGCCGACCATGTCGAGCTTGCCGGCAGTGATCGCGTGCCGCGCGGTCGCAATGTCGGCAATGCGGGCAGCATGGAACACCGGGAACTTCGTCACCGCCCTCACCTCGCCGGCAAAGTCGAGATGCGGCGACGAGCGCATGCCGGTGATCGGGATGACGTCGGTCAGCGCCGCGTCCGTCTCGATATGGCCGCGGATGATGTTGAGGAAATCGAATTTTCCGGACTGCGCCAACCGCCGCGCGATCTCGACGCCTTCATCCTTCGACAGGCCGGCGGAAAAATCCTCGTCGGCGACCATGCGGATGCCGACGACGAACTTTTCGCCGACCGCCTTGCGCACCGCATCGATCACCCGCCAGGTGAAGCGCAGCCGGTTTTCCAGCGAGCCGCCGTATTCGTCGTCGCGAAAATTGGTCGCCGGCGACCAGAACCCGTCCATCAGATGGCCGTAGGCCTCGAACTCCATGCCATCGAGGCCGGCCGCCTGCATCCGCTGCGCAGCACTCGCATAGTCGGCGACGATGCGGTCGAGGTCCCAGTCTTCCGCGATCTTCGGAAACGAGCGGTGCGCCGGTTCGCGCACCGGCGAGGCCGAGAGCACCGGCAGCCAGTCCGCCCTGTTCCAGCCCGTGCGGCGGCCAAGATGCGTCAGCTGGATCATCACCTTGCAATCATGCTCGTGGCAGGAATCGGCTAATTCCTTGAGCCACGGCACGATCTCGTCGCGATAGGCTTGGAGGTTGCCGAAGGCTGCCGGGCTGTCGCGCGAGACGATCGCCGAGCCCGCCGTCATGGTCAGCGCCATGCCGCCCTTGGCCTTTTCGGCGTGATAGAGCCGGTAACGCTCCTTCGGCATGCCGTCTTCCGAATAGGCCGGCTCGTGCGCGGTCGACATGACGCGGTTCTTCAGCGTCAGGTGTTTTAGCTGGTAGGGCTGGAGAAGCGGGTCGTTGCTCGTCATGGTCTTTTGTTCCGACACAATATGCCTATAAGCGCCCGCTAAAGCATGATCCCGCAAAGTTGCGGACAAGATCATGCGGCCAATCAACACGCTCATTCCGATTGCATCGGCATGAGAGGAGCAGAAGATGACCGTAACGGAAAACCTTACCCAACTCGGCGCGCGCGTGGAAACACCCGCCTCGCCGGACGCCGCTATCCTGGAAACCGTGCCTTACACGCGAGGCGACGGCCCGCCGGCAATCGTGCGCTTCACCTGCCCGGAATTCACCTCGCTCTGCCCGGTGACCGGCCAGCCCGATTTTGCGCACATCGTCATCGACTACGCGCCCGACGCCGCGCTGGTGGAATCCAAGTCGCTGAAGCTGTTCATGGTCTCGTTCCGCAATCATGGCGCGTTCCATGAGGATTGCACGGTCATGATCGCCCGCCGCATCATCGAGGCGACGAAGCCGCTGTGGCTGCGCATCGCCGGCTACTGGTATCCGCGCGGCGGTATCCCCATCGACGTGTTCTGGCAGACCGGTGCCCCACCCGAAGGCGCGTGGCTGCCGGATACCGGCGTCGCGCCCTACCGCGGCCGGGGTTGAGCGGCGATCTGTGACTCCACCCTGCATCAGTTCAACGGCAGGCGGCGGTAGCGGCCGGGATTGTTCGGATCATTGAAATGGCCCATCGGGCCGTTCTCGGCGAAATGCGCCGACCAGCGCTTCATAGCCTCCGGATCAAGCTCGACGCCTAGTCCGTCGCCTTCCGGCACACGCACGGTGTTGCCGGTCTGGCGGAAAGGCCCGTCCCTGATCACGTCTCCCACCTGCCAGCGGAACAGCGACTGCGAGGCTTCGGTGATCCACGGCGTCGCAGCGACGACGTGAAGATAGGCCGCCGTCATGATCCCGAGATCGTTCGAATAGCACCAGAAGCCTTTGCCCATCGCCTCGCAGGCGGCGATGAATTTCAGCGTCTTCGACAACCCGCCGAGCGCGGCGAAATTGCAGACGAAGTAGTCCGGCGCGCCGAGCGCCACCGCCCGCCTCAGATCCGGCACGTGCGTCGAGAAGGGAATGGTGGAATGCTGTCTCAGCGCAGCCATTTCCTCGAAGGTGGCGACCGGGTCCTCGTAGTTGCGGATGTTGTAGGGCTCGATCTCACGCAGCACCCGGCGCGCCGTGGTCAATGACCACTGCATGTTGGAATCGAGCCTGATCTGGGCATCCGGCCCCAGCGCCTCGCGCAACATGCGCACCGTCCTGATCTCGAGCGCCGGATCGCCCATTATGAGCTTGCCTTCGAATATCGTGGAGCCATGCTCCTCCCGCATCCTCAGGCAGTAATCGACGATCGCCTCCGGCGTCATCTCCCCGCCGGCGCCGTTGTGCCAAGGGCGGAACGAGAAATATTCCGAGAACGGGATATCCTTGCGCACCGCTCCGCCAAGCAGCTTATAGAGAGGCATGCCGAAGACCTTGCCGCGGATATCCCACAATGCAAGCTCGACCGCACCGAAAGCAACCGAGGAAGCATTCTCGCCGGTATTGGCGGTGATCTGCCACGGCGGCACGCAACGCGCCTCGCAATCGGCGAGGTCGAGCGGGTCGGCACCGATCAGCGCCGGCGCAATCTCGGCCTTTATGACCTCGCCGAAATGCCACCAGGGCGCTTCGCCCAGACCCACGGCGCCTTCGTCGGTCTCGACCTCGACGATCGATTTCGACGCGCCGCCATAGAGACCGGCGGTCCACCAGAACGGCGCATCCAGCGGCACGTTGACATGGGTGACGCGGATATTGGTGATCTTCATCGCACTACCCTCAATCCCAAATCGTCACCAATGCCGGCATTGGCGCAGCCGGCCGCGAGGCCGTCATGCCGTCTCGAGCCAAACCTTCTGCAGATCCATCTGGAAGGTCGGGTGGATGCCGTGGTCCTTCACCGCATCGGCCATGTGGCAATAGAGCGACTGCCAGAACGGCTGGATGATGACGCCGGAGTCCTGAAGTATCTGTTCGATGTCCTTCATGATCTCGCGGCGTTTTTCCGGGTCGACGATCGCGAGCGCCTCGTTGAGCTTGGCGTCGAATTCGGGATTGGAATAACCGCTCTCGTTCCAGGCCTCTCCGGTCCTGTAGCCGAGCGCCAGGACCTGCACGCCCAGCGGGCGCATGTACCAGATGGTCATCGAATAGGGATACTTCGTCCAGTCGTTCCAGAAGGTGGAGCCCGGCAGAACCGTGCGCTTCACCTTGATTCCGGCTTCGCGCAGTTGCGCCGCGATGGCGTCGCCCGTGTTCTTCTGCCAGTCGTCCTCCACGGTTATCAGATCGTGCTCGAAGTCGATCTGTCCGGCCTCCTCCATAAGCTTTTTCGCACCCTCCACATCGCGCTGCTTCTTCGGCAGTTCGGCGTATTCGGGATGGATCGGAGCCACATGATGGTTCTCGCCGACCGTGCCGCGGCCGCCATAGCCGAGTTGCAGCACCACCGTATTGTCGACCGCCATCTGAAGGCCGTTGCGCACCCGCTGGTCGTCATAGGGCTTGTTGGTGACATTGGTGCGCGCGACAAGCGTCGTCGCCGTCGCCACTTCCGATTTCACCAGGCCCAAGCTGTCGAGTATGTCGACATAGTCGGCCGGCGTCTCGAAATTGGCATGGATTTCTCCGGATTCGAATGCACTGAGCATTGCCGAGGGATCGGTGCCGTAGTCGATGAACTCTACACCGTCCAGCAGCGCCTCCCCGCCCCACCAGCTTCCGTTTTCCCGGCGTTTGACCACGGCCTTGGTGCCGACATCGTAAGACACGAGCTCGAACGCCCCCGTTCCGATCGGCTTGGCGACCGGATCGGCGCCCTCCGCCTCGAAGTTCCGGTGCACGACCAGCGCCGGATAGTCCGTCAGATTGGGAATGATGGAAATGTCCGGGTTGTTGAGCGTCAGCTTCACCGTATGGTCGTCGACGCGGGTGATGGCGCCTTCCCGGGCGCGCCCGGTCGCCTCATCGATCAGCGAGCCCACCCGCGCGGCCATGGAATTGCCCGTGGCCGCCTTGTCGCACCAGCGATTGAGGTTGAAGATCACGTCATCGGCGTTGAACTGGTCTCCATTGTTCCAGGTCACGTCCTTCCTGACGTGCAGCACATATTCGGTGGCTTCGTCGTTCACGTCCCAGCTTTCGAGCAGAACCGGTTCGAAGGTGAATTCCCGCGTATAGGCGACCAGCGGCTCCAGGAACGTGCGGGTGATGTTCGCCATCTCCACCCAGTCATAGGTGCGCGGATCCTTCTGCGCCTTTACGGCCATCGCCACCTTCAGCACGCCGCCCTTCTTGGCTTCCTGGGCCACCGCCTGCGTAGGAGCGGCCAGCCCGATCATGCCATAGGCGAGTGCGGTCGACGCGCCCATCGCGCTCGCCATCGCCAGGAATTCGCGCCGATCCATGCGCCCGGACCGAGCCGCCTCGGCCATCCGCTCAACCACCGCGGGCACGCGGTTTTCATTGCTTTTGAAGAATGCCATGGGTTCCTCCCTGATGTTCCCTTATTGCTTGTTCCCGTCGCCTCAGTACCAGGCATCGTCCATCTGGCCCTTCCGGCGCGCGATGAAATCCTGCAGCGCCTCGTCGATGGCTTCGTCCAGCGGCGGCGCTTCATATTCGGCGAGCGCCTTCTTCCAGCGCTTGTTGGCGCGGATGGCGGC
>NZ_AHAM01000168.1 GCF_000236565.1 Mesorhizobium alhagi CCNWXJ12-2 | reverse complement strand
GGAATCTCTGATTGGATTCTTATGTCAGGCGGGAACCACTAGCTCATGGATGATGAGCGCGAATTGCTGGGCGGCCGATGGACTAAGCGTGACATCACACCCGTCGATCTTCACGCCGCTAGAGAATCCGGCGAGTTCTCGGTCCAGCATTGCGGTAAGCGACACGCCTTCCCAGCCAGAATCCTCAGCAATGGAATATGCCCTCGCGAGTGCCTGGATCCGACCCTTCAAGACATCCTTTATTTCCGCCGCCGTCTTACTTTCGTCGATGGTGCGGGATGCGATGGCCTGGAACACGGCAAACAGGTTTTGTGTCCGGTGGTGCAACTCGCGAACGATGAGATTCTGACTTTCCTGCACCTTCTTCCGGTCGGATATATCAATGATGGTGGCCAACACGGCAACCCAACCTTTTCGGCCGACAGGATTGAGGCCAATCTCGACAGGAAACTCGCTTCCGTCTTTGCGCCGACCGCTTAGATCTCGCCCGGCCCCCATTGCGCGTGCCGTAGGCTTTCGCAGGAACACCTCTCGTGCCTCGCGATGCTGGGCGACTTCTGCGAGGGGCAACAAGACCTCGATGTTCCTTCCCACGAGTTCCCGTCGGTCGTAACCAAATTGCTTTTCCGCACTGCCGTTAACGAGCGTGATCAAACCCTGTTGGTCCACGACCACGAGGCCAGCCGGCGCGGAGTCGAAAAGAACGCGTACGCTTTGTACCTGTCGCATGACGCGCTCCACAGCCGAGTCCAGCAGCGCAACGATGGTCACGTTTATTCCGGACATCACAATGAACAACAGCAGAGAAACAGCCCCGCGCTGGTCGAACTCCGGACCGAACAGTGGCGGAAGGAAAAAATACAAAGCGGCGGCCGTAGACAGGGCGGTAGCGAGCAATCCAGGCCAAAAGCCTCCAACGAGGGTCGCAATGATGATGGCAGGGAAGTATAGGATAAACGGAACGCCCTCGACCATTTGCCCGTCAAGAGCCCAGCGCGCCAGCGTCGCAACGGCGACGGCAGCTACGGCCATGCCATAGGCTGCAATTGGATTCTGGCGCACCCGCAGGGCGCGCTCGATGACAGGGTGGTCTTCGAAGGAAGCAGAAAAAGGCACGGCCGGCCCCCGACTCAGGCGAGAGCGCGACGGGTCTCTCGGTCACCGATGCCTGACGGAAGGCTGCTGCCAGTGATGGCCTGAACTTTATACCGAATTGCGCGGAGGGGGAGTCCTATTCTTTTCTGGCCGTGAGCGCCGATTGTGACGGTCAGCATTCGAGAAGACACGGAAATCGGGCTATGGCGCTACGTGCGCATTCTGTTAGTCGGCTCAGACGGCAAGATTCCACCCACTGGATTCACCCCGCACTAACTTCGACATTTTGAAGCCGAAGTCAGCGCCCTGTTCTCGCGTGCGGAGGTTCCGGCAGTTTCTGCCGATGGCTCATTGCAACTGCGGTTTTTTGAGAAAGCTGCGGCGGTCGGCCGACTTGACCCGCAGCCATGTTTCGCGGCCTGCGCGCACCACTCTCATTGGGATCTCTACTCCCGCAGGGCCGCTCGTCCACAGCTTGCGGTAAAAATCGGCCAGACCGTCGACTTCCTCGTCCCGGATATCCGAGATGACGTCGCCCTGGCGCAAGCCCGCTTCGGCGGCCGGACCTCCTTCTGCCACGCTCATGACCACGACGTCGCCGTTGCTCTCGGCGGAAAAAACGCCCAGCCAGGGCCGAGGCGGCTTGCTGACTTGCCCACGAGTGAGCAGATCGTCCAGAATTGGAGGCAGCAGGTTGATCGGCACCACCATATTGATATCCGCATCCTCGCCGTCCCAGCTCATTTGCAGCCGCAGCGAACCAATGCCCAGAAGTTTGCCGTCGGGCCCGATAAGTGCGGCGCCTCCCCACGAAGGATGGGCAGGCGCGATGAAAATCGCCTCGTCCAGCAAATACTCCCAATAGCCGGCGAATTCCTGCTTGGCCACGATGTTGGCCTCTATCGCTCGACCGATCCCGTCGGCAAGCATGACAGGATCGCCCAACCTGGCTTCGGCCGCGTCGCCGAAATTCAGTGCGGGAAGGTCAAGCTGTCCCAGCGCCTGCACCAGGCCAAATCCGGTTTCCTGATCGTAGGCAAGCGCATGAGCCGGAACCAGGAGCCCGTCATCACTTGTCACCCAGACATCCTCGGCCTCGGTGATCAGATATCCGATCGTGAGCACCAACCCGTCTTCCCGGATGACCACGCCGCTGCCCTCCCTTTGGGTGCCCAGCGTTGCAGCGGTGAAGGCGTCTTCCGGAATGGAGGAGCGCACGGTCACGATCGACCGCAGGATCGAATTGATATTCATGCCTCATCCTAGCAAAGTCGCGGCCCTTAGCGTCGTGAGGGAAAGCAGGGCCGCATGCCATCCCATATAGGTATGCCGCACGTCACCGGGCGCAAGGCCTTGAGCAAGATGGAATTCAGCATCGATGGCGCAGCCGGCCAAATCCCTGCCGCCGAGCAGCATCCCCGAAATCATCTCGGATGCGGCGTGGACGTGGCAGTTTCCAGACGATTTGCGGCCCCGGCCTGATCGACGAGGCGACCGACGCTTTCTTGCTGGAGGGGCTGGAGGCGTTCATTCGCGCCATTGAAGCCTGACAATCGGCTTACGTCTCCTCGATGGCCTCGGCAATGTAACCGCCGGTCTGCCGCTGCCACAGTCGGGCGTAAAGACCGTCGCGCTCCAGCAGCGCCGATGGCGTTCCCTCCTCGACGATGCGGCCTTTGTCGAGCACGACGATCCGGTCCATCCTGGCAATCGTCGACAGACGGTGGGCGATCGCGATCACCGTCTTGCCTTCCATCAGGAGCGCGAGCTTGTCCTGGACCGCCGCCTCGGCTTCGCTGTCCAGTGCTGATGTTGCCTCATCGAGAACGAGGATCGGCGCGTCCTTGAGCAACACCCGGGCGATTGCAACGCGCTGGCGCTGACCGCCGGAAAGCTTCACCCCGCGGTCGCCGACGAAAGCGTCGTAGCCGGTGCGGCCTTCGCTATCCTTGAGATCGGCGATGAAGTCGCTGGCCTCGGCCAGCATCGCGGCGCGTTCCACCTCCGCCTGCGAGGCATCAGGCCGGCCGTAGCGAATATTGTCGCCGACGGAGCGATGCAGCAGCGAAACATCCTGCGTCACAACGCCGATGTTTTCCCTGAGACTCGCCTGCGTAACGTACCGGATATCCTGGCTGTCGATTCGGATCGCGCCCTCCTTCAGGTCGAAGAAGCGCAGGAGCAGGCTGACAAGGGTCGACTTGCCGGCGCCGGACAGGCCGACGAGCCCGACCTTCTCGCCGGCCCGCACCGTGAGCGACAAGTCTTCGATCACCTCTTGCCCTTGCCGATATTTGAAGCGGATGTTTTCGAACTCGACTTCGCCGCCCGTGACGGCAAGCGGCCTGGCGTCGGGCGCATCGGTGATCGTCGGCGGCGTGGTCACGACCGGCATTGCGTCGCGGATCGTGCCCACCGCCTGGAAGATCTGCTGGCCCATCTGCAGAAAGGTTCGGGAGTTGGCGGCGAGCCGCTGGACGATGGCGATCGAGGCGACGAATTGGCCAAGAGTGACGAAGCCGGCGACAAGTCCCCAGAACCCTATGGCGAAGTTGCTGAGCGAGAGGAGAACGTTGAGCAGGACGACGCCCGTGTCGGTGGTCAGGTGGATGCGCCGTTCCCGCTGCTGGGTCTCGACCGCATTCTCCATGAATGTCCGCATCGCACCTGCCTCGCTGTCTTCCGCCGCAAACAGCTTGACCATCTGGATGTTGCTGTAGAGGTCGGTCATCGCGCCGACGATCAGGCTGCGTGCGCGGGCTGTCTTGCGCGACCGTTCGGAAAAATGCGGCACCGCCGCCACTGCGAGGGTGATGTTGGCCGCGATCCAGACGAAGACCGGAAGCGCCAGCGGCCAGGAGAGCGCGGCAAGCAGGACAAGCGAGCCGACGAACTGAACGAGGAAAAGCGGTATCCTGTAAAAGGATACGACGATCTGCTGCTGCACGGCGGACGCCACTTGCGAAATGCGCGAGGCGACCTGACCAGCGAAGAGATCCTGGAAGAAAGCAAGGTCCTGGCGTTCCACCGCCTTGTGGCCCTGCCATTGCATCGCCGCCGGCATGCACACGGCCACTGCCTGCGAGTTCAACGTATTGCCGAGGAAGATGAGCAGCGGCAGCACGGGGAATATCAGTACGCCAAGGACGGCCAATGTCGGCCAGTCCTGCTGAAGGAAAGCGACTGCACCCTTCGTGCTCACCCCGTCCACGATGAACGAAATGCCCCAGATCGTCGCCAGGTTGATCCCCTCGATCGCCACCATGAGGAGGGCAACGGCCACGAGGACGCCGCGGAACATCCGGGCGAAATGCAGGAGAAGCGCGAACGGCCCGCTCGCCGGCAGCGGCGTGGGAGGAATGTCCAGCGGACGGATGAGCGTCTCGAAGGGGCGGTAAATGAAATTTGAAAGCGACATAACATGCAAACAGGCAAAGGAGACAGGAATCGTCGGTACTTAAACACGGATTGGGCTCGGCGGGAAAACTCGAGACTTGTTGACAATCGCAGTCTTGGCGCAGATCCGCCCGATTGATGCGCAAGTTACCTGGGGTAACTTTCCACTGGCGACGACTGAGAGCATGGCGAAAAACGACCGCTGAGGATCAATGATGTCCGTTCACGAGCAGCAACCCGCAGGTTTTTGAGCGTGAGCAAAGTCAGTAGCTGCTCCGCTACCCAGAGCGGTTCTTTGCAGCCACTTCGTTTCGATCGAAAAAGTGAAGGTTCTGCGGATCGGCCATAAGGCCGATCTCGCTGCCGAACGCCGGGAGGTCCTTGCCATCATGGACGACGAGACAGGTCGATCCATCCGGCAGTTCGACATGCAATAACGTCACGGCGCCGGTGTATTCATTCAACGCGATACTGCCGCGCAGGACATTATCCGAGGGCTCCACGACCACCAGATGTTCGGGCCGAACCCCGACGCTTTCGGCCGAAGCCGGCGGAGTTGACGACGGCGCCAGCAACCGGGTGCTCGCCGCCGGCAGTATGTTCATCTTCGGGCTGCCGATGAATTGGGCGACGAACAGATTGCCCGGCCGCTCGTAGAGTTCGCGCGGCGAGCCGACCTGTTCGATCAGCCCGTCGCGCAGCACGACGATCTTGTCGGCGAGCGTCATCGCCTCGATCTGATCGTGCGTGACATAGACCATCGTGGTCGACAGCCGCTTGTGCAGCGATGCGATCTCGGAACGCATATGGACGCGCAATTCCGCGTCGAGGTTGGACAGCGGCTCGTCGAACAGGAACACGTCCGGATTGCCGACGATGGCGCGGCCGATCGCGACGCGCTGGCGCTGGCCGCCTGAGAGTTCGCGCGGATACCGGTGCAGCAGCGCGTCGAGCTTCAGCGTCGCCGCAGCCTCCTTGACGCGCCTCTCGCGCTCCGCCACCGGCACTTTTCGCACTTTGAGGCCGAAGCCCATATTGTCGCGCACGTTGAGATGGGGGTAGAGCGCGTAGGACTGGAACACCATCGCCACGCCGCGCTTGGCCGCCTGCACGTCGTTCATCAGCCGGTTGCCGATGTAGAGCTCGCCGCTGGTGATGTCCTCCAGCCCAGCGATCATTCGCAGCAGCGTTGACTTGCCGCAGCCGGACGGGCCGACGAAGACGGTGAACTCGCCATCCTCGATCGTGAGGTCGACGCCACGGATCACCTGGGTGCCGCCGAAGCGCTTTTTCAGATCCTTGAGGACGAGACCGGTCACTGAGACTTCCTTCTTCTTTAACCTTTGACGCCCGACAGCGCGAAGCTTTCGATGATCTGGCGCTGCGCGATCAGGTAGACGATCAGGATCGGAACCACCGCCAGGGTGGTCGCGGCGAGTTGCAGGTTCCAGAGCGGCAGGCCGTAAGTGTCCGTGAAATTCGAAAGCGCCAGCGGCAGCGTGAACATTTCGAGCGAACTCAGGAAGATAAGCGGCTCAAGGAAGAGGTTCCACGAGAACAGAAAGGTGATGATCGCGACGGCGGCGAGCGCCGGGCGCGACATGGGCAGCGCAATGCGCCACCAGATGCCGAGCCGCGACAGGCCGTCCATCCTGCCTGCCTCTTCCAGTTCCTTCGGCAACGCCAGGAAATATTGGCGCATGAGGAACGTCGCCATCACGCCGTGCGGGCCGAATGTGGGCAACAGGATCAGCGGCCAATGCGTGTCCATCAATCCCATCCACTTGATGAGGAAAAAGTTCGGGATGATGGTCACTTCCTCCGGCACCATCAGCGCCGAAACGAGGAACAGCATCAGCAAACCGGCGCCGGCGAAGCGCATGCGCGCCAGCGCATAGCCGGCCAGCGACGAAATGACGAGCGTAGCCGCCGTGACCGCAAGGGCGATGTAGATCGAGTTGAAATATTGTCGCGCGAATGGCTGATAGGTGAAAACCTCGACGAAGTTCTGGAACCGCCAGACGCGGGGAATGAGGCTCGGCGCGCCGAAGATCTCCGTGACGCTCTTGAAGCCGGCCGACACCATCCACAGGAAGGGAAAAACGAACGGGATCGCGACGATGAGCAGCGCCAACGTCCAGCAGGTGCGGTAGATGATCCGGATCTGGCGCTGGGTCATTGCATTCCCCTTCGCCGCACCGTGACCTGCACCACAGTCAGCACCATGACGATGATGAACATGATCATCGCCAGCGCCGACGCATAGCCGACGTCGAAGAATTCAAAGCCCTGCTGGTAGATGTAATAGGCGAGCACCAGCGTGCCGTTTTCCGGCCCGCCGCCGGTCATCTGATAGATGTGGTCGAACACCTTGAACGAGCCGATCGTTGTGATGACCATGATGACGAGCGTGGTCGGCGCCAGCAGCGGCCAGATGATCATGCGGAAGATCTGCCAGCGTGAAGCGCCTTCGAGGCGCGCTGCTTCCTCATAGTCGCGCGGGATTGCCTGCAGCGCGGCGATGTAGAGGATCATGTTCAGGCCGACCATCTTGATGACGCGGGTGACGATGACGGCCGCCATCGCCCAGTTGGGCTCCCGCAGCCAGTTCGGACCGTCGATGCCGATCCAGGCGAGCATCTGGTTCACCGCGCCCGCTTCGCCCTGCAGCAGGAACTTCCAGACGATCGCCCAGGCGATCGCCGAGGTGATCACCGGGGCGAAAAAGACGGTCCGGAAGAACACGACGCCGAAGAACGGCCGCGACAGCGCGAGCGCCAGCGTAAGCGCCAGCGCCATGTTCAGCGGCACCAGGCCGAGCGCGAAGATCACCGAATTGCGCACGACGTGCCAGAAATCCGGATTGACGAACAACGCGTCGTGAAAATTGTCGAGGCCAACGAATGTAGCCTGCTGGGTCAGCAGGTTCCACTCGGTCATCGAATAGTAGACGACGGCGACCAGCGGCCCGAGGAAGAAGATCAGAAAGCCGATCAGCGTCGGGCTGATGAACAGCCAGGCCTCCAGCATCTCCCTGTATTTCAAGGAAAGCCACGGCGCGTCCTTGGGGCGCGCCGTGGTTTGCTGGAGAGCGGTCTCGGTCATCGGCCAGTCGCTACAGCAGAGGCTGAATCGCCGCGCAGACGGCCTTCAGCGACTCCTCGACATTTGCGTCGGCCTTCCACAGCCCATCGATGCGCGGCGCCATCGCGGCGAGGATTTGCGGGCTCTTCTCGTGGCTCGGCAGCACCTTGCCGGCCGCGATCGCGGCGCCAAGGTTCTTCATCTGGTCGGCCGGGATCAGCTTGTTGCTGTTGATGAAGGCATCGCTTTCGAGAACGCTCTTGCGCGCCGGCGGGAAGAACTGCGCCATTGTGGCGACGTTCTCCTTGTTCGTCATGTGCGCGACGAACTCGGCGGCGAGATCCTTCTGCTTGCCCTGGTCGAAGACGACGATCGCGGCCTGGCCGATCACGGGAGATTCACCGCCCGGGCCGGCCGGCAGCGGAGCGATGCCCCATTCGAAGCCGGCTTCGGGCATTTTCGACGCGCGCGAAATCTGGTTGATCGTCATCGCCGAGTTGCCGGAGAAGTAGTCGCCCTGCTCTCCCGGCGGCACGATCGACTTGTCCTTGAACACCATGTCGTGCAGTTGCGTCACCGCGGCAACGGCTTCCGGCTTGTCGAAACCGCATTCTCCATTTGCCCAGGCATCGCCGCCATAGGCGCGGATCGGCGGCATCAGCGCGTGCATGACACGCGAGGCGTAACCCTCGCCATCCTTGAACTCGAAGCCCCATTTGCCCGGATTGGCTTCGGTGAGCTTATTGGCGACTTCCTGGAACTTGTCCATGTTCCACTCGCCCTTGGCGGCGAGCGCCAGCGGGTCGTCGAGACCGGCTTCGTCGAACATCGCCTTGTTGTAGTAGATCATGAAGGGCGAGGTGGAGAACGGAATGCCGTACACCTTTTCGCCATCCTGCCACAGGCCCATCGCGGCCTGCGAAAGGTCGCCGAAATCGTAGCCTTCGGCGGCTTTCACCGACGGCCCGATGTCCATCAGGACGCCGGCTTTCTCAAAGGTCGGCGCCGCGTCTTCCATCATCCAGCCGAGATCCGGCGGATTGCCGCCGGCGATCTGGAAGGTGAGCTTCTGGGTGTAGTCGGCCGCCGGGATGGTCTCGAACTTCACCGTGACGTCCGGGTGCGTGGCCTTGAAGCTTTCGGCAATGCCGTTCAGCATCTTCAGATGCGCCTCGTTGCCGGACCAGACGGTGAAGCGAAGCTCCTCCGCCAGTGCGGACGTCGACATCAGGCCGATCGCCAGTGCCGATGCTGTCAAATATGTTCTTGCGGCTTTCATGTGGTCTCCTCCCTGGATTCGATAGCCGTTTTTACGAACCCGCGGCGGCGGCTTGCCGTGCGGGCGTTCTCCTGAAATGCGGCTGGGCGAAGCCGCGCACGCCGGCCTCGACGGCAAGGACCGACCCGGCCAGCGGCTCGCGTGCAAGCTGGGCGGCATCGAGCCCGGCGCTCATCGAGGTGACGAAGATGGTCGAGAGATCATCGCCGCCGAAAACGGGCTTGGTCGGGCGCGATACAGGCAGGTCAATCGACGCGATCTCGTTGCCGCCGGAGTCGAGCCGAGTGATGCATCCGCCCTCGACAGCCGCGAACCAGTAGCAGCCGTCGGCGTCGACGCAGGCGCCGTCCGGCCGCCCGCGCGACGGTTTGTGGAAGACGCGGCGATTGGCGAGCACGCCCGTACTGGCATCGAAATCGAACGCCCAGATCGTACGGACCGCGGGGTGGCTGTCGGCGAGGTAGAACGTCTTGCCGTCTGGAGAGATCGCGCAGCCATTTTGCGTGCGAAGACCCTCGACCGTCGCCACGGCCTTGTCGCCGTCAAACGCGTAAAGGGTCCCCACCGGCTCGCGTTCGGGCGGCATGTGCATTGTGCCGGACCAGAATCGGCCGGCCGGATCGACAACGCCGTCGTTCATGCGCATTTCTGGACGCGGCGTGGTCACCTCGGCGATCAGGCTCAACGCGCCAGTCTTGGCATCAAAGCGATACCAGCCGGCGCCGGCCGCGACGATGACCGAGCCATCCTCATCGAGCGCCAGCGCCCCGGGCATGATATCCAGATCGAAGCTGGCCAGCCGTCCGCTCGCCACATGCTTGCGGCGCAGCGCCTTGCCTTCGATATCGACCCACCACAACGAAGCCGAGCCGGCATCCCAAAGCGGGCTCTCGCCGACCCGGTCGCGCCCGTCGTGGAAAACGGAGATTTTCGGCACGCCGGTCATGCCGTCTCTCCGGGCAGCGCGCCGGGCGCATCGCCTATCGTCCAGCCGCCATCGACCGGAATGTCGGCGCCGGTGACGTAGCTCGCGGCATCGCTGCAGAGGAAGACGAAAGCGCCGACGAGATCGTCCGGACGGCCCTGCCGCCCCACCGGAATTTTCGCCATCACGGCGCAACGGAACGCGGCATCGGCGTAGCGATGCGCCGTCGCTTCGGTTTCGATCGCGCCGGGCGACACGACATTCATGGTCACGCCGTGGCCCGCGACCTCGCGGCCGATGGCGCGTATGGCGACCAGTTGCGCCGCCTTGATGGAGGCGTACACCACGGTTTCCGCGCGCGGGCGCGTGGCCATCACGCTGCCGGTCGCAACCACCCTGCCCCAGCCGCGCTCCGCCATGGCCGGCACGAGCCGGCGCGTCAGCATCAGCAATGAAGTGAAATTCGCCGCGACATGCGCCGCAACATGTTCCAGCGACGTCTCCTGCCAGGGCATCCGCCGCTCGATGGCGGCATTGGCGATCAGGATGTCGATCGGGCCATGGTTCGCCAGCACGTCATCGGCGAACACCGACACGGCAGCGGTATCGGTGAAATCCGCCTCCACGACAGGCGTGCCTCGACCGATCTCATCTGCGACCTTGGCCGCGCCCTGCGCATCGCCGAAGTGGTGCAGCACGATGCCCGCTCCATGCTCTGCCAGGCCAAGCGCGATCGCCCTGCCGATGCCTGAGCTGGCGCCGGTCACCAGCGCCCGCTTGCCTTCCAGCGAAAAACGGTCCGCGCTCATCGTTTCGCAGCCGCAAGCTTGTCGGCGACTTCGAACGAGGCGATGTCGGCCGCCTCGAAATGAACCCTGATCTTCTGTTCGGCAAGATCGGCATCGCCTGCCACGATCGCCTCGTAGATCGCCTGATGGCGTTCGATCGTCGCGTTCCAGTCCGCGTCGGTGCGGTTGGCGCGGCGCGAGAAAAGCTCCGAGACCTCGCGCTGCACGGAGCGCAAGCCTTCCATCTGGACGCGGATCATCGAATTGCCTGTCGCCATGGCGAGACCGAGGTGGAACAGGATGTCCGCCTCGGTGAAGCCGGACGGTTCGCGAAGCGAGGCGCGCATGTCGGCCAGAGCCTGCTTCATCGCGTCCAGCCCGGCCTGGTCGCGGCGCTCCGCGGCAAGCCGCGCAATGCCGGTTTCGATCACCCGGCGCATCTCGTTGGCTTCGCGCAGCCGCTCCAGGCTCGATCGCACCGCATAGCCGTAGATGCGCTCGAGCGGTTCGCCGTTGAGCGCCTTGGCGCGTGCGACCTTGCCCTGTTGTGTGGAGATCAGCCCTGCGGAGGTAAGCTGGCGCAGCGCCTCGCGGGCGATCGGTTTCGAGACGCCAAACTCCCTTGCGATCTCGCCTTCCGGTGGCAGCGCCTCGCCAGGCGCGATCCGGCCGTCGAACAACGCGGCCGCGATCGCATCCGACACTGCGTCCGCCAGCCGCAGCGGGCTCGCGAGCTTGGCGGAGAAGATCGGCTTTCGTGTCGGACTTGCGGTCATTCGCATCCTCGATTGCGCAACAGCTAGCACAGCATTTTATAGCTTAGCAACTAAGTTTATCAGTTGCCAAGCTGCTTGGCGCTCGCTAGAAACTCCAGCGTCGGCCATCGGGGTGGCCGCGATGCGACACGCGGGAGAGAACGAGTTGACGGTTGGCGGCAGCGACAGGGCGGACATCCGCATCACCGATGTGATTGCGCATCCGCTGACGCAGAAGCTGCCGCAGCCGACAGTGACGTCCTGGGGGGAGTACACCGAGGTTTCGATCGTGCTTGTCGAGGTGCGCACGGACGCCGGCATCACCGGCGTGGGTGAGGCGCTGGCGCGATTTTCGCCGAAAGCCTACGCCGATCTCATCGAAACATCGCTCAAGCCTCGGCTCGTCGGCGGCAACCCCACCGATATCATGGCGCACTGGCGGACCATGCGCCGCGCCCTGTCCGGCCGCTCCGGAGGCATGCTGTTCGAGGCGATCGCCGGCGTCGACATCGCTCTATGGGACATTCTCGGCAAGATTGCCGGCCTGCCGGTACATCGCCTGCTCGGCGGCGTCGGCCGCACCGAAGTCCCGGTTTACGCCGCCTCCGTCAATTGGGGCAGCGACGAGTTCATGGATCGCGAGCTCGACCGCTATCTCGAAAAGGGATTTCCGCGCATCAAGGTCAAGATCGCCAACCCGGTGAAGGAAGCGCGGCGGCGGATCGAGCGATTGCGCAAACGGGCGGGCGATGACATCGAACTGTGCGTCGACGCCAACTGGGCCTACACGCTGGAGGAAGCGGTAGAGGTCGGCCGCGCGCTTACCGACAACGCCTATTTCTGGTTCGAGGAGCCGCTCCGCCCCGAGGACGAACGCGGCTACGAGGAGCTGCATCGCCGTTGCGCCACGCCGCTCGCGGCAGGTGAAAGCAATTACACCCTCGATCAGGCGATGCGGCTGGTCGAAAATCGCACGCTTTCCTACCTCCAGCCCGATGTCGCGCGCGCCGGCGGCATCACCGAGACGCGCCGCATGGCTGAATTCGCGGCGGCCCACGATGTCCAGTACGCGCCGCATATCGGCATGTCGGGCGTCGTGTGCGAGACTGCCAGCGTGCATCTCGCCGCTGCGATGCCGAATCTGCGCGCGATGGAGTGCGAGACAGATTCCAGCCCGTTCAAGACCGCGATCACTGGCGCGGCGCCGGGCGCCGACCGGCAGAAGAACGGCCTCCTGCCGGTGCCGACCGGGCCGGGCCTCGGCATCGAGATCGATTGGGACGCAGTGAAAAAATTGAGGGCCGGATGAAAGCACCTGCCGGTCTTGCCGCGGCCGACATGGCCGAAGCGATGCGCCTCGCTATATTGCGCGCCGATCCGGCTCTGAGCCGTTTCGATCCCCTCCCCCGGATCATCTCCTTCGACGATTTCTCGCGCGGGCATTGCGGCTGGTCGCAGCTTGTCGGCAATTACGAGGACGACCTCGATACGATGCTGCCGGGCTATGCGCAGCATTCCAGCGCCATGCTTTCCACGCTCGGCCATTGGGATGCCGGCTCGCACGGCGGCATGGACTCTTCCTACGCGCTGAAAATCGCGACGCGGGCCAGGCCCGGCGCGCAGAACGTCGCCATCAAGCGCCACACCTTCCGCAAGCGCGGGCCGATCCGCTTCGAGCTCTATTTCACCTTCAAGCCGGAAGCGAGCGAGCTCAAACTGTCGGAAACCGACGTGCGTTCGATCGGCTTCCTGTTCGATCTGCAAGGCGGCGACCGCGACGGCGACGGCGAGCGGGTGATGCCGCATCTGCGCTTTCTCAACGCCGCCGACGGCAAGCATCTGCAGAAATGGCAGTACAAGCGCGAGACGACGCGGTTCAAGCCGGTCGGCGCCGGCGAAAAGACGTTGAGCCATTATCACCTGGCGCCCGAAGGCTGGCTCGACCTGCCGGATGGCGGGCAGCGGCTCTGCTACAACGAGATAGCGACCAAGGTGAACTGGAGCTATCTGCGCTTCGATTTCGACCTGGAATCGATGCGGGCGCTGGGCCTCTACTGCAACGACCGAAGCTTCGACCTGTCCGGTTTCGAGTCCATCCGCATCCCGGCGATGAAGAACCTCTGGTGCATGCTGAATTTCTGCCTGTTCGCCGAAACCGACGTGGCAAAGCGCGCCTTCCTCTACGTCGATTCCATCTGCATATCGGGGGACTTCTGATGCTGCCCGAGAACATCACGGCAGTGATCGCCCGCAACGAACGCTGGACCGGCAACGCGGCCAGCGAACCTTACGAAGCCGGCTGGGCGCGCGAGGCGGTGTTCTTCATCCGGGCGCTCAAACAGCCGATCGGCGCGTCGCCGAAAGGCTGGATCGAGATATCGCCGGACGGCATGCATTGGCTGCGCGAAGGCGCCGAATTCCAGATGCCGAGCCAAAAGGACGCGATCGCGGCCGCTAGACTGACATGCTTCGGCAACTGGCTGCGCGTGGCGACGCAATTCGAGCAAGGGGCGGAATGTACCGTGCTCGTAACGGTTCATCTCAAAGCCTGAAATACGCAGTGAAATTTGAGTGTCGCACCATAGCGACCGCTTTCGCGGTTGGCGGCGAATCGAAAAAAATCGGGCGTGTATGTCACATTGGCAGATCCTGCCTCGTCATGATGTCGGAACCAACAGAAGGAAACGAACCATGACTGCCAAACTTGATCCCTTCGCCGTAGCCCCCTCGCTCATGAAGAGCTGGATGGGTACATCGCTCGCCATCCATTCGAGCCTGGAACCGAGCCTCGTCGGGCTCGTGGAGATCCGTGCCTCCCAGATCAACGGCTGCGCCAACTGCCTCAACATGCACACAGCAGCAGCGCGCGAGAAGGGAGAAACCGAACAGCGTCTCTACCTGCTGTCTGCCTGGCGCGAAGCTCCATGCTATACCGAGCGCGAACGCGCCGCGCTCGGCTGGACCGAGGCGCTGACGCGGCTCTCCGAGGGACACACGCATCAAAGCGCCTATGAAGCCTTGAGCCAAGAGTTTTCGGAAGAGGAGCAGGTGAAGCTCACGCTGATGATCAACATCATCAACGGATGGAACCGCCTCGCGGTCGGCTTCGGGCTGTTCGTCGATCCGGCGGCCGCAAAGTCCATTCAGGCTAAGGCGGCCGCCTGATGGAAGGCGTCAGGCACGAGGATGCAGCGGCGAGTTTCGACCCGCTGCGTCCAAAGCTCATGCGCGTCGCCTACCGCATGCTTGGCTCCGTGGCTGACGCCGAGGACGTTGTGCAGGAGGCCTTCATCCGCTGGATGAGGGCCGACCGCGGCGAGGTGCGTGAACCCGAGGCGTTCCTGCGCCGCACTGTCACGCGGCTTTGCCTCGATCAGCTCAAATCAGCGCGGCGCCAGCGCGAGACCTATGTCGGCCCCTGGCTTCCCGATCCCGTCATGGAAGAGCAGGAAGAGGAAGACGTCACCTTGCCGCTGATGCTTGCGCTGGAGCGCCTTTCTCCGCTCGAGCGGGCGGCCTTCCTGCTGCATGACGTGTTCGGGCTGGGGTTCGAGGAAGTCGCGGCCACCATCCAGCGCGACCCCGCCGCTTGCCGTCAGCTTGCCGCCCGCGCACGCACCCATGTCCGCGAGGCGAGGCCACGTTTCCAGGTGGAAAAACAACGCAGCCTCGAGCTCGCCGAGGCTTTCTTCAATGCCTCTCGTAGCGGCGACATGAAGTCGCTTGGTGCGATGTTGGCGGCCGATGTCAGCGTCCATGCCGATGGCGGCGGCAAGCGTCCAGCAGCCATGCAGCCGATCTTCGGCTTTGATGCCGTCATGAAGGTTCATGAAAATCTGGCGGCTCAGTTCCAGAAGAATGGCTCGAAACTTGTTCGTGCCGGTTTCGTCAACGGCTTGCCCGGTTTCATTACGCTGGAGGCCGATGGCGAACTCCAGACGACCGCGCTCGAAATCGAGAACGGAAAGGTTGCAGCAATCTATGTGGTGCGGAACCCCGACAAGCTTAAACACCTGCATTAAGGGGCAACGGCCTGGCGATCATCAGCGGGCGTGCCTCTGACGCAAGGCCATCTTCCGTCTCGATGCGGATCAGCAGATCGCCGTAGCCAAAAAACTGCCCAATATTGCACACCCCGCCTGCGACCCTGACGTGCCGGATACGGGCTGCCCATTACTGAGGCTATCGCCCGAATCCTGCGCTTGTCGGCAGCCAAAGCGACAGTTGCGGGAAGGCCCAGATCAGCACGAGCCCGCCGATCAGCAGCGCCACGTAAGGCGAGGAGCCGAGGATGACTTGCGACAGCGGCGCGTTGGTGATGCCCTTGATAACGAACAGGTTAATCCCGACCGGCGGCGTGATCAGCGCCAATTCCAGATTGATCATCAGCATGACGCCGTACCAGATCAGATTGACGTCCAGCGCCACCATGGCCGGCAGAACGATCGGCGTGGTGATCAGGATTATGGCGATCGTCTCGAGGAACATGCCGAGCACGAAGATCGCCAGCATGACCACCAGGATGAAGCCGGTCTGCGACAGGCCGAGCGCAGTCACGCCCTCCATGATCTCGGCCGGCAGGCGGATGATTGTCACCGCATGGCCGAACAGTCCCGCGCCTGCGATGATCATGAACAGCATGGCGCTGGTGCGCATGGTCTGCCAGGTGCAGTCCCAGAGATCCGCCATTGATACGTTGCGATAGACCAGAAGCGCGACGAGAAGCGCATAGACCGCGCCGACAGCCGCCGCTTCGGCCGCGGTGAAGATGCCGAGATAAATGCCTCCGAGGATTATGGGCGGCATCATCACGGCCCAGATCGACTTTACGAAGGCGGCAAGCACCACCCTCGTTCCGGGCCAGGCCTGCGTCTTCGTCTCGCCATGTGCGTTTGCCTGGAACCACGAGAATACGGCGAAGACGGCGGCCATGATCAGTCCGGGGATCATGCCCGCCAGGAACAGCGCGCCGATCGAGGCGTCGGTGACGATCGCATAGAGGATCATCGGCCCCGACGGTGGGATCAGGATGCCGAGCGTGCCGCCGGCGGCGATGATGCCGTAAGTGTCGCGCGGGCGATAGCCGAAGCGCTGCATCTGAGGGATCGCGGTCGAGCCGATCGTCAGGGCGGTCGCGACCGACGAGCCCGAAATCGTGGAGAAGATCGTGCACGACAAGATGGTTGCGAAGCCCAGCCCGCCCTTGATGTGTCCAACCAGCCTGTTGGCCATGTCGTAGAGATCGTCGACCACCTTCGCCTTGATCATGACATGCGCCATGAAGGCAAACATCGGGATCGTGGCCAGCAGCGGGTTGTTGAGGCTGGCGAAGATCGTGTCGGCGATCGAATCAATCCTGCCCTCGTAGATCATCAGGACAGCAGCGGAGGACAGGCCCAGCGCCGCGAAGATCGGCATGCCCGTCAGGAGCAGGAGGACGAGAAAGCCGAGGATCAGAAAGGTCGTCATGGCCGCGTCCCGCCGAACAGCCTGAGCATCGCGGCCAATGCGGCGAGCCCGAGCAACACGGCGCCGGCGACCATGGTCGATTGCGGGATCCACATAGGCAGGCTGAGATAGCCGGTCGAATAGGCGCCGAACTGGCGCGAGAACATGACGGTATGCCAGGAGGTGACGAGCAGCAGCGCGGCGAAGACGATCACGCTGGCGAGCGACCACAATTCGAGCCACCAGCGCGCCTTGGGCCTGACATGGGCGAACAGCACGTCGATCCGGATATGGTCGCCGCGTCTCAAGGCCTCGGCCGCTCCGAACATGACGATGGCGACCACCAGGAAGCCGGTCGCCTCGTCGACGCCCATGAGCGGCCTGCCGAGAAAGTAGCGGTTGAAGACGCCGACGGCGGTGATCGCCAGAACCACCAGGATCAGCAGTGCACTCAATGCTCCGCCGAGGCGCGAAATCGCCGCAGCGGCGCGTTCGGGAAACGAGGAGGCGCGCGGCGCCTCCCCGTCGGTAGACATGTCTCCCGACACGGCGACTACTGGATCTTCTCGATCAGTCCGAGCAGCACTTTGCCGTCCTCGCCTGTTTCCTCCGCGAAACCTTCGGCAAAGGCCGGCTGCATCGCCGCCTTGAATGCCTCGTTCTCGGCGTCGGTGGCGATGTGGACCTTGACGCCCTTTTCCTCCAACTGCTTCGGCGCGTCCGCCGCGGCCTGGATGGAGGCTTCGAGTGCCCATTGCGAGGCGGCTTCACCGGCCTGCTTCAGCGCCGCCTTGGACTTGTCGCTCAAGCCTTCATGCCAGGCCGGATTGACATAGCCGTGCAGATAGGCGGCCAGCACAGGCACCACCGTCATGTGATCCTGCACCTCGAAATATTTGCGCGAATAGGCGGCGGCGACGTCGGTTATGGCTGCGTCGATGACGCCGGTCGCCAGCGCCTGGTAGACTTCGCTGCCAGGCATAGCGGCGGTGGTCGCGCCCATTGCCGTCAGGCCGCGATCGAAAGCAGGCCCGATGCCGCGCATCTTGATTCCCTTGAAGTCGTCCGGCGTAACCAGGGCCTTACCCTTGGAGGTAAACACGCTCGTATTGGTCTGGAACATCCAGGCGATGTTCTTGACGCCCTTTTCAGCGAGCTTCTCCTCCAGGAAGGCGGCAGCTTCGGATGTCGGCCATTTCTTCCATGCCTCGATAGAGGACATTGTGTAGGGGCCGACCGTGACGTTCATGATCGGCAGCGTCTTGCCCCATTGGAAATTGAGCGAGAACGCGCACTCGATGTCACCCTTGGCGACGGAAAGAATGTTGTCGTTGGCCTTGACCAGGCTGTCGGCCCCGAACACCTGGACGTCGAGTTCGCCTTCGGAGAGCTTCTCGACCTCCGCAGCCCATTTGTCGACGACGATGGCGATATGATGCGCGGGCGGCAATTGATGGCTGCAGCGCATGGGCGTTGCCGCCTGCGATACGGTGACGGCCGAGGTCGAGAGCAGCAGCGTGGCTGCGAGCATTGCTGTGTAGCGGTTCATGGTATTTCCTCCCTTGGTTTCTTGGATGACGCTCCGGGCCTCACTCCCGGTCAGGCGCGCCAGTCGAGCGCGCGGGGCAGGCCCGCGCGCGCGATGGCGCCATAGAACTTCTCCTCCGGCATGGCGTGTTTCGGCACGGACCGGGCGGCGGCCAGCGCGTCGAGATCGATGCCGGTCGCGAATCCCTTGGTCTCGCAGAGGAAGACCAAATCCTCGAAGACAACATTGCCTGTCGCGCCCGGCGCGAACGGGCAGCCGCCGAGCCCCCCGAGCGACCCGTCGAGCACGCGGCAGCCGGCGTCGAGCGCAGCGGATGCATTGGCGATCCCCATGCCGCGCGTGTCGTGAAGATGGACGATGAAGGCACCGCCGGAAAGCCGCGCCATGGCTGCCGAGAGCTCCGCCACCTGGCGGGGCCCCGCGAAGCCGACCGTGTCGGCGATACCGACGATGTCGGCCCCGGCCTCAATGCAGGCCCCGGCCAGCCGCAACACTTCGGCCTGATCGACCTCGCCGGCGATGGAGCAGCCGAACGCCATGGCGATGCCGGCGTTCACGATCGCCTTGTGGCCGCGCTCATCGCGCATCCGCGCCGCCATGCGCACCAGGTCGATAGCCTCGGCGCGCGAGCGGCGCATATTGGCCTGGCTGTGCTCTTCGGTCGCCGAGATCACGCAGACGATTTCGTCCACTTCCGTCTCGAATGCATCGGCCACGCCACGCTCGTTGAGCGCCAGGGCCGCCGAGCGCGCGCCTTCGAGCCGCGAGACGGCGTCGACCAATTCGCGAACGTCCGCGAATTGCGGCATGCGGCTCGCCGGCAGGAACGAGCCCACCTCGAAATGGCGCACGCCGGCGGCATGCTCGCGCGCCAGCCATTCGCGCTTCTCGTCTGTCGACGGCCAGTTCTTCACCAATTGCAGCCCATCACGCAGGCCAACCTCGCGCAGGCTCACTCGATCGGCAGGATAGGCTACGGCAACCTGGCTCATGCCGCTTTTCTCGCTGCGCCCTGCGCCTTGCCGATCGCCTCAGCGTCGAGACCGAGCGATCCCAACACCGCGCCCGTATCCTGTCCCAGCGCCGGCACGTCGCCGCCGCCCGTCAGCATGATCCCATCGACGTCGAATGGCAGCGAAGGCGCTCGGAAGCTCTGGCCGTCCGGCAGTCTCGATGTCGCCAGTCCTCCCGGCCGCATCACGTGCGGGTCCGAATACATGTCCGACGGCTTGGCGATCGGCGAATATGGAATGCCGAGCTTTTCGAAGGCCTCAGCAAGCTGTTCCGACTGACGCGATGCGATGGCCCTTGCCACTATAGGGATCGTCCGGGCGCGCGCGTCTATCTGATCCATGCGCGCCTGCAGCCCGGGATCGGCGAGCAATTCGTCGAGCCCCAGCAACTGGCACAGCGCCGTCCATTGCCCCTCGGTGACGGCGCCGACGAACATCTGGCGGCCGTCAGCCGTATCGAAGATGTCATAGACCGGCCAGGAGAAGGTCCTCTCGGGCATCGGCGGCGGGTTGGTGCCCTCGAGTTCGAACTGCACCATGTGCTGAGCGACCAGAAGCAGGCAGTTCTCGAACAGGCCGACGCGCAGGCTGCGGCCCTTGCCGGTCTCCTTGCGCTCCATCAGCACCGCCAGCACGGAGAATGCACCGAACAGCCCGCCCATGATGTCGTTGGCCGAGGAGCCGACCCGCAGCGGCCGTCCGGTCGGCCCGGTCATGTAGGCGAGGCCCGTCATCATCTGGACTACTTCGTCGAGCGCCGTGCGATCCTGGTACGGACCGCTGAGAAAACCCTTGTGCGAGGCGATGATCAGGCGCGGATGGCGCGTACGGAGTTCGTCGAGATCGGCGCCCATCTTCGACAGTGAAGCGTCCCGGAAGTTTTCGACAAAGACGTCGGCAGTGGCGAGCAGCGCGTCGAGCGCGCGGCGCCCCTCCTCCGATTTGAGGTCGAGTTGCACAGACTTCTTGCCGCGATTGAACAGCGGGAAAAACGGACGGCCCATGCCGGTCAGGTTTCGCGTCTTGTCGCCCTCCGGCGGCTCGACCTTGATCACCTCCGCGCCGAGCATGCCGAGGAACATGCCACAGGACGGGCCCATGATCATGTGGCTCATCTCGACTACCCTGATCCCCTCAAGGGGCCGGAAGCTCTGGTCCATTTCATTCTCCTCGAACGCCGTACGCTAGCGTTGCGGACGCCGTCGGAAAATCATAATGTTTCTAAGCCACCTTTCGAAAATTCAGAAACCACCGATGGACTCGCGTCAGCTTCGCTACTTTGCCGCCATATACGAGCAGGGGACGCTGTCCAATGCGGCCGGGACCTGCCGCGTCGCCGTGTCCGCGCTCAGCCATCACCTCGCCAATCTCGAGGCGGAGTTCGGCGCGCCGCTTTTCGTGCGCAAGCCGCGCGGCCTGCAACCGACCGCGGCCGGCGAACGGCTTTATGTCCACGCCAAATCGATCCTCAAGGCCATGTCCGCTGCGGAGAAGGACATCCGCGAGGCCGGCACCGAGATTGCGGGTGAGGTCTCGGTGGGCATGGCCTATTCGGCGGTCAAGGCGATCGGTGTGGATCTCGCGCGGCGCATCGTGTCCGACTATCCCAAGGTCCGGCTTTCCCTGTCGGAGAGTCTGTCCGGTTCGACGCTGATGCATCTGATGGCATCGGAGGTCGACATCGCACTGGTCTACAATCCGCCTGCCGACCCGCGCCTGAAGACCCAGGCCGTGCTGGAGGAGCAGATGGTGCTGGTTGGCACTCGCGCCATCATCGGCGATAGAGATACGCCGGTCCGGTTCGCCGATATCCTCGACCTGCCGATGATCCTGCTCAGGCAGGGCATCTCGGCACGTGCTCTGATGGACGACACCAACCTTCTCAGGAAACTCGAAGGCCGCGCCAAGCTGCAGATGAACTCGGTCCACGCCATCGGCGCCTCGCTCGCCGCCGGCCTGGGCTGCGCCATCGGCACCAAGCTGTTCATGTACGAGCACATTGAGAGCGGCCTGCTGCATTATCGCCCGATCGTCGAGCCGGAATTGTCGCGCACGCTCTATGTCTGCGAGATGGCCGACCGCCCGGCGACCTATGCGCTGGAAGCCGTCCGCAGCCTGATCCTCGACCTCGTGCGCCGCTCTGTCATGGACGGGCGCTGGGAGGCGCGCATGGTAATGCCTTAGTCTCTCGACGAGCGCTGTTGCGATCTCTTGCTGGCCTAAGATGGGGTGTTCGTCTCTGGCTGAACGCCCGCTTCCGAGACGCCAATTGGCGGCCGGAATGTCCGATGACGGCTAAGCTGCTATCGACGCAGTCGCTGCCGTTCCATCCGCGACGCCATCCACCATTACGTGACCGATGCCCCGCGAGCATCGCTCGACCCGCGCCTCGACGCGATACACATCGCGCAAGAGCGCCGGCGTGACAACATCTTCCGGCGTACCGCAGGCGAACATCCGGCCCTCGGCGATGACAATGCATTTGTCGGCGAAGCGCAGGGCCTGATTGAGGTCGTGAAGTGCGATCAGCACGGCAATGCCGTGCGTGCGCGCAAGCCCGCGCATGAAGCTCAGCACCTCGACCTGCCGGTGCAAGTCGAGCGCGGACGTCGGCTCGTCCATCAGCAGGATTTCAGGTTCGCGGGCAAGGGTCTGGGCGATGCTTACCACCTGCCTTTGCCCCCCGCTCAGTTCTCCGACATTGCGAAAGGCGATATCCGAGATGCTGAGTGCGGCCAGGATGCCGTCTATGAGAGCGAGGTCGCCGTCGCCGACCGCCCAGGCCGAGCCCTGCTTGCGGGCGAGCAGGATCGATTCATAGACGGTCAGCACCGCGTTGGCTGCCGTATCCTGCGGCATGTAGCAGATGCCGTCCGGTCCCTTCGCCGCTCCCTCGAGACAGACGCTCCCGGGGCCCTTCAAAAGGCCCTGGATGCGCTTGAAGAGCGGCGACTTGCCCGCTGCGTTGGGCCCGATGACGGCGACCACCTCGCCACCTCGGAAGGTGGGAGTTGAAATGCCCGAAAGCACGAGCCGCGCCCCGTGAAAAGCTCCGAGACCATCGAGCCTGATCGTTACCATGAGCGTCTCACATTCGAGAGGATCAGCGAGATGAAGAAGGGAATGCCGACAAGCGAGGTGACGATGCCGATCGGGAAGATCGTGCCTGGAATGAGCGACTTGCTGACGACCGAACTCGCCGAAAGAATAAGCGCCCCCGAGAGAGCCGAGGCAGGCAGAAAGAAGCGCTGATCCTCGCCGATCAGCATGCGGGCAATGTGCGGGCCGACCAGGCCGATGAAGCCGATCGTGCCGACGAATGCGACGGGAATGGCGGCGAGCAGGCTCACCATCATCATGGTTTCGAGCCTCAGGCGCGAGACCTTGACCCCGAAGCTTGCGGCCTTGTCTTCACCCAAGCGCAGAGCCGTCAGCGCCCAGGCGCGGCGTGCGAATATCGGAAGCGTTGCGAGAAGGATGAGACTGGTGATGATGAGCTTGGGCCAGGTGGCCTTGGTGAGGCTTCCCATCGTCCAGAACACGACAGCGGCGAGCGCCTGCTCTGAGGAGAGATACTGGACGAGCGACAGCAGCGCATTGAAGGTGAATACGAGCGCGATGCCGAGAAGCACGATGGTTTCGACCGTCACGCCGCGCTTCAGGCTCAGCAGGTGGATGACGAGCGCGGTCAGCATCGCAACCACGAAGGCGTTGAGCGGCACGACATACTCGATTGCCGCGGGGACGAGCGCGACGCCGAAGGCGAGCGCCAGCGCGGCGCCGAAGCTGGCAGCCGCCGAAATGCCGAGCGTGAACGGGCTTGCGAGCGGATTGTTGAGGATGGTCTGCATCTGGGCCCCGGCGACCGAGAGCGCTGCGCCCACGACCACTGCCATCAGCGCGATGGGAAGCCGGATTTCCCACAGCACCACGCGTACCTGAAGCGGCACGCTGTCGGGAGAAAGGAGCGCCAGCACCACCTGGTCAAGGCTGTAGCTCGCGGGTCCGATCGCGAGGTCTATACAAAGGCTCAGGAGCAGCGCCAGTGCGAGCCCCGCGAGAATGAGTTGCTTGCGCAGGACGAGGGCGCGGTAGAGGCCCCGCCCTTCTTTAGCTGACAGTGCCGCAGGTTCACTGTTCATCGGAGAGCGAGACCCAATGGCCGGGCCTATAGTCTACCGGCAGGAACTTCTCGTGCAGTTCCTTGAAGGTCGCCTCGGCGTCCAGATCGGCGAACAGGTCGGGGTGCAGCCATTTGGCCATCTGCTGAATGGCGACGAACTGATACGGGCTGTTGTAGACCTGGTGCCAGATGGCGTGTATCTGTGCGTTCTCCACCGCCTTGACGCCCGTGAGGGCGGGCCGTTCCGTCAGGCCCTTGAGTTTCTTCAATGCTTCCGCTTTGTCCGCGCCGGGGCCGACGCCGACCCATTTGCCGCCCGGCACATAGGCGTCCCAATTACCGCCCGTCACAATCACCTGGTCGGGATTGCTTGCGATGATCTGTTCGGGATTAAGCGCGCCAAAGGTGCCCGGGATCAGCTCCGCCGCGATATTCCGGCCGCCGGCCATCTCGACGAACTTGCCGAAATTGTCGTTGCCGAAGCTCATGCAGCAATCGTCGGAATAGCCCCCGGCGCGCTCGATGAAGACGGTCGGGCGCTTTGGATCATTCTTTGCGATCACCTCGGTGACCCGTGCGATCTGGGCCGCGCGGTAGGCGATGAACGCCTCGGCCCGCTCTTCCTGGCCAAAGAGCTTGCCGATGAGGCGCATGCTCGGCTCGGTGTTGGTGAAGGGATGCTCGCGGAAGTCGACATAGACGACAGGAATGCCGACGGCGGCGAGCTTTTCGATGTATTGCGCGTCTTCGGTCGCCTGCTTGGACTCGATGTTCATGATCATCACGTCCGGCTGAAGCGCGATGGCCTGCTCGACATCGAGTGTGCCGTCCTTGAAACCGCCGAAGGTCGGGATTTCCGCCATTTTGGGGAATTTTTCGAGGTAAACGGCGTAATTGTCGGGGTCGGCTTGGGAGAAATCCTGGCGCCAGCCGACAATCCTTTTGAATGGGTTGTCGGTATCGAGCGCGGCGATCAGGTAGATCTGCCGGCCTTCGCCGAGGATGACGTTCTCGACCGGCGTCTTCACCTCGACCGTGCGGCCGGCGATGTCGGTGACGGTCTCGGCGTGCGCGCCGTAGGTTAGTGGCATGAACGCCGCGAGGGCGACTGCGGCTGCAAATATCGACTTCAAAATCATTTGTGCTCTCGCAAATTCAGTTTGCAGGCCCGGCTTAGAAAACATGAATTGCGTAATCAAGAATTATCTTTTAGAGCAATTCCAATTTACCGCTTTTGGGGAGAGCGTTTCGGGCGATGACGGCTCACGCAAACTATTCGTTGCGCGACGAAATCCGGGATTATTGGTCCGACCGCGCAGAGACGTTCGACCTGCAAGTCGGCCACGAGATTTTTTCCGAGCAGGAGCGCGCCGCCTGGCATGCGCTCATAAGCAGGCACCTTGGACCCGGCGCCGGGCGGGCGTCTCTGGATCTCGCCTGTGGGACAGGCGTTATTTCGCATCTGATGCACGATCTGGGATTTGTGGTGACGGGCCTCGACTGGTCGGAAGCCATGCTCGCCAAGGCGCGCGCCAAGGCACAAAAACGCGGCGCTGGTATACGCTTCATCATAGGGGATGCCGAGCGGACGCTTGAGGACAGAGCGAGCTACGATGTCATCGTCACTCGTCACCTGGTCTGGACGCTGCTCGATCCGAAGACCGCGTTTGCCGAATGGTTCTCGCTGCTGAAGCCCGGCGGCAAGCTGCTGGTGATCGACGGCGATTTTGCCAGCCGCAACTGGGCGACGAATTTGCGGGAACTTTGGGAGAAGCTCACAACCGGCAAGTCGCGGGTCGTGGACAATGAGGGCGCCGTCATGGCCAGGCGCCACCTGAGCATTCTTGCCCGTGTCTATTTCTCGGGCGGCGCACGGGCGGAAGAGATAGGTCGTTTGCTGACCGAAGCCGGGTTCGAGCAGCCCCTCGTCGACTGGAAACTGGGCGCGGTCCATCGCGCCCAGGCTCGACAGCTGAGTTGGCCCAAGGCTCTCGAACGTGCCACTCAACATCGCTTTGCAATCTGCGCGACGAAGCCGGGACAAAAATCAACAACCGTTCCATGCCATCGGGAAACGGCACCACCCGTTGCCGTCCCTTCTCCTGTCGAAGTAGAGCAGCATCGCAGCTCCACGCCCCTTTCGAGTGATTGCTATTCCTTGAGATGGCAAGGATGTCGCCCCGTTTGCGGATTTCCGGTCCGGCATGATCTCCGCCATCCGACCGGTGCTCCGGCAGTCCGTTCCCGTCGCCTCCAGTTGGCCGCAAGGCCAACCCGTGCGGATAGAGGTTGGAAATGGGAGCCGTCAGACCTCGACGGGTGACGCCATGGTTGTGCCGGTCGCCCCTCCCCGGTCAACCACTCGCGAGATCGAGGGCTGTTGCGGCCACCTCAGCAGCGCCTGGTGGCCCGCGGGGGCCAGCCCGTAAACGCCGCGCTCGACACAGACGAACCATCCATAGACGTTCCGGCGCAGGATCTTGTAGGCATTCGGCAAATCGGGCCGCAAATCCCGCGGCCGCCTCGGCCCGTCGGCCAGCGCTGCCGCGCACCGCAGGGCCTCCTGCCGATAGGCCGTCATGATCGGGTTGCGCGAGCCGCCGCCGGCGACGGGATCGCCCTGACGGCGTTTGTGCTCGTCGATCAGCCGCGAGCGCCGTTTGGGATCGCGTCGCGGCAAGGGCGCGGCCGGGCTCAGCAATATTTCGACACCGTCAGTGGCAGTGACGCCGAGCAGTCCTATTCCGAGGCGGCGACATAGGTTTCGAAATCTGGCATCGCTCTCGCGGCCTTTTCCGCGGGCCGACATCCTTGCCGCCAGCCAGACTTCGTCGGCGGCAGCCATTCGGTCGACGCCCTGCAGGATGAGTTCAAGATTGAATTGCAGCTTGAGTTCGCACACCACCACGATGGGCGGCGAATCCTCGCTCAGCGCCAACAGATCGCATCCGCCGATTTCGCCCTTTACGGTGTAACCCAGGCGTTCAAGGAACTGTTTCACCGGTGGGTAGAGCGACGTCTCAAGCATTAATCCACAATTCTCCCGTCTCGGCCCTTCTATTTCCAGTGGCCGCGCATCCTGGCGCCGAGATCGACCCGGATTTCCGGTTTTGCGGCCCCGGGTCTTGTTTCGCGGCGATCCGTCCAGGCCACCTGCTGGAAGTTCGACAGGGTCGAAGCAGGTATGAACCGCGTGCGCGATGCATAGACGTGGCGATCGCCACGCGACGCCTGACCGTGGGTGTAGAAGCGCTGCGGCGTGACGAGATGCAGGCTGTCTTTCGTCCGGGTCATCGCCACGTAAAGCAGCCGGCGCTCCTCTTCGATATCGGCCTCCTCGCCAGTCGCCAGGTCGATCGGGATGCAGCCATCCACGGCATTCAGGACGCACACGCTCTTCCATTCCTGGCCCTTCGCCGAGTGGATGGTGGAGAGGATCAGGTAGTCTTCATCGAGATGCGGCGGGCCGGCATGATCGCTCGTCGCATCGGGCGGATCGAGTGTGAGATCGGTCAGGAAGCGTTCGCGCGATGGGTAGCCCGAACCGATCTGCTCAAGCTGCAGAAGGTCGGCGCGACGGGCGGTTGCGTCTTCATGGATCCGCTGGAGATGCGGCTCGTACCATAGGCGGACCTGCTCGAGATCGGCGGGCCACGATGATTTTGTCCGCAAGTTGGTGAAGAGGTCGACGAAGGCCGGCCAGTCCGCTTCGGTTCTTTGCGGGATGCGGGCGGCCGACAGACCGATCACGGCGTTCAGAGTTTGCCCCAGGGTATCGATGACGTTGCCGGCGGTCGACGGTCCGACGCCCGGCAGCAGCTGGAGAACCCGAAAGCCGGCCACGCGATCGCGCGGATTTTCGGCGAAACGAAGCACGGCGAGCACGTCTTTCACGTGGGCAGAGTCCAGGAATTTCAGGCCGCCGAATTTGATAAACGGAATGTTTCGCCTTGTAAGCTCGACTTCGACCGGGCCGCTGTGATGCGACGCCCGGAACAGCACCGCCTGCGCCTTGAGCGCGGTCCCCCCTTCCCGTTCGGCCAGCACCGTCTCACAGACGAAATTTGCCTGATCGGCTTCATCCCGCACGGTCACAAGCCTTGGCTTCTCCGCTGACCTGCGTTCGGTCCACAAATCCTTGGTGAAGCGCTCCGCCGCCTCGCCGATGACAGCGTTCGCGGCAGCCAATATCGCGTCGGTCGAGCGGTAGTTCTGGTCGAGCGTCACCACCTCAGCCGGGTGGGCAAATTGCTGCGGGAAATCCAGGATGTTGCGGACCTCCGCGGCCCTGAACGAATAGATCGACTGGGCATCGTCGCCGACGACGGTCAGGCCCGAGCCATCCGGTTTCAAGGCAAGCAGGATCGACGCCTGAAGCCGGTTCGTATCCTGGTATTCGTCGACCAGGACGTGATCGAAGCGCGATGCGAGATGCTCTGCGATGGCGACCTCCTTCGCCATCTCGGCCCAGTAGAGCAGGAGGTCATCGTAATCCAGCACGCTTTCGGTCTGCTTGGCCTCGACGTAGCCCGCAAACAGCTGCTTCAGTTCCGCGCTCCAGCTCCGGCACCAGGGGAAGCTCCGGCGCAAGACCTCGTCGAGCGGCTCCTGCGAATTCACCGCCCGCGAATAGATCGCAAGACATGTACCCTTCGTCGGAAAGCGGCTCTCCGTTTTGGAAAAGCCGAGTTCGTGCCGGACCAGATTCATCAGGTCGGCCGAATCCTCGCGGTCATGGATGGTGAAGGCCGGATCGAGTCCGATATCGAGCGCGTAGTCCCGCAGCAGCCGTGCGCCGATTGCATGGAAGGTGCCAGCCCAGTTCAGCCCGTCCGTGACGATCGACGCCTTGTCGCCGAGCACCTCGCAGGCGATCCTCTCCACCCTGCGGGTCATCTCGGCCGCGGCGCGTCTCGAAAAGGTCATCAGCAGAATGCGCCGGGGATCGGCGCCGTTGACGATGAGATGCGCGACCCGATGCGCCAATGTATTCGTCTTGCCCGATCCGGCGCCGGCGATGATCAGCAGAGGGCCAGCGATCCCGCCACCGCCATGCTCCACGGCGGCGCGTTGCCCGGCGTTCAGCTTGGCGAGGTAAGGTGACTGGAAATTCGAATCACGGGTTGCGATGTTCATCTCGGCATGGAGCATCGTTTCCGTTTCGTTCGCAATGCCTTAGTTGATACGTTTCGACCAGACTCGCCCCCGCACCGGAGCATCCAATGTGCAGTGATGTGTCCACTGGCTAGGCGCCCCGCTCACCATCAGAGCGTTGATCGGCCGGCGCGGGCCGGCCCTGCCGGTTTGATCCTCACAGGCGATTGGACCGCCGCGCAGGGCATCGTCCATTGCGGGCTATACTTGCGTTTTTGAAGCTTCGTCCATGATCCATGTTCGGAAGGCAACGATGCGGGGATCGTTGGCCATGCTTTCGGTATAGACAAGAAAGTAAGCGAACTCCGGAGCCATCTTGATTCCCAATTGGAACGGCCTCACCAGCCTGCCTTCCGAAAGATCGTTGGCCACGATGGTAAAATCGGCAAGCGCGACGGCATCGCCGTCGATGGCGGCCTGCAGGGCGCCTGTGGACGTGTCGAAGACGATTGTGCGGCTATCGTCGAAATCGTCGATGCCGGCCGCGGCCATCCACATTTTCCAGTTCGGCCAGGTCACGCCGCGGCGAGACCATTCGATATGGGCGAGTGTATGCCTGAAGAGATCGCGTGGCTCTTTTAGCGGTGGCCCGGATATCAGCAGGCGGGGGCTGCAGACGGGAATTATGACGTTCTCAAACAGCCGGTCGGCGCAAAGTCTTGGATATTTTCCGGTGCCGAAACGGATGGCGATATCGATATCTTCGAGTTCCAGATCCCGCACTTCATAGGAAATATCGAATCTCAACTCGATGTCGGGATAGGCTTTCTTGAAACTGTCCACACGCCGCATCAGCCATTTTGCTGCGAACTGCGCGTCGGCCGTGACCTTCAACAGTGATGTACTGCGCACCATTTTCCGGGCGCGCGACACCGCGCCTGTCAGCCCTGTGAGTGCCTCTATCGTCGCCATGTGCAGGACCTCGCCGGCTTCCGTCAGCCGCATGGAGCGGCTGGTCCGGTGGAACAGCTGGACGCCAACCTGATCCTCGAATTCCTTGATTTGATGGCTGATCGCCGCCGGCGTCAGATGCAGCTCATTCGCTGCGCGCGTGAAACTCAAGTGCCGCCCCGCCGCTTCGAATGCCTGCAAGGCCCGCGTGCCAGGGATATGGAGCATGAATCATCTTCAAATAAAACTATCTGATGCTGTGAAAACTAGTCGTTTTTGACCAAAGCTTCAAGCGCGTAGAGTCCTTTCACATTCGAAACTTCAAATTCGCATTGAAAGGCAAAGATCATGACCTCTTGCGCCGAATTCGATCAAATCCGTGCTCCCGCAAGGCCGAGGGCCTCGTTGTTCACCTGGATATTGAACTTTTTTCATGTCCGTGAGCGCCGACGCCTGGCTCTCAAGGATCTGCAGCGCCTCGATGATCGTGAGTTGCGCGACATCGGCATCAAACGCCACGACATCACGGCGATCGTCGACCGCGAAATCGGCAGGTTGCGCCTGGATGAATTCCGCTCGCGCCTGTGACCGCAGTTTATCTCGAGCATGCCGGCAAAGTTTCGGCAGCAGGCGGCGCATCGCAGCGGTCAACGCCACAGGCAGCCTTGCGCCAGCGTGGCCAACGCCTCGCTCATGCCAATCTACGAATATCCCTTCATTTTGCCGATGAGAAATAGGCGGCAAGATCCTCTATGTCATCGGCTTCCAACGATCTTGCCGTCTGTTCCATGAGATGGGCGTAGGGAGTTCCGCCGCGCTTGCCTTCGGCAAAGAGACGAAGCTGTGTCTTCAGGTAGCTAGCGTGCTGGCCGTCGAGCTTTGGATAGACTGGGTTGCGGGGCGCGCCGCCATGGCAACTCAAGCAGGCTGGCACCTTTCTTTCGGGAATGCCGCGTTCGGCGATCTCGCGCCCGCGCGCGGCGTCGCTTGAGCCGGCGGCGGGCGCGGAAACGGGCGGTTGCGAAGCGAAATGGCGGGCGAGATCGGAAAACAGGCGAGGGTCGGCTTCGACGGCCGCAAGTTCCATGACGCCGCTCGGGCGCTTTCTTTCGGCGAACGCCTCAAGGCTTGCACGCAGATATTCCTGCCGCTGGCCTGAGATGATCGGCACGTGCTCGCTACGCCCTCGCCCGTCGCGGCCGTGACACCGCGCGCAATCCGCCAACGCCGTCTCAAAGTCGTTCGCGGGCATTGCCGCACCGCCCTCGCCTCCGATCGCCAGTTCGCGGTAAGTCGGGGCGTCCATCTGCGGCAACGCGCGCAGGAATGCGACCATCGCCCAGACCTCGTCGTCGCGCTCCTGGGTGGGCCAGGCCGGCATGCCGGTGAAGCGCACCCCGTATTTGACGATGCGGAACAGCTCGGCGTCGGACCAGGTGCCCATCACCGGCGCCAGGTCGGGCGGCCGCGGCAGCATCCGCAGGACCGACGGCGAGCGCGGTTCGCCCGGCGCGCCGTGGCAGATCGCGCAGCCGCGTGCGAAATGTCCCGCCGCCGGTTGGATGCCCTCGATGGGCAACCGTTCGGGAACCTCGACGGCGAGCGAGTAGGTGCGTACTGCCGAACGCATGGCCAAATGCAGAAACCACTCGGTGATCTTCCAGTGTCCCGTCGACGCGCCGATATTGAAGAAGCCTATCCAGGCGACGAACACCGCCACGAAGGGCAGAATCGCCAGCGCGATGGCGATGTGCTTCCAGTGGAACTTGATCATCGCGCGAGCCTCCGATCGGTTCGGCCGCGCGCGTCCTGCGCTGCCAAAAGCCGCGCAAGCAAGGCCAGCCCCCCGACAAGATAGACGGCCGCGCCAACCATGAGCATGATTACGCCGCCGAGCGCCTGGTCTTGGCCGGCGCTGAGCGTCAAGCCAAGGCAGGTTACATCGCCTGTCCCGTAAAGCGGGCGCGGCGTCAGCGCCAAAAGCGCGCCGAGCAGCGTCATGTGCACCGAAGTGAACAGGAGCCCGAACGCGCCGGCCGCACTTCTTTCGTTTCTGTCATAGCCGCTGTGGCCTACACAAGACAGCCAAAGGATCAGCCCTGCCGCAAGAAAGCTCGCCTGTTCGGCAGCAGCGGCGACCGGCGAAGTTTCGGCCACCGCGCGCAGGGCCGGCGCATGCCAGACCCAGACCACGACGAGTTCGAGGAGCGAGGCGGGCACAGGCGAGAAAAGCCGCGAGCGCCGTGAAAAATCCCACTCTGTTCCGGACAGGCCAAGCGCGACAAGCGGCGCGGCGACGGCGACGACGCCCATATGAACCAACATATGTGCGGTGAAGGAATTCTCGCCGGCGGCAAAGAGTGGACCGCCCCAGATGATTGCGAGCATCAGCAGGCCGACAATGAGCGCCGTGCGCTTCATTGGAAGCACCCGGAAATCATCAGCGCGGCCATGGCGGTGTAAACCACGGCGATGAAGCTCAGGCCCGAGAGCAGCAGCGTAGCGAATCCCTGGAAGCGTCTGCGGTCATGCGGGGTCGGATCGTCATGCGGCGGATCGTAGGTTCCGAATCCCCATTGCCGCCAGGCGAGAACAGCCGAGAGCACGATCATCGCCAGCGCTGCGACGGTGACGGCGCCGATGCCTGCCCGGACCACGCCGAAGCCGAAATCCACCGCATCCTGCTTGGCGCAGTAGATTGCCGCCCCGACATAGCAGACGAGGAAATGCAGCGCCCACACGACAGGCGCGGTGAACAGGGTCCAAAGCGTTTCGATTTCCTTGGGGAGGATCCGCATCGTCGCCTCACAACGCCAGCGGGAACAGGCCTACGACGGCGAAGGTCGTCACTGCCGTCACTGTCAGGAAATGCCAGAAGAGAACGACATTGTGGATATCGATGTCGTGGGCCGTCGTGAGCTTTCCCGCAAAGCTGCGCGCCAGACAGTAGAGCAGCATGACAATCCCCACCGCTCCGTGCACCGCCGTCCACGCCACGAGCACCCAGACGATAGCGGGATAGACATGCGCCGTCGGGTCCATCCCATGTACCCATGGACCGTAGAGGCCAGTTAAGCTCCCGACAGCAGTCAGCACCAAGGCTGCTCCGACCGCGAGCCGCATTCCGATGGCGGAGCCGCGCGCATTCACTCCGCGTGCCGCGAGCATCAGCAGCCACGCCGCCACGAAGCACGCCAGCGCAGCCATAGGCCAGAGCACTCCCGGCCCGGCTGTCCCGGCAGTGAAATCCTCGTGGATCGTCCAGTAGAAGAAATAGCCGAAAACGAGGCTGCCGAACGCCGTCCCGTCTCCGACCATGGTGATGAACATCGCCCACCAGCCGACCGATTCCGGTCCCGACCTGTAAAGCGGCAGGGTCAGGCCGAGGCCGATATCCTTTCCAGGCTTTTCGGGGATTTCCGCCGTTCCGGTCCAGGCCCAGAAAAGGATCGCGCCGAGCGTGACGAATGCGCTCACGGCCGTAGCAACCCACCATTCGAAGGTCAGTGCGATGAACACGGCGCCGAGCGCGAAGGCGGCGACGATCGGCGAGACGGCATTGCCGCCGACGCGCATACAGTAGATCGGTTCGGCGTCGAGCACGGAGGTCACCAACGTTTCGCGCCGCCCCTCCTCCGCGTCCGGCAGATAGAACCGTCCTTCGTCGGTATGGCGGATCAGGTCCTGCTGGTCCCAGGCGGGATAGCGGCTTTCGATCAGCGGAATCGAGCGCACCCCCCAATTCTCGTCCGGCTCGTTGATCCATTCGAGCGTGCCGGCGTTCCACGGATTGCGCTCCAGCGCGGGCTGACGGCTCTTCGGCCGCAGCACGTCAAAAACGACGACCAGAAAACCCGCCGCGAAGACATATGCGCCGATCGTGGAGATGAGATTGAGCCAGTCCCAGCCCAAACCTTCGGGATAGGTGAACACGCGGCGCGGCATGCCACGCAGACCGGAGAGGTGCATTGGGAAGAAGGCGACGTTGAAGCCAACGAACATCAGCCAGAAGGCGATCTTGCCCAGCCGGTCCGACAGCTTTCTTCCGTCGACGAGCGGATAGAAGTAATAGAGGCCGGCGACGACCGGAAACAGCATGCCGCCGATCAGCACGTAATGCAGGTGCGCGACGATGAAATAGGTGTCGTGCGCCTGCCAGTCGAAAGGCGCGAGCGCCACCATCACCCCTGTCAGCCCGCCTATGATAAAGATGGCGAGCCCACCTGCCCCGAAAAGCATCGGCACGCCGAAGATGACGCGGCCCGCAAGCAGCGTGGCAATGAATACGAATATCTGCACGCCGGTCGGGATCACCACCGCCTCTGACGCCGCCGAGAAGAAGGCGAGCGAAATCTGCGGCAGGCCGGTTGCGAACATGTGGTGGACCCACAGGCCGAAGGACAGGAAGCCGGTCCCTACCGCGGCGAGCACGATCCAGGAATAGCCGACGATCGGGCGCTGCGCGAAGGTCGGCACGATCATCGCCATCAGCGCGATAGCCGGCAGGAAGATGATGTAGACCTCCGGGTGGCCGAATATCCAGAACAGGTGCTGCCAGAGGATCGGGTCGCCGCCGCGCGCCGCGTCGAAGAAAGGCCAGTCGAACATCCGCTCCAGTTCGAACAAGAGGTCGCCGGCGATCAGCGGCGGAAACGCGAAAAGGATCATGCCGGCGACGATCAGCAGGTACCAGGCAAAGAGCGGCATCATGTTGACGCGCATGCCGGGCGCGCGGCACTTCATCGTCCCGACGATCAGTTCGACCGCGGCGGCGATCGAGGCGACCTCGATGAAGGACAGTCCGAGCAGCCAGATGTCGGCGCCGATGCCGGAATACTGCTTGTCGGTGGCGAGCGGCGGATACATGAACCAGCCCGCATTGGGAGCGGCGTCGAAGAAGATCGAACCGCAGACGAAGGCGCCGCCGATCAGAAAGCTCCAGAAGCCGAAGGCCGACAGCCGCGGAAACGGCAGGTCGCGCGCGCCGAGCATCGGCGGCAGGAGGTAGATCGCGACCGCCTCGAACATCGGCACGGCGAACAGGAACATCATCACCGTGCCGTGCAGTGTAAACGCTTGGTTGAAGAAATCCGCCGAGAGGAAGTCGTTGTCGGGAACGGCGAGCTGCGTCCGCATCAAAAGCGCCAGAACGCCGGCAAACAGCATGAAGGCAAAGGCGGTTGCGGTGTACCAGACGCCGACCTGGGTGTTGTTGACCGACGTCCAGTAGCGCCAGCCGCTGGGCGTTTCCCAGACGTCGCGCAGCCGCTTTTCCTGGGCTCGGCGGACTTCCTCCGGGGCAATTGGAGGCGGCTTCATTTGAGCCCCTCCAGATAGGCGGCGATAGCGGCGATGTCGGCCTCGGGCAGCATCCCGAACGCGGGCATCTGCGCGCCGGGCTTGATCGCATCGGGTTTACTTATGAAACTGGCGATGGCCTCGACGTCGACAGGCATGATGCCGGCGGCGAGCGTCTCGCGCGAACCGACATGCGACAGATCCGGGCCGACGGCGCCAGTGGCTTCCGTGCCTCTGACCGTGTGGCATGCCGGGCAGCCATTGGCGATGAACAGTTCGCCGCCCGGAGCGCCGGCGCCTGGTGAGGGCCTGGCCTCGTCGGCGAGCCAATCGCGGAAGGCGTCCGGCTCCATCACCACAACAGAAAACGCCATCAGTGCGTGCGACGTGCCGCAGAATTCAGTGCAGGGGCCGCGATAGGTCCCGGTCTTGGCTGCCCTGAGCGTCAGGCGATTGGTGCGGCCGGGGATCATGTCCATCTTGCCGCCGAGCACGGGAATCCAGAAGGAATGGATCACGTCGCTGGAGGTCAGGGTGAATTCGACACGTTCGCCGACCGGCAGCCTGATCTCGTTGGCGGCGTCGACGGGCGGGCCGTCGGCAGGATGGTAGCGGACCCGCCACCAGAACTGCTCGCCTTCGACCTCGATGCGAAGGCCTGCCGGCTCGCCCGGCGCGGACCACGGCCTGATGTCGGGCATCAGCCAGAGCGCATAACCGAGCAGAAGCCCAAGCAGCAGTGCGGGTATGATCGCGCCGCCCCAAAGGATCAGCAACCCTGCGGCGTGCTCACTCTGGACCCGCCGCCGCTCTCGCGTGGCGTAGATCAGCGTGCCTATGACTGCAGCCCAGATCAGTGCGCCGGCGATGGCCATGACCCAGAAAAGCCGGGCGACGGCCACTGCCTCGTCGCCCGCTGGATCGAGCGCCGACTGGATGCCGGAACAGCCGCAAAGCGCAAGGGGGGGCAGCGCGAGGCCGCAGCGTCGCGCCTGCGAATATTGCCGGCCGCTCCGTTTCGCCGCTTCCGGAATGTCGGCCCTCCCTCTCCAGATCGCCTAAGGCTTGCTATCGCATTGCCGCGGGCGCACGGAATCTGCCGGGCCACGCATTAAAATGCTCCCAAGCGACAACGGCGGCCGGACGAGTTTGTTCCTGGAGGGGAGCGTCAGCGCTGGCGGAGAGGATGCGGCCGCGGGGCTTCCGAGATTCTTCCGCTGTTCGGTGTCTGGGCGCTTATTCCGGCAGCGAAATCCTGCCTTCCGCGTCGATCGGGAAGTCCGGATTGTGCGCCACTTCCCAAAGATTGCCCTCGGTGTCGGCGAAATAGCCGTACCATCCGCCCCAGAAAGCGCGCTGCGCCGGTTTTATCACCTGGCCACCAGCCTTTTCAGCCGCAGCCAGAACCTCGTCGACTTCAGCATCGGAGCGCGTGTTGTAGGCGAGGTAGACGCGCGACGGCCCATCGGCGAAACCGATGCCGGAATCCTGCTCGGCGCTTTCGCGCGGAAACAGCGACAGTATCGCGCCGCCCATCTGGAAAAATGCCACGCCGTCCGTGATGCGATGGCGCTTCAGCCCCATCTCCTCATAGAATTTCGCCGCACGATCGAGATCGTCGACCGCGATCGTGATGATCGAGATACGCGGCTCCATCCTATTCCCCCGTCCATTTCGGGTCGCGCTTGCCAATGAAGGCGTCGATGCCCTCCTCGGCGTCGCGGGCGAGCATGTTCTCGACCATCATCCGCGAGGCATATTCGTACGCTTCGGTCAGGCCCATCTCGGCCTGCGCGTAGAATGCTTCCTTCCCGATCTTCAGGGTCAAAGGTGATTTCGCTGCAATGGTTTGAGCGTACTTCGTGACAATCTGCGTCAGGTACTCGCGCGGCACCACGCGGTTGACGAGGCCAAAGTCCCTTGCCGCCGACGCATCGACCATTTCGCCGGTCAATAACATTTCCATTGCATGCTTGGGCTTAAGTCCGCGCACAAGCGCCACGCCCGGCGTCGTGCAGAACAATCCCACATTGATGCCGTTGACCCCGAACGTCGCCTGATCCGAGGCGATGGCAAGGTCGCAGGACGCGACGAGCTGGCAGCCTGCCGCCGTGGCGATGCCGTCCACTTCGGCGACAACCGGCTTCGGATGCCTGACGATCGACTGCATCAGCCGTGAGCATATGGCAAAGGTTTCCTCGAAGAACGCCTTGCCCTTGTCGGCATCGGTTCGACGCGCGTTCATCTCCTTCAAATCATGGCCGGCGCAGAAAAGCTTGCCTGTCGCGGCAAGCACGATGACGCGCACCGCCTTGTCGTCTCGCGCGCGATCGAGTTCCCCCTGCAGCGAGGTCATGGCCGCGATCGACAGCACATTGGCCGGCGGGTTCGCCAGCGTGATGCGCAGGATGCCGTTTTCCAAATCAGAGAAAACCGGCCCTTCCGGAGCGCGCTTGATCGCTACTACTTCCGCCATTTCAACCTCACGCTTTCCTGTCTCGACGAATAAATATCACGCACCGGGTTGATGAACAGGGGCGGCGCGTGTTTTCTGGCTTCCGTTTACGCGAACGGAAGCGGCGCAGCCGCTCTCATCTAAGCAGACGGAGACGCGAAATGCCGGTTCAAGCAGGCCTGACACCGATGATGACGGCCGGCGAGGTCAACGAGCTGCTGAAATCCGTCTATCCGCAACTGAACGACAAGTTTCCCTTTTACGAGACCGTAGATGTTTTTCCTGGCGGCTGCACCGTCCGGCTGAACGCCGACGAGCGGCACCTGCGCCCAGGCGGCACGGTTTCAGGCCCCTCGCTGTTCACGCTCGCCGATATTGGCGGCTATGTCTGCGTGCTCTCGCATGCCGGACCCGATGCACTATCGGTCACGACGAACCTCAACATCAACTTCGTGCGCAAGGCCGAGGCCGGACCGATCGACGGCCATTGCCGCATCCTGAAACTCGGAAGGGCGCTGATGGTGTTCGAGATAGACATCGTTGCTGGGCCGGACGGCCAGACGGTGGCGCACGCCACGGGAACCTATTCGATTCCGCCGAAACGCGTGGGTCAGGTCTGATGTCGACCAGCTCTAGCGATAGCCGACGACTGTGACGAACTCGCCAGGGATGCGGTAGCTGCCGTCGGAGGCGCGGTGGTCCCTCACCGAATCGAGAAACTCGCCTTCGACCTCCCTCATCGTGTCAGGCGTGAAACGTTTGACGGCCAATGCGACCGGCCCTCCCAAAAGCATCGCCGACAACAGCGATCTTTCGTTCAGAAACAGCAGAATTTCCTGCTGCCTGTGCTCCGCGAGGTCACGAAGTCCGGCCTGCTCGAAATCCCGGTTCAAGGCACCGGGCGCACCGCTGGCGAAGAACAGCGGACATACTTCGGAAACAACGCGCGCGTCGACGATCGGAAATATCTCCGCCCATCCGCAATTCTTGCGCTGTCCCCACACCGTCGCCACGACCCGACCGCCAGGCCTGGTTGCCCGCGCCATCGAGGCAGCTGCACGGCCGGGATCCGGAACATACATCAACCCCAAGGCGCAGACCGCCGCATCGAACCTATCCGGCTCTACAGCCAGCTCGTCGGCGCTCATCCGCGCCGTCACTACGCAGTCATGGCCTGCATCCGCGCAGGTCAGTGCGGTCAGCTCGACCATTTTCTGCGACAGGTCGGTCGCAAGCACCTCGCCCTTTTGACCAACAGCCCCGGCGAGCACTCGCGTCACCAGCCCGCTTCCACAGGCAGCCTCGATCACCCGTTCGCCTGGCTTGAGGTCCGCGACACGCAGCAGCGTCCGTTGGGCCGGCGCCAGCGGACCGCGCCAGCCATCCTCGTACAGTTCTGACGCGGCGTCCCAGCCATAGCGTTGAACGCGGATCTGGAGCTTCGGGTCCACCGGCTAGCCCCTCGAAGGAACGAGATTGGTCTTCACGGACTGCGCATCGCGCAGCGCCAGGAAATATGGATCGCATTTGAGTGCTCTCTCGACCATCGCGGTGACCTCTTCCCACGGCGCAGTGCTTTCAATCGCGATGGTCACCCGCGTTTCCAGCGGGGCGGCCGAGTTGTCGCCGACGCCGAGCAGCGCTCCGTCATCGAAGTCCATTTCTACATCGACTTCGACAATGCCGATGTCGAGGCCCTCGCGCACGGCCGTCAGCTTGACGCCTATGGCGATGCAACCGACCAGTCCAACCCTGATATGGAACCCCGGCGGCGGCGCCGATCCCTCGCCTCCCACCGGCTCGGGCATGTCCATCGTAGCCGTGTAGTTGTCCTGCCGCGCGTGGCAGACAAGGCCCTGCTCGATGCGCCCGCTCGCGCGCTTGGTGCTCATCGCCGCGCCTGGTTTCCTGCGGAAAACGTCCGAAACCCGCTCCACGGCAGAGCGAATCTTCGCGTTGTGGCTCATGCAGTCCCCCTCGCCCAAAATTGCATTGATGCGATACTAGCAAACCCCGCGTTCGGCGGGTAGTTCAGCATGTGTACTGGTTGAACGCCGCGCTCTCGCCCCCGAAGCTTATGTGGTAAAATAATACCTAATGACCAAGCCATTGTAATTGCTTAAGCTTTTCGACCAACGTCAACTTGACTGCAGGAGCCGCACTCGCGTATATCCACCGTCGAAACAGCGGCCACCGGCCGCGGTTTCTTTTTGGCGGACCGGAAACAGCCGGCCCACCAAATCCAAGCAACAAGAAACGCCTTCTCCGGAAGGTCCCTGAAGAAAGCAAAGTCCATGAAAACCTTTTCGCAGAAGCCTGCGGACGTGGTGAAGAAGTGGGTGCTGATCGACGCCGAGGGTCTCGTCGTCGGCCGTCTCGCCACCGTCGTCGCCAACCGTCTCCGCGGCAAGCACAAGCCCTCCTTCACGCCCCATGTCGATGACGGCGACAACGTCATCATCATCAACGCTGACAAGGTCGTCTTCACCGGCAAGAAGTACACCGACAAGGTGTATTACTGGCACACCGGCCACCCCGGCGGCATCAAGGAGCGCACCGCGCGCCAGCTGCTCGAAGGCCGCTTCCCGGAGCGCGTGCTTGAAAAGGCCGTGGAACGCATGATCCCGCGCGGCCCGCTCGGCCGCCGCCAGATGAAGAATCTCCGCGTCTATGCCGGCGCCGACCATCCTCACGTCGCCCAGCAGCCCGAGACGCTCGACGTCGCCGCGCTGAACGGCAAGAACAAGAAGGTTTCCTGATATGGCCGATTTGAATTCGCTCGCCGATCTCGGCACGGTCGCGCCGACCGCGCAGCCGGCCGCGCCCGTCTACGTCCAGAAGCTGGACAAGCAGGGCCGCGCCTACGCCACCGGAAAGCGCAAGGACGCCATCGCCCGTGTCTGGGTCAAGCCGGGCTCCGGCAAGATCCTCGTCAACGACAAGGAATTCGCGGCCTATTTCGCGCGTCCTGTGCTGCAGATGATCCTGAAGCAGCCGATCGTGGCGGCAGCCCGTGAAGGCCAGTTCGACATCATCGCAACCGTTGTCGGCGGCGGCCTTTCGGGCCAGGCCGGCGCGGTTCGCCACGGCATCTCCAAGGCGCTGACCTATTACGAGCCCGGCCTGCGCGGCGTGCTCAAGAAGGGCGGTTTCCTGACCCGCGACAGCCGCACCGTCGAGCGCAAGAAGTACGGCAAGGCGAAGGCCCGCCGCTCCTTCCAGTTCTCGAAGCGCTAAACGTCATCATTTTCGAATGCAAAAAGGCCGCCTCCGGGCGGCCTTTTTGTTGGTGCTCAGTGCGTCCTTCGAGGCTCGCTTTACTCGCACCTCAGGATGAGGAAGGGTAGGCGCAATGCTCCTCAAATTAGCTGCGAACGATGTGCTACCCGCGCCATTTCATGAAGTGCGCTCGACCCTCCTCATCCTGAGGTGCGAGCAAAGCGAGCCTCGAAGGACGCACCAATACAATCAGGCAATCAATTGATGCTGGCGGTGTCGGCGGGCTCGATCCGCTCGGAATAGGGAACGCGGTAGCCGTTCTTCTCCAGCCATCCGATCGCCGCCTTGGGTTCGTCGGTCTGGATGATGGTCGCGCCCTGCTCGGCCCAGAAGCCGAACGTCTCCTGCGGGTAATCCGCTTGCACCAGTTCGTCGCCGCGCCCGCCGGCAAGATAGCCGCCAGGCTTGTTGACGATCGTGAAGGTGTTGACCCACAAATGCCAGTCGCCGCGCGTCGAAACGGCCCGGCTGCGGGCGCCGAACAGCGCGCCGCCATTCGCTGTCATGCCCTGGTTCTCGCCGCGCCAGGCGATCATCTCGACCACATCGGCCGAAAACGTCCGGCCCACCTTTTCAATAAAGCGTACATCGTCGACCGCATCGTCTGCGATGATCGGCATGAACCGGACGCCGTCGCCGATTGCGGTCATCGCCTCCGTCATCGCGCCGAGCTTCTCGGAATTCCAGAGGTTCTGCTTGATGATGACCTGATCGGCCATGTTCATCTCGCGGGCGATTGCGGCGACGCCGGCAAGATCCTCGACTTCCATCTTGTTGTCGATGTTGACCATCACGCGGTCCTTGGTGACGGCAAACATATCGCGCAGCGCCGGCACGCTTTCGGCCGTTACCTCGCCGGTTCCTTCCACCACCAGCCGGCAGCCCTTCAGCTCTTCGAGCGTCCGTTCCACCGCCCTGCCCTTGCAGGTCGTGGTCCGGTCGAGCCAGCTGTCGTGCAGGACGATGTACTCGCCGTCCTTCGATTTCTGCACGTCGAGTTCGACGATCTCGACGCCGAGTTCGATCGAGCGCCTGACGCCAGCCATAGAATTTTCGGCGTTGCGGATGCGGCCGCCTTCCTTCCAGCCGCCGCGATGGGCGACGATCATCACATGGTCGCGCCACTGGTTGGCGTTTTCGAGCCGGTCCAAAATCTGCTGCATCCGCGAATCCTGCGCGGCGGCAGGAACAGCGAGCAGCCCGATCATGATCGCGCTCAGGGAAATGATGCGCATGCGAATCGCTCCATGGCCGAGTGGTTGCGCGACGCATTAGCGGCCGGTCATGACAGGCAAATGAAATCGGAAAATCCCCGCAGAACCGCCCGACTGGGCGGCAGCGGCCGTCTTTTTTGTTGCGCCTGCGTCATATCCGGCCAATAGCTTGCCCTCCGCAAAACAGAGGGGAACCCCGCACGATGCCCGCCAGCTCCATCGATCACGCCTTCACTGCGCGCGGAAACACAGGCGCGGCGGGCGATCCGACCTATGCCGGCGCGCTGTCCTTCATGCGCCGCCGCTACACGAAAAACGTGAAAGGCGCGGATGTCGTGATCTGGGGCATTCCGTTCGACGCGGCTGTGACCAACCGGCCCGGCGCGCGTTTCGGTCCGCAGGCGATCCGCCGCGCCTCGGCGATCTTCGACAACGATCCGCAATACCCCTTCCATCTCGACCTGTTCGACACGCTCGGCGTCGTCGACTATGGCGATTGCCTGCTCGACAACGGCAACCATCAAAAGACGCCGAAGACGATCGAGCGCGAGGCCGCAAGGCTGATCTCCTCCGGCGCCTTCCTGCTTTCGCTGGGCGGCGATCATTTTGTCACCTGGCCGCTGCTCAAGGCGCATGCGGCGCTGCACGGGCCGCTGGCGCTGGTGCAGTTCGACGCCCACCAGGACACCTGGTTCGACGACGGCAAGCGCATCGACCACGGCTCCTTCGTCGCCCGCGCGGTGCGCGAAGGCATCATCGATCCCGGCCGCTCGATCCAGGTCGGCGTGCGCACCCATGCGCCCGACACGTTCGGCATAAAGATTCTTCACGGCTATGAGATCGAGGAGATGCGTGCGGCCGACATCGCCTACGCCATCGCCGAGCGCACCGGCGGCAGGAAGACCTATGTGACCTTCGACATAGACTGTCTCGACCCGGCCTATGCGCCCGGCACCGGCACGCCGGTCGCGGGCGGCCCGTCCTCGGCCAAGATACTTTCGGTGCTGCGGCAGATGACGCAGATAGACATTGTCGGCGCCGACGTAGTAGAGGTTGCGCCCGCCTACGACCATGCCGATATTACGGCGATTGCCGGTGCGTCGGTGGCGCTGCACTATATCGGGTTGCTGGCGGAGCGTAAGGCGCGGCTCGACGGACTGAACAACAACAGTGTTACGGCGCTGAACCAGGGCAGCGGCATATAGATTCGGACGGAACGGCAGGATGAAACCAAAGATATTCATCGACGGCGAACACGGCACCACGGGCCTGCAGATCCGCAGCCGCCTCGCCCGCCGCGCCGATCTGGACATCCTGTCGATCCCGGAGGCGGAGCGGCGCAACATGGACATGCGCGCCGACTTCCTGAAATCGGCCGACATTGCAATGCTGTGCCTGCCCGACGATGCCTCGCGGGAAGCCGTCGCCATTCTCCAAGGCCACAACTCCACCCGCATCATCGACACGTCGACGGCGTTCCGCGTCCATCCCGACTGGGCCTACGGCTTTGCCGAGTTGGATTCTGAACAGCGCGACAAGATCGCCGAGGCGCGGCTGGTCGCCAATCCCGGCTGCTATCCGACAGGCGCGATCGCGCTGATCCGCCCGTTGGTAGCGGCCGGCATCCTGTCCGCCGACCATCCGGTGACGGTCAACGCCGTGTCCGGCTATACGGGCGGCGGCAAGCAGATGATCGCGCAAATGGAAGACACCTCGCGCGAGGACCATAACGCGGCGCCGCATTTCCTCTACGGGCTGACACTGCAGCACAAGCACGTGCCCGAAATGCAAAAGCACGGGCTGCTGGAGCGCCGGCCGATCTTCTCGCCCAGCGTCGGCCGCTTCGCGCAGGGCATGATCGTGCAGATGCCGCTGCATCTGTCGGACCTCAACGGCGCGCCGTCGCTGGGCGATATCCACGCGACGCTGGAGGCGCATTATGCCGGTCAGGACATCGTGCAGGTTGTGCCTCTGGCGGAAAGCGCGAAGCTCACACGCCTTGATCCGACGGAACTCAACGACACCGACCTGATGAAGCTCTATGTCTTCGGCACGGAAGGCCAAGGCCAAGTCAATCTGGTCGCTCTGCTCGACAATCTCGGGAAGGGGGCCTCGGGCGCCGCGGTCCAGAACATGGACATCATGCTGGGCCTGAAGCACTGAATGGATCAGCCTGACTTTCCAGCGCGCTGGAAAGTCAGCGATCCCATCCTCATTGCCGAAACTTTCTCGAGCCGTATCTGGAAAGTGCGGCTCGGCGGCGGCAAGCCGGCCATTGTCAAGGACCTGAAGCCTTTCGATGATGTCGAGGATGAACTGCGCGGCGCGCATTTCCTGGCCTGGCGGAACGGCGAAGGCGCGGTAAGACTGCTCGGCTTCGACGGCAACCGGATGCTTCTCGAACATGCCGGCGAACGGCATCTGCTTGACGACCTCAACACCTACGGCGACAGCGCCGCCACCGAGATCGCAGCGGAGGCGATGGCACGGCTGTTCGCGCCATCGGACCGCCCGGTTCCGGGTGATCTGCAGCCGCTTCGCGAGCGTTTCGCCAGCCTGTTCAAGCGGGCGGAGGCCGATCGCGCAGCAGGCGAGGAAAGCGTTTACGTCGATGCCGCCGGAATAGCGGAAAGGCTGCTGGCCAATCCGCGCGACGTTCGCCCGCTGCACGGCGATCTGCACCACGAAAACATCATGCACGGCCCGCGCGGCTGGCTGGCAATCGATCCGAAGGGCGTGCTCGGCGATCCCGGCTTCGACGCGGCGAACATGTTCTACAATCCGCTCGACCGCGACGATCTCTGCCTGGATCCGGAGCGCATCGCCTCAATGGCGGAGATCTTCGCCCGAACGCTCGGCCAGGATGTCCGCGCCATGCTCGATCACGCCATCGCCTATGGCTGCCTGTCCGCCTCATGGCATGGCGAAGACAAGAATGCAGTGGATGAAAGCGGCGAACTGTCAGTCGCGGCGGCGATCCGCGACGTGCGCGCTAACTTCTGACCACGTCGCCCGGCAGCGGATAAGCGCCCTTCGTTCCGCGCCAGTGGGCGGCGGCGAAGCCGAGCACGATCAGCGCGAAACCCTGATGCAGCAGCGCCCAGTGCAGCGGCACCTGCATGACCAGCGTGGCGATGCCGATCAGCGCCTGCGCCAGCACCAGATGGAACAGCACCAGTGCCCGGCGGGCATGCGTCGTTCCAGGTTCGCGGCGGCGGACGGAAATCATGTGCCAGAGAGCGGCGGCAAAGACGATATAGGCGCCGAGGCGATGGACGAACTGCACCGTCTTCGGGTTCTCGAAGAAATTGCGCCACGCGGGTTCTAGAATGAACATGTCGCCCGGAATAATCTTCCCGTCCATCAGCGGCCAGGTGTTGTAGCTCATGCCGCCGTCGAGCCCGGCGACCAGCCCGCCGAGATAGATCTGGACCAGCGTCAAGATCACAAGCAGGCCGGCGAAGCGTTTTGTCGCCCGCCCGGCTTCAGCCTCCGAATGAGGCGCCAGCCCGCGCGCCACGATCATGGTCGCGGCGAAGATTGCCGCCGCCAGCGTAAGATGCATGGCCAGCCGATACTGGCTGACGTCGGTTCGCTCGACCAGGCCGGAAGCCACCATCCACCATCCGATCGCGCCCTGCAGGCCGCCGAGCGCCAGTATGCCCAGAAGCTTCGGCGTCAGGCCGCGCTCAATGCGCCCGGTCGCCCAGAAGAACAGCAGCGGCAGCGCGAAGATGAAGCCGACGCCGCGCGCCAGGATGCGGTGCGCCCACTCCCACCAGAAAATGCGCTTGAAGGCGTCGAGGCTCATGCCCTGGTTGATTTGCTGATATTCCGGAATCTGCCGATATTTTTCAAACTCTTCTTGCCAGTCGGCGTCCGATAGCGGCGGGATGACGCCGTGGATCGGCTTCCATTCCGTGATCGACAGGCCGGAATCGGTAAGCCGCGTCGCGCCGCCGACCAGCACCAGTGCAAACAGCACGACGAGCACGCAGTAGAGCCAGCCGCGCACCAGCGCGCGGTTGCGCAGTTCTCGGTCGCGCGTAGCGATCGGTTCGCCGCCTGTCGTGATCGATGCCATCGAGCCCATTTCCGGAATGTTTTCGGCCGAGTGGTGGACCAACGGCGCGGCGCTTTCAAGGCTTTGCCGGGCGCGGCACGCCGTCGCGCCGGGCGCGGGAGGCCGCCGCCGGCTTGTGCGCGGGCCTGAGAGGTCTTATTGCGAACCCGGCAGAGAGACCGAAAACATGCCCGTCCGCCTGAAGAAACTTATCGGAACAGTCCTGCTGATCCTGCTGGTGATCGTCTATGCGCTGGTTGCGACGGCGGTGGCGGTGGCGCAGCTAGCCGAATCCGGGCCTTTGACGCATTTCGTCTTCTTCCTGGTGACCGGGCTCCTCTGGATCCTGCCGGCCATGGCGATCATCAAATGGATGGTCCTTCCGCCGAAGGCGGAGCGATAAGGGCAGCGACGGTCAGCGGATACTCACTGTCCGACGCCGATGTCCTGCCGACTACCCCTGTTCAACGAGACTCCGATTGGACCCCGTGCGGAAGATGCGTAAGCTGCCTTATCTCTAGGCGAACAGAGGATCGGCATGGGCGGATATATGGAACTGACGGCCAGGTCAGCCTGCGACATCGTCGATCTGCTGAATCGGGGCGAAGTGACGCCGCTCGATTGCCTCGATGCGCTCGAGACTCGCGCGGCGACTGTCGACGGCGCCGTCAACGCACTTCCCACCCTCTGCTTCGACCGAGCCCGCGATCAAGCCCGCCGGCTGATGCAACGCCCCCTCGGCAGCCGCGGCCGTTTGGCGGGATTGCCGGTCCCCATCAAGGACCTGACGGACGTGGCCGGTGTGCGCACCACCCACGGCTCGACCATCTTCGCCGATCACGTTCCCCAGACATCCGATATTCTCGCCGAGACGATAGAGGCTGAAGGCGGCGTCATTTACGCAAAGTCGAACACGCCGGAATTTGGCGCCGGAGCCAACACATTCAACGATGTCTTCGGCGTGACACTGAATCCCTGGAACACAAACCTGTCCGCAGCGGGTTCGTCGGGCGGGGCAGCGGTCGCGCTTGCGACCGGCATGGCCTGGGTGGCGCAGGGCTCCGACCTTGGCGGCAGCTTGCGCAATCCCGCAAGCTTCTGCGGCGTGGTGGGACTGCGGCCAAGTCCCGGCCGCGTTGCCAGCAGTCCGGGAGCCACAATCGATCGCCTGCTTAGCGTCAGCGGGCCGATGGCTCGTTCGGTCGAAGACACGGCCCTGCTTCTCGACGCCATGACGGGCGACAATCCTGAGGACCCTATGTCGTTGCCGAGAACCGAAAACTTCCTTGCTGCTGCGCGCTCCGGCTGGCGGCCTACCCGAATTGCCTTCTCCGCCGATCTTGGCATCACGCCGGTGGACCCGGAGGTGGCCGCGATCTGCCGTACAGCAGCCGCACGTTTTGGCGAGATCGGCGTCGTTGTGGAGGAGGCGCAGCCCGATCTTTCCGAGGCTCACGATACATTCCAGGTTCTGCGGGGCCTGTCCTTCGCCACGAATTATGCGGGGCTTCTGGAACGCCATCGAGACAAGATGAAGCCGGAAGTCGTCTGGAATATCGAGAAGGGCCTCAGCTACTCCATGCAAGATGTTGTTCGAGCGGAAAATAATCGCGCCGCGATGTTCCGCAGGATGAGCGCCTTTTTCGACACCTATGACCTGCTTCTTTGTCCGGCGACCATCGTTGCCGCCTATCCCGCGAGCGAGCGGTACGTCAACGAGTGTGCCGGCTACACCTTCTCGAATTATGTCGAGTGGCTGGCGATTGCATACGCGATCACGTTGACGACTTCGCCAGCGCTCAGTCTTCCCTGCGGATTCACCGGCGATGGACGCCCGGTCGGGCTACAGATCGTCGGCCCGGCGCGTGCCGAGGGGAGTGTCCTCGCGGGAGCGCGCGCGCTCGAACTCATCCTTGATTTGCGTTCCGGCACGCCGATCGACCCACGCTCGCCTGGCTAACGCCCGAGCAAATGCCGGTTTCCACCATCAGTGGAATTTAGGCTCGTCAGACCGTCACCACCATCTTGCCAGCGTTGGCGAGCGACGCCGCCCGACGCCCGACCTGGCCAGGGGCGCCAATCCGGTAAACCCGGCACGTTGAGGCAGTTTGCGGATCGCCTCGCCCCGTCGATCATTCCTTCACTTTTTGCGGCTATTCTCGTCCCATCAATGGAACGCTGTGACGCGAAGCCCCACGGGGCAATGCTTGCGCCCGAAGGATTGAAGGATGGTTGACGCGGCCCGGTCAATTGGCGCCAAGAGGGCCGTGGCCTCATCCAGCCGCGAGACGGCCGCCCCGGCCTGTTCCATCATGGTGGCCAGCGCCACGCCGGAAATCCTCGGACAATACGCGGAGCTTTGCCGGACGAGCGTCTTCGCACCCGCGCAGAGCCCGGAATGGGCTGCTACATGGACGGCGAAAGCCGAGGTAGATCACGTCGTTGCGACGGTTTTCTCCAGCGGCCGTCCGGTATTTGCGCTGGCACTCGAAATCGTGCGCGCCGGGCCGGTGCGGATTGCCCGCTTCATGGGCGGCTCGCACGCCAACGGCAATTTTGCCGCCGCAGACCCGTCCTGGCTGGCGACAGCCGGCGGAGCGGAGATGCACGCGCTGACGGCCGAGATCGGCCGGACACGACCCGACATCGATATCATTGCGCTGGAGCGCCTGCTCCCCGACTTCGAGGGCCTGGCCAACCCGCTGCTGGCGCTGCCTCATTACCCCAGCCCCAATCTGTCGCTAGCCGTCTGCCTCGACGGCGGCTTCGAGGCGCTGCTCGACCGGGCGAGCGGCAAGAGGAAGCGCAAGAAGCACCGCTCGCAGACGCGCAAATTCGAGGCAGCGGGCGGCTTCAGGCGCGTCGAAGCGACCTCCCCCGCCGAGGTGGAACGCATGTTCGACGCCTTCTTTATCATGAAGGAAGACCGGTTCCGCCGCGCCGGCATCGGCAACGTCTTCGGCGACGCCAAGGTGCAGGTGTTCTTCCGCGCGCTGTTCGCCGACGCGCTCGCCGCCGCACCGCCCCCTTTCGTGCTGCACGGGCTGGAGGTCGACGGCAGGTTGCGCGCGGTCACCGGCTCCAGCCGCTCGGGAAAGCGCCTGATCTGCGAGTTCGGCGCTATCGCCGAAGACGAGCTGGCGCATGCCAGCCCCGGTGATTTTCTGTTCTTCGACAATATACGCGAGGCCTGTGAGCTCGGCTTTGCGGTCTATGATTTCAGCGTCGGCGACGAGCCCTACAAGCGGCTCTGGTGCGATATCGAGACACGCCACATGGACGTGGTCGTACCGCTGACGGTGAAGGGGCGCGCCTTCGCGGCCCCGATGCGGATCAAGGCGCGCCTGAAGGCCTTCGTCAAGACAAGCCCACTGATCTGGAAGCTGACCAAGGCTCTGCGCAGGAAGGCTGCGGGACAGCCGGCGTCGCCTTCCGCTGACGACTAGGCGGCGCTGCGCCCCGGAACCGGCGACATCGGGCTCTCGCTCCCCTCGGGCGTGACCAGCGTCGGGCTACCGTAGCCGCCGGCCTCAAGGTCGTCGCGGGCAGCCAGCACCTCGTCGGCCGGCGACAAGACGGAGACCAGTATCTCCGTTCCTTCCGCCACCAGCCGCCCTATGCTGGCGGCGTCGGCGGGGCCGCATTCGACGATCACGACATCATAGGCTGTGGTCAGCGATTCCAGGATGATCGGCAGCCGGTCGGCGGCGCGCATGGCGTGCACCGGATCGGCGGTCCCGACGGGAATGATGTGGCAATCGGAATAGTGGTCGGCGTGGATCACGTCGGTGAACTGCGCCTCGGAGGCGAGCAGATTGGTGATGCCAGGGAAGCGGCCGCTGTCGAGCATCGGCCGCGACGCGGCTCCCGAAGCCGTCAGGTCGAGCAGCAGCACCCGCAGGCCGGCATCCGCGACTTCACGTGCGACCAGCACGGCGGTCGCCGCCGCCTCGTCGCCCTCGGGCGAAATGAACAACGCCCGCGTCGCGCCGCCAGCGATCAGCTTTTCGGCTGCACCCGCTATATCAATCTCGCCGAGTCCCGTAACGGGCTGCGGCTCCGGCTCAGGCTCCGGTTCGAAATCGCCAACAACCGACTGCGGCTCAACGTGCTCGGCAACGGCCACTGCCGGTTCGGCCGGAACCGGCATCGCCACCTCTTCGACCGGTGCGAAGCGCGCGCCGGAAGCCGGGCGCATCGCGCGTCCCGAAAACAGCTCCTGCAGCAGAGTGATCACCGCCATGACCATCAGCGAGGCGACGAAGCTCGCGATCACGATCGGAAGAATCTTCGGAAAATACGGCTCCGACGGCGCGATTGCGCGCGAAAACACCCGCGCATCGGCCGGCAGATAGTTGCCGTCGCGACGCGACGACGCCTCGCGATAGCGGGTAAGATAGGACTCCAGCAGTTCGCGCTGCGCTGCGGCTTCGCGCTCCAGCGCCCGGAGCTCGACCTCTTCCTCCCCGGCACGCGAGGATTCGGCCTTCAGCGTGTTCAAATCGGCTACAAGCTGCTGCTCGCGCGCCTGCGCGGTCTTGGCCTCGGCCGAAAGCCCCTTCAGCACGTTTTCCGCTTCCTGGCGGATCTGCCGGTCAAGATCGGCAAGCTGCGACCGCAGCGCCCTGATGCGGGGGTGATTGTCGAGCAGCGTGGTGGACAGGTCGGCAATGTCGGCCTGAAGCTGCACCTGCCGTTCGCGCAGCCGCTGGATCAGGCTGGAGGAAAGCACTTCCGGAAATGCCTCAAGCGAGCCGCCGCTCTCGAGCGCGATCCGGACCGCCTGCGCGGTCGCTTCGGCCGCACCACGGCTGGCGCGCACGCGCGACAGTTCGGTCGAGAGTTCGGAGAGCTGCTGTGTGGCCAGCACCGAATTGTTCTGGCCGACCAGCAGGTCGGATTGCGAACGGAATTCAGCGACGCGTGCTTCCGCCTCCTTCACGCGCCTGCTCAAATGGGCGATTTCAGGCTCGAGCCAGTCGGTCGCGGCCGAGTTGGACTGCAGCTTGGCGTCGCGGCTGACCGCCAGATAGGCGTCGGCGACGGCGTTCGGCACGGCGGCCGCAAGCTTCGGCTCCTCGGACGAGAATTCGATGACGATGACGCGCGAATTCTCGACACGGTAGACCACGAGCTTTTCCCGCATCGCCTTGAGCACCCGCTCCTCGGGCGGCACCTCGGCCGGGTCGCTCTTCAGCCCGACTATGACCATGAGCCTGCCGACCAGCGACATGTTCAAGGCCGGGTCGAATTCCGGCAGATTTGCAAGGTCAAGTTCCTTCGCCACCTGCTTCAATATGTCGGTCGACGAGATCACCTCGACCTGGCTGGTGACGCCCTCCTCGTCGAGAACCGGGCGCTCGTTCTCGCTGCTGCCCTGCGGCCGCGTGAACACGGATTCGCGCGTCTCGATCAGAATGCGCGTCTCGGCGTTGTAATGCGGCGTCGCCGTCCATGCGAGAACGAAGGCCAGCGCCGTCACGGTGAGCGTTGCGGTCAGTATGCGAAGCCAGTTCCGCGCCAGGCTGGAAAACAGCCGGCCCAGATCGACATCGACATCGCTGGCGGTAGATTGGACGCCTGACATGCATTCCTACTCCGGGACGTAACGGAAGGCACCGTAAACAAGTATGGTAACTCAGGGGTTAAGACGGCGGTGCGGGTAGCCTCGCCAGAGCGCCCAGACAAATGAGAGTGCCCGCCGCAAGGAAGGACGCCGCAATTCCCGCCTGCAATGTGTCCCGGACAAGCACCCTTTACCGGCCATTAACCCTAACAGGACGATAACGGCTTCGAGCAAAGGTTACCGGCGCCAGTCTCCGGGGAAGATTCGTCAAAGGTACGTGTAAGGCCATGAAAAGACCCCTGCCCGTCTTCCACGCGCTTGCCGTTGCACTGCTGGTCGCCGGATGTTCGAGCTATCGGCCGGCGCCTGCCGCATTCCACGAAGTGCTGGATCAGCCCTACATCCTCGGCGCGGGCGATCGCGTCCGCGTCACCGTCTTCGAGCAGGAAGGCCTGACCAACACCTATGCCGTCGACCAGTCAGGCTACATCGCCTTCCCGCTGGTCGGATCGGTGCCGGCGCGCGGGCACACTGCCCAGCAGGTCGAGGCCGCCCTTGCCGCCAAGCTGCGCGAAGGCTTTTTGCGCGATCCAGACGTCTCAGTCGAGGTCGACCGCTACCGTCCGATCTTCGTCATGGGAGAAGTGGGCGCTGCCGGACAATATTCCTACGTGCCGGGCCTGACGGCCCATCAGGCGGTAGCAATCGCCGGCGGCTTCACCCCGCGCGCCAACCAGGCCAACGTCGACATTACCCGCACCATCAACGGCAAGGTGATGACCGGGCGGGTTTTGACCTCGGACCCGCTTCTCCCCGGCGATACCGTCTTCGTCCGCGAGCGCCTCTTCTGATGCAGCCAGCGGGCCGACCGTGACTGAAAAATTGCGCATCGTCCATTGTTTCCGCTCACCGGTCGGCGGCATCTTCAGGCATGTGCGCGACCTGGCGCAGGCACAGGTGACGGCAGGCCACGCGGTCGGCATCGTTTGCGATTCGACCACCGGCGGCGATTTCGAGGAGCATCTGTTTGCGCAGATGAAAGAGATGCTGGCGCTCGGCGTATCGCGCACGCCGATGCAGCGCCATGTCGGGCCGGGCGACATCGCCTCGGCCTGGCGAACCTACAGGATCATCAAGGAATTGAAGCCGGACATTCTGCACGGCCACGGCGCCAAGGGCGGCGTCTATGCACGGATGTTCGGCTCACTGTTGCGGGTATCAAGGTCTCGCGTAGCCCGCCTTTATTCGCCGCATGGCGGCAGCCTTCACTATGACGAAGGCACGCTGACGGGAAAGCTGTTCTTCGGGCTGGAACGCCTGATGGAGCGCTTCAGCGACCACCTGCTGTTCGTCTCCGACTATGAGCGGCGGACCTTCATTCGCAAGATCGGGCCGCCAAACGTCGCCAACAGCCTGGTCTATAACGGCCTCACCGCGCCGGAATTCGACCCGGTCGTAGCCGAGGCCGATGCCGCGGACCTCCTCTATATCGGCATGATGCGCGACCTGAAGGGTCCGGACCTGTTCATCGCCGCACTGCCGGAAGTGGAAAAGCGGCTTGGCCGCGAAGTCGGCGCGGTGATGGTCGGCGATGGCGAGGATCTGCCCCGCTACAAGGCCGAGGTCAGCCGGCTGGGATTCGCCAGCCGGGTGAAGTTCCTGGATCCGATGCCGGCGCGCCGCGCCTTCGCGCTGGGCAGGCTGATCGTCGTTCCCTCCCGCGCCGAGGCAATGCCCTATATCGTCCTCGAAGCCCTGGCCGCCGGTCTGCCGATGGTGGCGACCGCGGTCGGCGGCATTCCCGAGATTTTCGGGCAGAACTCACCGGCGTTGGTCTACCCCGACGCAGGCGAACTCGCGGAAAAGATGGCCGAGGCGCTGGCCGATCCGGCATCTTACCGGATGCTGATGCCCACCCCCGCCGAACTTCAGGCGCGGTTCGGCGCCGGTGTGATGGCGGCGGCGATCGAGAAGGCCTATTTCGCCGCGCTGGGCAGAAGCTGACCCGAAAACCGATCCAAAGCGACCATCGATCTAAAAGGTTTCTTAGCTGCTCTTCGCTAAAGCTGCGGCAACTACGGATCATGGTCAAATGAACGAGATCGACCCGGCAAATCGTTTTTCGCTGGACGCGGTGAGGAAACTCGACGGCGCGGGCGCAGAACCCGCCGGCCGGCTGAACAAGGTCGCGCGCCAGGTCGCGTCGCAATATCGCCGCGACACCATGTCTCCGGTGATGGTCAGCGGCGTGCTGCGGCTCGTCGAGTTCGCGCTGCTGTTCGCCTCCGGCTTCGTGCTGTTCGCCTACCGCGTCGGCCTCAACACGCACCTGTTCTGGCAGTATGCTGCGATCATCGCAGCCGTGTCGCTGGCCACAATCATCCTGCTCGAACTGAGCGACTGCTATCAGGTCCAGGCGCTGATGCGACCGGTGCGCAATCTCGGCCGCATATTGCTCGTCTGGTCAGGGGCTTTCGCGCTGCTGGCGCTGGCCGGCTTCTTCATGAAGGTTTCGGAGGATTTTTCGCGCCTCCTCTTCGGCGGGTGGTTCGTCATCGGCTTTGCACTGATCTTCGGGCTACGGCTGGTGCTGTCGAACATGATCCGCCGCTGGGCGCGCAATGGCGCGATGGAGCGGCGCGCCGTCATCGTCGGCGGCGGCAAAAGCGCCGAAGCCCTGATCCGCTCGGTCGAGCAGCAGCCCTACAATGATATCCGCATCTGCGGCATCTTCGACGACCGCGACGACAAGCGCTCGCCGCCGATCGTCGCGGGATATCCGAAGCTCGGCAACATCGCCGAACTGATCGAATTCGCCCGCATCGCGCGCATCGACATGCTGATCGTGGCGCTGCCGATCACAGCCGAGACGCGGGTTCTGGCGCTGCTCAAGAAGCTCTGGGTGCTGCCGGTCGACATCCGCCTGTCGGCGCATTCCAACCAGTTGCAGTTCCGCCCCCGCTCCTATTCCTACATCGGCTCGGTGCCGATGCTCGACATTTTCGACAAGCCGATCAACGACTGGGATTCGGTCGCCAAGCGCGCTTTCGACATCGTGCTCAGCCTGGTCGGCATCGCCCTTTTTTCGCCGGTAATGCTGATCACGGCGATCGCAATAAAGCTCGATAGCAAGGGCCCGGTGATCTTCCGGCAGAAGCGGCATGGCTTCAACAATGAGGTGATCGAGGTCTACAAGTTCCGCTCCATGTATACTGAGCTGTCGGACCCCAGCGCGAAGCAGGCCGTCACCAAAAACGATCCGCGCGTCACCCGCGTCGGCCGCATCATCCGCAAGACCTCGATCGACGAGTTGCCGCAATTCTTCAACGCCCTGTTCGGCTCGCTGTCGCTGGTCGGCCCGCGTCCGCATGCGATCGCAGCACAGTCGCACAACCTCCTCTACAATGAGGTGGTCGACGGCTATTTCGCCCGCCACAGGGTCAAACCCGGCGTGACCGGCTGGGCCCAGATCAATGGCTGGCGCGGCGAGATGGATACCGACGAGAAGATCCGCAAGCGCACCGAATACGACCTCTACTACATCGAGAACTGGTCGCTCTGGTTCGACCTGAAAATCCTGCTGCTGACGCCGGTCCGGCTACTCGATACGGAAAACGCCTATTGACCGCGATCCCGCATGAGCTGCCGCGCGAGGCGGTCAACGCCAAGCTCGTCGCGCTGATCTCGGCGGGCGCGATCTCGCTCGGCGTCCTTTTCTCCGGCTTCGTCATCCGCGAGCCGGCTCCCTACGAACTCTACATGGCCGGGCTGATCGCGTTATGGGCGCTGTTCGGCCTCAGAATTTCCCGCACCGTCGCGCCGCTTCTGGTCTTTCTCGTCACCTTCAACATAGGCGGCATGATCGCCATGACGCAGATGGCGGCCCTGAAGGACGCGCCGCTCTACATCGCCGTGTCGCTGTTCCTGGCGCTCACAGCGGTGTTCTTCGCCGCCGCAGTCGAACGGCAGCCCGGCCTCTACCGCGTCATCTTCCTCGCCTGGGTCACAGCCGCTATCTGCACCGCCGCACTCGGCATTCTGGGCTATTTCCACACCTTCCCCGGCGCGGAGATATTCACCAAATTCGAGCGCGCCGCCGGCGCCTTCCAGGATCCCAACGTGTTCGGGCCGTTCCTGACACTCCCCGGCATCTACCTGCTCTATCGCCTGTTGACCGGCAGCCCCGCCAGGATGGCCCTCTACGCAGTGCCGCTGCTGATCATCGTCGGTGGCATCTTCCTGTCCTTCTCGCGTGGCGCATGGGGTCTGTTCGGCGCCTCGGCCGTGCTGCTGACGGCGACGCTGTTCCTGCAGAGTTCGAGCGGCTCGTTCCGGCTGCGCATCGTCGCCATGAGCATCGCCGCCGCCGTGCTGCTGGCCTTCGCTTTGCTCGTCGCGCTGCAGATCCCGGCTGTCTCGGAGCTATTCACCGCCCGAGCCCAACTCATCCAGGATTATGACAGCGCGCGCCTGGGACGCTTTGCCCGCTTCGGCATCGGGTTCCTGATGGCGATGGAACACCCGTTCGGCATCGGCCCGCTCGTATTCGGCCAGATGCTCGGCGAAGACACGCACAACATCTGGCTGAAGGCGCTGCTCGACTATGGCTGGCTGGGCTTCGCTTCCTACGTCATCCTGATCGGCTGGACGCTTGCCGGCGGCTTCCGCATCCTTTTCCGCAACCGGCCGTGGCAGCCCTATGTGCTCTGCGCCTATGTCGTGTTCGTCGGTCACATCGCGCTCGGCACGGTGATCGACACCGACCACTGGCGGCATTTCTACCTGCTTCTGGGCCTGATCTGGGGCGGCATGGGACTGGAATACCGCCACCAACGCGGCATGGTTCGCAGCTAGAATAGCCTCTCCGCGCGCCCTTTCTCGGTTCGATAGTCGCGTACTTGCATCTCGCGATACGAAAACCGGTTTCTGATAGCGTCGTTGAAAAATCTGCCTTTTGAGAAGGCCTGCCGAAACGCGGCGTAGATCTCTGGCGGCACGTCGTCGTAGTCGTACCGCTTGCCACTGGCCACGAACCAGACCGAAAGCGTTCGCGTCGCCGGGTCGTAATCTATCTTTCGTATCGAGGTCGAGGGCATGTCGTCGTTTAGCTCGCGGACGGCTAATGACGACAACCCCACTTCATAGGCCGAAGTTCCCAAGTAGGGATGGGCGAAATTCCGATTTTCCTCAATCAGAGCCACTTTGGCCTTGCACTGCAAACCTTGAGAATATAGGGGTTTTCGCGGTCCGGAGTGTAGCGCAGCCCGGTAGCGCACTTGACTGGGGGTCAAGGGGTCGTCGGTTCGAATCCGGCCACTCCGACCAAAATTTCCCCGACAATCCCCAGTTCCATCAAAGCCAAAACAGCCGAATGTCAGGGAGTTGTTTTTCTATCTATGGAAACGACTTCTTAACCATATTGCGCGCACTTTGCGGGTGCGCGGCTTGTTTCTCGTCGGCGCGTCTCAGGCAACACCCCTGCACCCTGGCCGGCCATCGTCGATGGCATGTCACGGCGACGTGTAGGGCGGAGACGAAATCGGCACGGCGCTGCGGGATATTGGGTTGTTCCTGCATCCCGTGTGTCCACGTCGCGTCGCGACTTGGCCCAATTTCATCGCTGCTTACTGCGGACCTCAAAGCCCCAGCCGCTCCACCTCTTCGCGGCGCAAATGCAGGTCATAGTCGAGCAGGAACTCGTAGAGCTGCGGCGGCGCAACTGTCGTGCCGGAAAGCATCGCATGCACCTGCCCGCGATGGTGGCTGTCGTGCAGGAATACATGCGCGAGCAGGTCGCCGATGCGTTCCGGAATCATGCCGTCCTCGCGCCGGTCGGTGTCGACGCGGCGATCGAGAGCGCTTTCCGACAGCGCGTCGCAGAAGGCGATAAGCCGCCAATCGACAGCAGCCTGCGCATCGGCGAGCTTTGCCGGATCGTCATAGCCGGCGAAATCGTCGTAGGCGGCGGCCCCTACGCCGCTTTCTTCCAGGAAACCCAGGTAGAGCAGGTCGACCGCCAGCATGTGGTTGAGCGTTTCCCTGATCGATGGGAAGAAGCTCGTCCGCGCAGCTTCGAACTCGCCCGGCTGCAACGCGAGAACGGCGCGATAAATCCGGTGGTTGGACCAGCGATTGTTCCGCGCCATGTTTCGGTTATGGCCGATGAGGTCCATCCCGCGACCTCCTCCCAATTCATTAACCTTCGCGTCTCTGCACCGTCTGCTCGATCGCGCCGAAGATCGAATGGCCGGCCTTGTCCTTCATCTCGATGCGCACCGTGTCGCCGAAGCGCATGAAGGGCGTTGTCGCTGTCCCTCCGGCGATGGTTTCCAGCATGCGCAATTCGGCGATGCAGGAATAACCAGCGCCGCCTTCCGAAACCGGTTTGCCGGGACCGCCTCCGAGCTTGTTGGAAACCGTGCCCGAGCCGATGATCGTGCCCGCGCCGAGCGCTCTGGTCTTGGCCGCATGCGCAATGAGCTGCGGGAAATCGAATGTCATGTCGACGCCGGCATTGGCGCGGCCAAACGGCTTGCCGTTGAGATCGACGCAAAGCGGCAGGCTCACCTTGCCGCCGTCCCAGGCGTCGCCCAGTTCGTCCGGCGTGACCGCGACCGGCGAGAAGGCCGAGGCCGGCTTGGATTGATAAAAGCCAAAGCCTTTCGCCAGTTCGGCCGGGATCAGTCCGCGCAGAGACACGTCGTTGACCAGCATGACCAGCCTGATCGCGTCGCGCGCTTCGTCGACGCTCGCGCCGATCGCGACGTCGTCGACGATCACCGCGACCTCGCCTTCCATGTCGACGCCCCAGGCTTCGTCGGCCGCGACGACCGGATCGCGCGGCGCCAGAAACGCATCCGAGCCGCCTTGGTAGATCAGCGGGTCGGTCCAGAAGCTTTCGGGCATATCCGCGCCACGCGCCTTGCGAACCAGTTCGACATGATTGACGTAGGCCGAGCCGTCGGCCCACTGATAGGCGCGCGGCAGCGGCGAATGGGCGTCGTGTTCATGGAAGCGCGAGGCGGGAACCGCGCCGGCCTCCAGTGATTCGGCCATGGCCGCCAGATGCGGCGAAATCCGTTTCCAGTCGTCGAGGGCAGCCTGCAGCGTCGACACAAGAAAGGACGCGTCGGTAAACCGCGTCAGGTCGCGCGAGACGACGACGAGTTTCCCGTCGCGAGTGCCGTTCTTCAGCGTTGCAAGCTTCATGCAGTCCTCCCGTTACGCGGCTCTGTCTCCGCATTACCCCCATGAAAAGTCTTCAACTTTTCGGAGCCATGCGCGGAGCGTCCGCCAGAGCCACAACAAGGCCATCGCGGCCGATCGTCAAGGCTCCATCCCATGTTTTCCTGACTGCCTCGATCCAGTCGGCCTCGCCGACCCCGGGATCGTCGGCCGGAATGAGATGGTTGAGCACCAGCCGGCCGACATTTGCGGCCGCGGCGATCCGCCCGGCGTCGCTTGCCAGCGTGTGGCTCGCCATCAGATGCTCTTTCAGCCGCGCGCCATTGCCGGTGCGGGCGACCAGCCGGTCGACACCCTCCTCCAGCATCGCTTCATGAACCAGAACATCCGCGCCGTCCGCAAAGCCGGCCAGCGGAGGTAAGTATGCGGTGCCGGCCGAGAACACGCCGCTCCTGCCGCCATGATTGAAGCGCAGTGCGAAGCAGTCTGTCACCGGCGGATGGTCGACACGCAGAGCCTTTGCGACAAACCTGCCCTCCTCCAGCACAGTGCCCTCGCCGAATTCCGCAATCGAAACCAGATCGCGAATATCCGGCCTGCCTTCATCGACGATGCGCGTGTCGATGTCGAACGCCATCGCCCGCAGAAAATTCCGCCAGTAATCCCGCGTGCCGGCAGGCCCGAACACCCTGACCGGCGTCGCCAGCCCGGCAGTCCAGGCAGTGTGGATGAGCGGACCCAACTCGAGAATGTGGTCGGAATGGAGATGCGTGATGAAGATCAGGTCGAGCGCTTTCAGGCTCATGCCGGTATCGGTCAACGCCCGCGTCACGCCGAGCCCGCAATCGACGACGATGGTCCGGCCGCCGAATTCCAGCAGCGACGATGTCGGCCAGGGACCGCCCGGCCTGATCGCCGGGCCGCCCTTGGCGCCGAGCAGAACCAGGCGATCTTCCGCCAAATCGGCGCTCAAGACCAGTCGCCTTCCGGCGTGCCGTTGAAGCGTTTTTTCAGGCCGGCCCAGCAGTCGATGTAGTCCTTCTGCAGCGTCTCCAGTTCGGCGGCGTAGCGGGTGACCATCTGGGGAAAGCGCGTCTCGAACATGAAGGCCATGGTGTTTTCGAGCTTTACCGGCTTCAGCTCTGCCGTCGAAGCCTTCTGGAAGCCGCTTGCATCCGGCCCGTGCGCAAGCATCAGATTGTGCAAGCTGATGCCTCCGGGGACAAAGCCCTCCTCCTTGGCGTCGTACTGGCCGTGGATCAGGCCCATGAACTCGCTCATGATGTTGCGATGGTACCACGGCGGCCGGAAGGTATTTTCGGCCACCAGCCAGCGCGGCGGAAAGATCACGAAGTCGATATTGGCCGTGCCCTCCTCGCCGCTCGGCGCGGTCAGCACGGTAAAGATCGAAGGGTCGGGATGGTCGAACAGGATCGCGCCGACCGGCGAATAGGTAGCAAGATCATATTTGTAGGGCGCGTAGTTGCCATGCCACGCCACCACGTCGAGCGGCGAATGGCCTAGCTCGGTGACATGGAATTTTCCGCACCATTTGACGATCAGCCGGCACGGCGTCTCCTTCTCCTCGAACCAGGCCGCCGGCGTCTTGAAGTCGCGCGGATTGGCGAGGCAGTTGGCGCCGATCGGGCCGCGGTCGGGCAGCGTGAACTTCGCGCCGTAGTTCTCGCAAATATAGCCGCGCACGGGCCCGTCGATCAGCTCGACCTTGAACACCAGCCCGCGCGGCAGCACGCAGATCTCGCCCGGCCGGATTTCCATCACGCCCATCTCGGTGACGAAGCGGACGCCGCCGACCTGCGGCACGACCAGCAATTCGCCATCGGCGTTGAAGAAGTGATCGTCCACCATATCGGTATTGGCGGTATAGACATGCGCCGCCATTCCCGCCTGGCCGAGCACGTCGCCGGCGGTCGTCATCGTTCGGACGCCGGATATGAAATCCGTCGGCGTGCTCGGCATCGCCACCGGCCCCCAACGATACTGGCCGAGCGCCAGTTCATGGTCGGGAAGGTTCGGCGCGGTCTTCCAGTCGGAAAAGTCGGTCCGCTTGAAGCGGCCGGTGTGTTTGACGCTCGGCCGGATGCGGTAGAGCCACGAGCGTTCGTTGGTGCCGCGCGGCGCGGTGAAGGGAGAGCCGGAAAGCTGCTCGGCATAAAGGCCGTAGGCGGGGCGCTGCGGCGAATTGCGGCCCTGCGGCAGCGAACCGGGAAGCGTCTCGGTTTCGAAATCATTGCCGAAGCCCGGCATATAGGAATAGCTCATGGCACGCCTCGTCGATTGACAGCAGATGGTTGCGTTTGTAACCATCCGGAATGTAACTATCAAGGACGCACGACAACCCACCCGGCCGGAACAGCCATGGAACATGAAATCCTCGCTCTCGAATCCTTCCTGCCCTACCGGCTCAATCGGCTGGCAGACGCCGTCAGCCGGGAATTTTCAAGAATCTATCGCGATCGCTACGGCCTGACCCGGCCGGAATGGCGGCTTCTGGCGACGCTCGGCCAGTACGGTACGATGACCGCCACCGCGGTCGGCGCGCATTCCGCCATGCACAAGACCAAGGTTTCGCGCGCCGTCGCGGCTCTGGAAAAGCGCAGATGGCTGACTCGGTCGGCCGATGAAGGCGATCGGCGAGTGGAGCATCTCGCGCTGACCAAAGCCGGCGAGACGGCTTATCGCGAGATGGTACCGCTGGCGAAGGCGTTTGAAGCTGCGATACTGGCAAGGATGAGCGAGGTCCAGCGGAAGGCCGTGTTGACAGGCCTCGACGCGTTGGAGAAAAGTCTCCGTTGCAACGAACTCTTCGCCGAACGCAAAAGCTGCGCGGATTTCGACGCCTTTGACCGAATTATGGACCGCAAGGGCGGACAGAAACACACGCCCGAGGACGGGCTATGATCCCATGAAGCGGCAGGATCTTTAGCGACCTACCAGTCCATCACCACCTTGCCGGAACTGCCGCTCCGCATGGCGTCAAAGCCGGCTTGGAAGTCGTCAATGCCGATGCGGTGCGTGATCAGGCCGGTGACATCGAGGGGCCCCTGCACCAACGCGATCATCTTGTACCAGGTCTCGAACATCTCGCGCCCGTAGATGCCTTTCAGGATCAGCATCTTGAAGATGACCTTGTTCCAGTCGATCTCGAAGCCCGTCGGCGCGATGCCGAGAATGGCTATCTTGCCGCCATTGTTCATCGTGTCGATCATGTCGCGGAAGGCCGCCGCCGAGCCGGACATTTCAAGGCCGACGTCGAACCCCTCGGTCATACCCTCCTCGCGCATCACGTCGCGCAGCTTTTCCTTGGAAGCGTCAACGACATGATGGACGCCCAGCTTCCTGGCCAGCGCCAGTCGCGCCGGGTTGATGTCGGTGATCACGACCTTGCGCGCGCCGACGCATTGCGCCACCAACGCGCCCATGATGCCGATCGGCCCGGCGCCGGTGACCAGCACGTCCTCTCCGACCAGATCAAAAGACAGCGCCGTGTGTACGGCATTGCCCAGCGGATCGAAGATCGCCGCCACCTCGTCGGGAATGTCGTCGGGGATCGGAACGACATTGTGCTGCGGGATCGCCAGATATTCGGCAAACGCGCCCGGCCGGTTGACGCCGACGCCAAGCGTGTTCCGGCAGAGATGCCCCCTGCCCGCGCGGCAGTTGCGGCAGTGGCCGCAGACGATGTGCCCTTCACCCGAGACGCGCTGGCCGATGCGGTATTCCGTCACCGCCTTGCCGAAATCGGCGACCTCGCCCACGAATTCGTGGCCGGTGACCATCGGCACCGGCACCGTCTTCTGCGCCCACTGGTCCCAATTGTAGATGTGGACATCGGTGCCGCAGATCGCGGTCTTCTTCACCTTGATCAGCACGTCGTTGGGGCCGATTTCCGGTACCGGCACCTGTTCCATCCAGATTCCGGGCTCGGCCTTCGCTTTCACGAGGGCTTTCATCATATTGGACATCGTATTCTTCAGCCTCTCATGATCTGCGCGGCCCGATCAGCGACTCCCTCAAGGTGTCCGTGAGCCCACTTGGACCACTTGTTGAATGCCGGCGGAGCCAAGCTAGGGATCACGAATATGGTTGTCGCGTCTATTTCGGCAAACACCGGTTTGCTGCCGGGCGCAGACGGCGGTTCCGGTAGGGCTCGTCCAAGCAATTTTCCAAGTTGTTTGGCGGTGTCTGACCCATGAGAGATCAAGACCCGCGGCTTAACGATTTCTATGAGAACTTTGAAAATCTCGGTGCCGCGATCAACTCCCTGCAGATGTCTTGCCTGACGAAGGTCGGCACTCATCGGAGTCGAATAGCAGACTACGTTGGTCTCGAGAATCCTGGTCACACCTCGTTGGGCGAGTAGTGAAACCAATGCGTCGGTGTTACGACGCGTTGGCGAGGGCGTCCCTACCATGCGATCGTAGAGTCCCCGACAAGTCTCCGGCCCTCGGTTGAAAAGCGTATCGATGAAGTGATGGTGCGATCCAACGAGTTCTACGTCATAGCCGTTGCGCTGGTTTTTCCCAACTGTGAACAATTCCGCCGTCGTAGGGTCCGTGAGGTTTGTCATCCAAGGTCTTGGATACTGGCCGTTGACCGGTTTCGTTAGCTCCCGCATGTCGGCTTCTAGCTGAGACAGCGCGTCGGACATCAAATGACCC
>NZ_AHAM01000169.1 GCF_000236565.1 Mesorhizobium alhagi CCNWXJ12-2 | reverse complement strand
AATGTTCACATGCGGCTTCGTGCGCTCGAATTTACTCTTGGCCATCGTATTCTTTCCTTGGCAACGGGGATTTAGCTCGTTCGAATGCGGGGCGATTAGCGAGAACGGCCAAAAAACACAAGAGCCTTTTGGCAAGGCATTCCCGTCGCTCTGGAAATCGGCTCCGCAGCCGAAGCGGCTATATAGTGTCGGCAGCTCCGGGCGGAAGGCCACCGCCTGGCGGAGACGCCGAGGATTCGAGGAGTCATACAGCATGAAACTGTTCAAAGGCATCAATGTCGTGTCGATCCCGGTCACCGATCTCGACCGCGCCCGCGATTTCTATCGCGACATTCTCGGGCTCGGCGAGCCGCTCTACGATCTGCCGGAGGCGGGCTGGATCGAGTTTTCGTCAGGCCGCGAAGGCGCGGGCAACGTCTCGGTCACCCTGGCCGAACCAGGCTGGCGGCCGTCGGCCGGAACGACGCTGGTGCTCGACGTGGAAGACTGCCATGCGGCGGTCGAGGAACTTCGCCGCCGCGCCGTCGCCTGCGACGACCCGCAGGTCTTTCCCGGCTACGTCACCTTCGCCGGCTTCACCGATCCGTTCGGCAACCGCCTGCAGATGTGCAGCCCGGCGGCATAGTCGTCGTAGATGGCTATTTTATCGCTAGACGATAGCCGGCAATCTGCGATATTATCGCAATGAAGACGATCATTCTGACCGACAAAGCCGCCCGGGAGTTCGATAATCTCGACTCGAAGGCGCGCGAGCAGGTGTCGGAAGGTCTCTACCAGTATGCGGTAGGCGGCCAAGGTGATGTGAAGCGTCTTGCTGGTCGGGATGGCTTTCGGCTCCGCATTGGCCGCTACCGCGTCATTTTCGATGAGGACAAGACAACCATCCTTGCGGTCTATGTCGGCAAGCGCGAGACGACCACCTATCGCAAGAACTGAAAGGAGCCGCAAAAATGCAGATCATCAAGACTCCCGGCGGCGAAGAACTCGTCCTTCTCGCCAAGACCGAATACGACGCACTGCTTTCCGCAGTGGCCGACGCGGAGGAAGACGCCGCGGACGTGGCGATTTACGACGCGCGCAAGGCGGAGGACCTGTCTACGTTGCCGGCCGAAGTTTCCATGGCGATTATACGCGGGGAAAGCCGCCTCAAGGCGCTTCGCAAATGGCGGGGCTTGACGCAGGACAGGCTTGCCGCAGAGGCCGGCGTTACGCAGGGCTTCCTCTCCGATCTTGAAGCCCGCCGCCGCGCACCTAGTCATAGCACGCTCGAAAAGCTTGCCACCGTCCTCGACGTGCCGTTGTCCTGGATTGAAGGGTGACCTGCGTAGTCTGTCAGACCCGCAGAGTGGATGCCTTCACGAGCGGCACGTCTCTCGTCGGCGACGGGAGTAGAATCGGCGGGAACCTGGAGCGGGTGAAGGGAATCGAACCCTCGTATTCAGCTTGGAAGGCTGCTGCTCTACCATTGAGCTACACCCGCGCCGTGCTGTCTTCGCATGATCCGTTCCGAAAAGCGATACCGCTTTCGGACCGTCACTGGGCTTCCGGACCGGCAGTGGTGGAGAGGGTTGGATTCGAACCAACGTAGGCTGAGCCAACGGATTTACAGTCCGTCCCCTTTAACCACTCGGGCACCTCTCCAAACTGCTGCCGGGAGCCATGCTGCGAGGCATTTTTTGCGGGACCGCAGCAAGATCAATGACCTGCCCGGCATCGCGAAGCGCCTTATGGCGGCGCGATAAAATCCTGTCAACCGCAGGGCGGGAGATTTCGCCGTGAAATTCGCCGGCTTGGGTCGCCCGCCTATCCAAAGCGCCGGACCGCGGATATAGGAACGGCCATGAGCGACGACAAGAAATCGAAAACGCCGAAGGACACACATTACGCCAGGCTGCGGCGGACCTTCCGCGACCAGAAGGCGGGCGGTCCACCGGCCTTCCGCACCCGCCCGCCCACGCCGCCCGGCGAGGCGGCCGCCGAAGGCCTGATCCGGCTCTACGGCCTGCATACTGTGCGCGAGGCGATCGACAATCCGCGCCGCCGGATCAAAAGCATGCTGGTGACCCGCAACGCCGCCGAGCGGCTGGAGATCGGCAATGTCGCCGCCCTGCCCTTCCCGGCCGAGATCGTCGAGCCGCGCGACATCGACAGGATCACCGGCAGCGACGCCGTGCATCAGGGCGTGCTCATCGAGGCCGAGCCCTTGAGGCCGAAGCGGCTCGACGCGCTCGGCGACACGAAACTGGTGCTGGTGCTCGACCAGGTGACCGACCCGCACAATGTCGGCGCGATCATGCGCTCGGCGGTGGCCTTCGGCGCCGGCGCGCTGATCACGACAGCGCGGCACAGCCCACAGGAATCGGGCGTGCTGGCCAAGGCGGCGTCCGGCGCGCTGGAGCATATCGACCAGATCGAGGTGAAGAACCTCGCCGACGCAATCGGCCAGCTTCACGAAGCCGACTTCCAGACCATCGGGCTCGATTCGGACGGGCCGGCGGAACTGGAGACAAGTTTTTCCGGCGGAAAAATTGCGCTGGTGCTCGGCGCCGAGGGAAAGGGTCTGCGCCAGAGAACGCGCGAAACCGTGACCACGCTTGCCCGTCTCGACATGCCGGGCGCTATCCGCTCACTCAACGTGTCGAACGCGGCGGCGGTGAGCCTTTATGCGGCGAAGAGGTTTTTGGGGAGCTAGGCTTCGCCAGATCTTAGACTGAGCGGTCACGGCTTGGCGGAGTGGGGGATAAATGACTAGAAATCAGTTCCGATTTCTTACGCTGCTATGTTTCGCGTCGTCGATCGCAGCAGGTGTCTGGGATTTTTTTGTGCCGTTCCCCACCGAACTGAATACGTTCATTCTGTTGGAGGAGACACCTATCGATAGGCTTGGAACACCCGGCCTCATTGTCTTGTCCATAGCTTTGCTTGCAGTGACCGCTTTGTCGTTTGCGCTGCTCCTGATCTTTCACCGCTGGGCGCCATCGCTTTTCGTCGGCATGAATGCGCTGCTCCTAGCGATCTCGCCCCTCTTTGGATATGGCATTTACAGTCCTGGCTCGGAACAGTTCGCGATGCTGAGCACATTTCTCGCCGGCGCGATGGTCCCGATCATGTTCATGACAAATGTAAGAACATTTTTTGGCAAGCAGGCAGGTAACGCCACGTAGCTCGCTTGCCCGTCTCGACATGCCGGGCGCTATCCGCTCGCTCAACGTATCGAATGCTGCCGCCGTGTCGCTTTATGCAGCCAAACGCTGGCTTACGAGGGCCTGATAGGCGGTTGTGAACAAATTCCGGCGGACGGCAAGCGACATGACACGCTAAGCCTTTATTCCAGTTAAGCTTTTTGCGTATCGCGGCCGCCCGCCTGCGTAATTTATCCCCCGTTGCCTCGCGGGTCGTCCGAACGAACAGACCGACTAAACCAGCCTGGACTGCTCCACCGCCGCATTGATGAAGCTGGCGAAAAGCGGGTGCGGCTCCATAGGCCGGCTCTTCAGTTCGGGGTGGTACTGCACGCCGATGAACCAGGGGTGGTCGGGATATTCGACGGTTTCCGGCAGCACGCCGTCCGGCGACATGCCGGCGAAGACCAGCCCGCAGCCTTCCAGCCGCTCCTTGTAGTCGACATTGACCTCGTAGCGGTGGCGGTGGCGTTCGGAGATCACCGTGTCGCCGTAGATCTCGGCGATTTTCGATCCCTTGCCGAGATGCGCCTCATAGGCGCCGAGCCGCATCGTGCCGCCGAGATCGCCGGTTTCGCGGCGCTTTTCCAGCATGTTGCCCTTCAGCCATTCGGTCATCAGGCCGACCACCGGCTCGTCCGTCGGGCCGAACTCCGTCGAGGAAGCGTTTTCGACGCCGGCCAACGAACGCGCGGCCTCGATGCAGGCCATCTGCATGCCGAAGCAGATGCCGAAATACGGGACCTTGCGCTCGCGGGCGAATTTGGCCGCCAGGATCTTGCCCTCCGCCCCGCGCTCGCCAAATCCGCCGGGGACCAGTATGCCGTGGACCTTTTCGAGCCAGGGCGACGGGTCTTCCTTCTCGAAAATCTCCGATTCGATCCAGTCGAGCTTTACCCGCACGCGATTGGCCATGCCGCCATGCGACAGCGCCTCGATCAGCGATTTGTAGGCGTCCTTGAGGCCGGTGTATTTGCCGACGACGGCGATCGTGACCTCGCCTTCCGGATTGTGGATGCGGGTCGAAACCTCCTGCCAGCGGTCCATGCGTGGCTTCGGCGCCGGATCGATGCCGAAGGCGGCGAGGACTTCCGAATCCAACCCCTCTTTGTGATAGGCCATCGGCACATCGTAGATGTGGCCGACGTCGAGCGCCTGGATGACGGCGCTCTCGCGGACGTTGCAGAACAGCGACAGTTTCCTGCGCTCTTCCTTGGGAATGGCGCGGTCCGCGCGCACCAGCAGGATATCCGGCGCTATGCCGATCGAGCGCAGCTCCTTCACCGAATGCTGGGTCGGCTTGGTCTTCAGCTCTCCGGCGGTCGGGATATACGGCATCAGCGTCAAATGGACGTAGACGGCGTTGTTGCGCGGCAGATCGTTGCCGAGTTGGCGGATCGCCTCCAGGAACGGCATCGCCTCGATATCGCCGACCGTTCCGCCGATCTCGCACAGAACGAAGTCGTAGTCGTCGTTGCCGTCGAGGATGAAATTCTTGATCTCGTCCGTGACGTGCGGAATGACCTGCACGGTCGCGCCGAGATAGTCGCCGCGGCGCTCGCGCTCGATGATGTTTTTGTAGATGCGGCCGGTGGTGATGTTGTCGCTCTGATTGGCCGAGCGGTTGGTGAAGCGCTCGTAATGGCCGAGGTCGAGGTCGGTCTCGGCCCCGTCGTCGGTCACGAAGACCTCGCCATGCTGGTATGGCGACATGGTTCCAGGGTCGACATTCAGGTAGGGATCGAGCTTTCGGATCCGCACGCGATAGCCGCGCGCCTGCAGCAGGGCGCCTAGGGCCGCTGCCGCAATACCTTTGCCAAGGGAGGAAACCACGCCGCCGGTGATGAATACATATCGCGCCATGGGAGTTATCGCTTAACGCTCCGGGATTGATTCCGCCAGAGGAAAATCCGCCAGAAACGGTTTTTCCTGCAGGCGCTGGATGGGATTTGCCGGCGCAAACAAAAAGGCCGGCATGCGCGCCGGCCTTTCGATGCCGTATTTCGTTCGAGCATGATCTTTCCCGAAAACCGGTTCCCACTTTTCGGGATCATGCTCCCGCGGCGGTCACATGACGACGACCTGGGTGCCCATCTTGACGCGACCGTAGAGGTCCATGACGTGCTCGTTGACCATGCGGAAGCAGCCGTTCGACGAATTGGTGCCGATCGTCTGCGGCTGGTTGGTGCCGTGGATGCGGATGTGCGTGTCCTTCTTGCCCTGGTAGAGGTAGATGGCGCGCGCGCCGAGCGGGTTGTCGGGGCCGCCGGGCATGCCGTCCTTGTACTGGCCGTATTTCCTGGGCTCGCGCTTCTGCATGTCGAGCGTCGGGATCCAGCGCGGCCATTCCTGCTTGTCGCCGACCTTGGCCGTGCCCTTGAATTCGAGCCCTTCGCGGCCGACCGCGATGGCGTAGCGGCGGGCGCTGGAGGACGATTCGACGAGATAAAGGTAGCGGGCGGAAGTGTCGATGACGATGGTGCCGCGGCTGTAGCCGGAGAAGGCGACCGACTGCGGCTCGTAGTCCGACTTGACCCGGAACTTCCTGTTGGCCTGCTTCTGTTCGAGGACGGCGTCGAGCGCACGGGTCTGCGGAAGCATGCGGTTCTGCGGCGCCGCTCCGCCGAACAGCGCCTGGAAGAAGCCGGGCTGCGGCTGCTCCACAGCTTCGCTGCGCAATTCGCCGTTGTTGCCGGTTCGCGCGACATCATGCGACGTCAGCCTGGCAAGTTCGGCCTGCCTGGCGTTTTCGGCGGCCTGCGCCCTTGCCAGCTTGCGCTGGGCCGCGGCATCGGCCTTGGCGCGCGCGGCAAGCTGCTTCGCCTCGATCGCCTTTTGCTTCGCGAACTTCTTTTCCGCGGCGGCCTGGGCTTTCGCAGCAAGCTTGGCCTGTTCCTCGGCCTTGGCGGCGGCTGCCAGCTTGGCTTCTTCCCTGGCCTTTGCCTTTGCCAGCGCCTTCTGCTTGGCCTTTTCCTTGGCGGTCAGCTTTTTCTTGGGGGCCTGTTCCGCCGCCTTGGCCTCGGCCTCATTGGCCTTCGCCTTGGAGGAGAACAGATAGGTCTTGGCGGGCGCCTCGGCGAAAGCCGGCGCGGACATGCCTATAGCGGCGCAGAGGCCTAGGAAAATGAGGCTGCGAATATGCATGGAAACGATCCCGAAAGTGTCGACGCGGATTTGTGCCGGCGCAAGAAAATGCGCTTGCAAGTGCCAACACTGCCGCCGCGCGCTTTATAACCGATTAAAGCCCGGCGGCTCAACGGTTTGAACCGCGCCGAGCCGCCGGAGCGACGTTAGCCGCGCAGCATTTGCCGCGACTGTGCTTATTTCATCACAGTGGCGGCGCGTGACGATGCGATTACTGGTTCGGAACCTGTGGAGCGGCAGGCGCAGCCGGTGCAGTGGCCGGCGGGGTTGCGGCGGCGTCGTCACCGGTCGGCACCGCTGGCGCGGCTGCAGGCGGAGTGGCGGCGTCGTCGCCGGTGGGCACCGCTGTAGGTGCGGTCTCGGAGCCGCCGAGCTGGTCGAGCACGCCCGCGCCGCCGTCCTGGCCGGCGGCCGGCACGCGGTCGAGAATGTCGATCGGCCGCTCGCCATAGCGCGCGATGACCGAAAGCGTGAGCGACGTGGCGAAGAAGGCTATCGCCAGGATCGCGGTGGCGCGGGTCAGCGCATTGGCCGCGCCGCGCGCGGTCATGAAGCCGGAGCCGCCGCCAATGCCGAGACCGCCGCCTTCGGAGCGCTGCAGAAGCACGACGCCGACGAGGGCAAGCACGATCATCAGATGAACGACGATGACTACAGTTTCCATGAATTCACCTGGCAGGATTGATTGGCGGCGCTGTGGTCCGCGATTTGAGGCGGCTCATTACAATGCTTTCGTGGCATTTCCAAGCCCGCCCGGAATATGGGGAACGGCAGCGCCTTTGCAATGCGCTGCATCCGCGCCGCCTGGAAAAGCCGAGCCTGTCGTTAAGTCCCTGATGAAGGGGCTTCCGAGGCTACATCGAAAGATAGGCTTCGGCGATGCCGAGGAAATCGGCGGCCTTGAGGCTGGCGCCGCCCACCAGCGCGCCGTCGACGTTATCGACGCCGAGAAGCTCGACGGCATTGGAGGGCTTGACCGAGCCGCCGTAGAGAATGCGCATCTTGCCTGCGGCTTCGAATCCGATCGTTGCGGCCAGTTCGGCGCGGATGTGGGCGTGAGCCTTGGCGACGTCAAGCGCGGTGGGCGTCAGTCCCGTGCCGATCGCCCAGACCGGCTCATAGGCGACAATGGCGTTGGACGGCGTGGCGGCCGCCGGGACCGAACCGGCGACCTGGCGCGACAGCACCGACAACGTTTCGCCGTCGTCGCGCTGGTCTCGCGTCTCGCCGATGCAGATGATGGCGACCAGGCCGGCCCGCCAGGCCGCTTCGGCCTTGGCGTGGACGATAGCATCGGTTTCGCCGTGATCGGCGCGGCGCTCCGAGTGGCCGACGATGACGTGGGTGGCGCCGGCATCCTTCAGCATTTCGCCGGAAATGTCGCCGGTATGCGCGCCGCTCTGCTCGGCATGGCAATCCTGGCCTCCGGGGCGCACGGGCGTCGAGGAAAGCACTTCGGCGGCGCGCGCCAGAAGCGTGGCGGGAACGCAGACCAGCGCTTCCGTCTCGGAATCGAGGCCGCCGAGGAACCCGTGGCCGATCGCCCGCAATTCGTTCAGCGAGACGCTGGTGCCATTCATTTTCCAATTGCCGGCGACAAGCGGGCGGATTCCAGGCGTCATGGCGATCGTTTCCTCCAGATAAGCAGCGCGGACTGGCGCCCTCACTATCAAAATCAGCCCACAAAGCAATCGACACTGGCCTTCGGGGACGCTATTGCCCTTTGTTCAGACAAGCGCATGGCAAATGCGCGACAATCGGAAGTGAATATGCTCAATAGTCTGCGAAATGCCGCCGGAACCTGGGTCGCCAAGCTGCTGCTCATCCTTCTCGTCCTTAGCTTTGCGGTCTGGGGAATTTCGGGGTCGATGCTCGGCGTGATCGGCGGCAATGCCGTGGTCACGGCGGGTGGCACCACCGTGCCGGCCGTCGAATACCGGCTGGCCTATGACCGCCAGGTCAACGTCTTGTCCCAGCAGTTCGGCCAGCGGCTGACCCGCGAACAGGCGACGGCGCTCGGCATCGACAATCAGGTGCTCGGGCAGCTCGTCGCCGGCGCGGTTTTGGACGAGCAGGCCCGCACGCTCGGTCTCGGCCTGTCCAAGGATCGTCTCGCCTCTCTGACCGTCGAAGATCCTGCCTTCCGCGGCCCCGACGGCAAGTTCAGCCGGCAGCAATTCGATTATGTGCTGCGCGAGATCGGCATGCGGCCGGAAGACTATTTCAACAACCGCGCCCAGGTGGCGGTGCGCCAGCAGATCGTAGAAGCGGTATCGGACGGGCTGGAAGCGCCCGACACGTTCCTGCGTGCGGTCGCCCTTTATCGAGGCGAGGACCGAACGGCCGAATACATCGTGCTGCCGAAAGCGCTGGTGGAACCGGTCGAGCCGCCGTCGGAAGCAGTTCTGTCGGCCTGGTTCGAGGAGAACAAGGCCAATTATGCAGCGCCGGAATACCGCAAGATTTCCTATGTGAAGCTCGAGCCGGAAGACATCGCCGACGAAAGCGCGATAACCGACGAGCAGGTCGCGGCCGATTACGAACAGAACAAGGCGCGCTACACGACGCCGGAAACCCGCACGATCGAGCAGCTCGTCTTCAAGACGCCGGAAGCCGCGCAGGCAGCGCTTGATTCGCTGAAGGGCGGCGCGACCTTCGAGAAGATCGTGGCGGCCGAAGGCAAGACGCGGGCCGATACGCTGCTCGGCACGCTCAGCAAGGAAAAGATCGCCGACAAGGCGGTGGCAGAGGCGGCGTTCAAGCTCGCCGAAAACGAGGTTAGCCCGGTTGTCCAGGGCGCGTTCGGCCCGGTCCTGCTGCGCGTCACCGAGATCAAGCCCGAAGTTGTGCGGCCGCTGGCGGAGGTCGCCCCCGAAATCCGCAAGGATCTGGCGCTCTCCGAGGCCAACCGCGTGCTGCTCGACGTCCACGATAGCTATGAGGATTCGCGCGCGGCGGGCGAATCGCTGCGCGAGGCTGCGGCGAAGCTGAAGCTCGACGTGGTGACGGTGGAAGCGATCGATCGCGCGGGGCGCCTGCCCGACGGCAGCGTCCACGCCGACCTGCCGCAATCGCGCGAGTTGCTTGAGGCCGCTTTCGAGACCGAGGCGAATGTCGAAAACCCGCCCGTGAATATCGGCTCGAGCGGTTTTGTCTTCTTCGAAGTGGAAGGCATCACCGCGGCCCGTGACCGCACGCTGGAAGAGGTACGCGAAAAGGCCGCCGCCGACTGGATAGCCGAGGAAACCACGAAGCGGCTGGCGGCAAAGGCCGCCGAGCTTGAAAAGCGGCTGAAGGACGGAACCGAACTCGACGCGCTGGCGACCGAACTCTCGCTCGAAAAGCAGACCAAGCGCGGTCTGAAGCGCGAAGCCGACGATGCCGATTTCGGCAAGGAAGGCGTCGCAGCGGTTTTCGCTGTCGCGGAAGGCGGCAGCGGTGTGATCCAGGCGCCGACGGGCGACGCGCAAATATTGTTCAAGGTGACGGAAGTGTTCGAGCCTGCCGGCGCCAGCCCTGAATCCGTGCCCGAGGACGCGCAGGCCTCGTTCTCGTCCGGCCTTGCCAACGATTTGCTCGACCAGTTGGTCGCGCGGCTGCAGACGCAATATGAAGTAGAGATCAATCGCGCCGCTATCGACCAGGCGCTGGCCTTCTAAAGCCCGCCATGACCACGCTGAAACCGCACATCGCCAAGGCCGCCACGGGCAGCGCCCTCACCTTCGAAGAGGCGAAGGAAGCGTTCGACATCATCATGTCGGGCGAAGCGACGCCCGGCCAGATCGGCGCTTTCCTGATGGCGCTGAGGGTGCGCGGCGAAAGCGTCGCCGAGATTTCGGGCGCGGTCGCGACGATGCGCGAGAAGATGCTGCGGGTCGAGGCGCCGGCGGAGGCAATCGACATTGTCGGCACCGGCGGCGACGGCTCGCACAGCGTCAACATATCGACCGCCTCGGCCTTCGTGATCGCCGGCTGCGGCGTGCCTGTCGCCAAGCACGGCAATCGCGGGCTTTCCTCGCAGACCGGCGCGGCCGATGTTCTGACCGCGCTCGGCATCAAGATCGATCTCACCGCCGAGCAAATCGGCGACTGCATCCGCCAGGCGGGCGTCGGCTTCATGTTCGCGCCGGCGCACCATCCGGCGATGCGCCATGTCGGGCCGATCCGGGCGGAACTCGGCACCCGCACCATCTTCAACCTGCTCGGCCCGCTGTCGAACCCGGCCGGCGTCAAGCGCCAGATGGTCGGCGTGTTCTCGCCTGAATGGGTCGGTCCGGTGGCCGAGACGCTGAAGACTCTCGGCGCGGAGCGGGCCTGGGTAGCGCATGGCGACGGCTTCGACGAGATCACCACGACCGGCGAGACCCATGTCAGCGAGTTGAACGGCGGCGAGTTGCGCAGCTTCGTGCTCACGCCCGAGGAACTCGGTCTGAAGCGCTATGCCCGCGAGGATTTGCGCGGCGGCGACGCTGCCTTCAACGCCAAGGCCCTGCACGATATGCTGCACGGCCAGCCGGGCGCCTATCGCGACACGGTGCTGATGAATGCCGGCGCCGGGTTGGTGGTCGCGGGCAAGGCCGAGACGCTGGCCGACGGCGTCAGGCAGGCTGCCACCGCGATCGACAATGGCCGCGGCGCGGGCGTGCTCGATGCGCTCGTCAAAGTATCGAACGGATAGCGCCGTGGCCGACATTTTGCGAAAGATCGAAGCCTACAAGCGCGACGAGATCGCCGCCGCCAAGGCGCGCATGCCGCTTTCCGAGCTGAAGAAGGCGGCGCGCGACACGGATGCGCCGCGCGGCTTCCTGGCCGCGCTCGAGGCAAGAAAGAAGGCGGGTCAGTTCGCACTGATTGCCGAAATCAAGAAGGCGAGCCCGTCGAAAGGTCTGATCCGCGCCGATTTCGATCCCCCGGCGCTGGCGCGCGCCTACGAACAGGGCGGCGCGGCGTGCCTGTCGGTGCTGACGGACGCGCCTTCCTTCCAGGGGTCGCCGGAGTTTTTGACGGCCGCGCGGCGCGCGACGAAGCTGCCGGCGCTGCGCAAGGACTTTTTGTTCGATCCCTATCAGGTTCATGAAGCCCGCGCCTGGGGCGCGGACGCGATCCTGATCATCATGGCGAGCGTCAACGACGACAACGCCCGCGCGCTCGAGGAGACGGCGTTCGAACTCGGCATGGACGCGCTGGTCGAAGTGCACGACGAGGCCGAGACCGAGCGCGCGCTAAAACTGTCGTCGCGGCTGATCGGCATCAACAACCGCAATCTGCGGACGTTCGATGTCAGTCTCGAAACCTCGGAGCGGCTGGCGAAACTCGTGCCGGCGGACCGGCATCTTGTCGGCGAAAGCGGCATCTTTTCGCATGAGGATTGCCGGCGGCTGGCGCGGAGTGGAATAAATACATTCCTCGTCGGCGAAAGCCTGATGCGGCAGGCGGATGTTGCGGCTGCGACGCGCGCACTGCTGACCGGCGAAACCGTCGCCGCCGAGGGTTAGCCCATGGCCGGCGGCAAGAAGCTCACCCATATCGGCTCCAAGGGCGAGGCGCATATGGTCGATGTAGGGGCCAAGGCCGAGACCGAGCGGACGGCGGTCGCCGAAGGCATCGTCACCATGCTGCCCGAGACGCTGCGCATGATCATGGCCGGCGACGCCAAGAAGGGCGACGTGCTCGGCACGGCGCGCATCGCCGGCATCATGGCCGCCAAGAAGACGCATGAGCTGATCCCGCTCTGCCACCCGCTGCTGCTCACCAAAGTGTCCGTCGACATCCAGCCTGAGCCGGCCCTGCCCGGGCTGCGCGTCATCGCGCTCGCCCGCGTCTCCGGCAAGACAGGCGTGGAAATGGAGGCGCTGACCGCGGCCTCGGTCGCCTGCCTGACCATCTACGACATGGCCAAGGCGGTGGACCGAGGCATGGAGATTTCCGGGATAAGGCTGGTCAAAAAGACCGGCGGCAAGTCCGGAGACTACCGGGCGGGTGCGTAATGGCGCTGCTGCCGGTAGCGGACGCCTTGCGGCTGCTTCTGGACGGCGCCGCGCCGGGCGAGGCGGAGACCGTGCCGCTGCCGGAAGCGGCGGAGCGCGTGCTGGCGGAACCGCTAGAGGCGCTGCGGACGCAGCCCCCCTTCGACGCCTCGGCCATGGACGGCTACGCCGTTCGCGCCGCCGACGTCGCAGATGTGCCGGTGCAACTCGAGATCATCGGCGCGGCTCCCGCCGGACGGCGGTTTCCCGGCGAGGTCGGTCCCGGACAGGCCGTGCGTATCTTCACCGGTGCGCCGATGCCGAAGGGCGCCGACACGATCGTCATCCAGGAAGACACGAGCAGCGTCGGCGAGCGCGGGGTTGAAGTGACGGAAACGGTCGTCGCCGGCCGCCACATCAGGCGCAAGGGGCTGGATTTCACCGAGGGCGACCTGCTGCTTGAAGCCGGGCGCGTGCTCGATGCGGCTGCGCTATCGCTCGCCGCATCCGCCAATCACGCGACGCTTCGCGTAGTCAAGCGGCCGCTGGTGGCGATCATCGCGACCGGCGACGAATTGGCGCCGCCGGGCAGCGAGCCCGGACCGGACCAGATCATCGCGTCCAACGCCCTCGGCGTCGCCGCGATCGCACAATCGGCCGGCGCGCGCGTACTCGATCTCGGCATAGCGCCGGACCGCAAGGAGGCGATTTCGGCGCTGGTCCGTCGGGCGCTGGATGCGCGGGCCGACGTGATCGTCACGCTTGGCGGGGCTTCCGTCGGCGAGCACGATTTCATCCACGACGTGCTGACCGGCGAGGGCGTCGTACTCGATTTCTGGAAAATCGCCATGCGGCCCGGCAAGCCGCTGATGTTCGGGCGGCTCGGCGAAACGCGCTGCCTCGGCCTGCCGGGTAATCCGGTGGCGGGCCTGGTCTGCTCGCATCTGTTTCTGAGGCCGCTGCTCGCGCAACTCGGCGGCAGGCCGCACCAGCCGGACCTTCGACGGGCGAGCCTCGCAGCCGCCCTCCCCGCCAACGATCTACGCCAGGATTATATCCGCGCCGTAGTGGAAGCCACCCCGGACGGGCTTCAGGCGACGCCGTTCGGCATCCAGGATTCGTCAATGCTGAAGGTATTCGCCGACGCCAACGCGCTGATCGTGCGAGAGCCCTTCGCAACTGCCGCAGATGCCGGCGCTCCGTGCGACGTTCTGATGTTACGCTGAACAAATCGTCAACGCGTTCATTAAAATTTAAAAGGTTGCAGAACACAACTGGAACAGATAGTGTTTGTTCTGGATTTGTTTTCCGTTTGATTCTTGGGGGTTGTGATGCTGACGCGCAAACAACATGAACTGCTGCTCTTCATCCATGAACGGCTGAAAGAGGCCGGAATCCCTCCTTCCTTCGACGAGATGAAGGATGCGTTGGACCTTGCCTCGAAATCGGGAATCCACCGCCTGATCACTGCGCTCGAGGAGCGCGGCTTCATCCGCCGGCTGCCCAACCGGGCGCGGGCGCTGGAGGTGCTGCGGCTGCCCGATTCCATCGCGCCGGGTCTTAACGCGGCGCGGAAATTCTCGCCGAGCGTCATCGAAGGCAGCCTCGGCCGCCGGCCACCCGAGCCGTCGCGCGTGCCAGCCGCCGGCAATGACGACGACGCCCGCGCGTCCATCTCGATCCCGGTCATGGGACGCATCGCGGCCGGCGTGCCGATCGAGGCGATCCAGCATAAGACGCATTCGATCTCCGTGCCGCCGGAAATGATTTCGGGTGGCGAGCACTATGCGCTCGAGGTGAAGGGCGATTCGATGATCGAGGCCGGTATTTTCGACGGCGACACCGTCATAATCCGCAACGCCAATACCGCCAACCCCGGCGAGATCATCGTCGCCCTGGTGGACGAGGAAGAAGCGACGCTGAAGCGCTTCCGACGCAAGGGCGCGTCCATCGCGCTCGAGGCCGCCAACCCGGCCTACGAGACGCGGATTTTTGGCCCCGACCGGGTCAAGGTGCAGGGCAAGCTCGTCGGGCTGATCCGGCGTTATTGAGACGATTCGCCGGCGGGCCTGTCGGCGTCTTCAGGCAGTTCGGACAGCGTTTTGACTGCCTGCGCAGGCTATTGATGCGATTCGCTGACAGCTTCGTCTTCCGGCGGGTTGGATGGCGTCTTGGTCTTGGATGAAGGCTTTCGCTGGTAAGGCGGCATGCCGCGCGCAGCGCGCGAGAATTGGCGCTGCGCATGCCAAGGCCGGTATGGTTCGGCCATCGCATAGCGGATCTCCGGTTTCAAGCCCGGCGCGGCGAAGTGGATTGCGGCGCTGCCGTGCCTGGCAAGGTCGCGCTTGGTGACGATCGCAACGGCAGGATTCGGACAGGCAAGTTCAGCGGTCGCATCGTCGATGACGATCAGCGCCGCGTAGCCGCAGGCGGCTCGCGCCGCGGCGGCATCGGCCGTGTGGACGACGATCCGGCCTGACGGGTGGCGGATCGCGCACCGGGCGGTGTCGCAGTTGAACCGGGCGTCGGGAACCGTTTCGGGAGGCTGCGATATCTCGGCGGACTGGTCCGCCGGCTTGGCCGATAGCTCATCGGCTGATGCGTTCGCTACAGGCGTCGGTTCGGCAGTCGTCAGTATTGGTGCTGCCGTGTTGGAGCCGGAAGCTACAGACTTGCCGCCGATCCGTTCGCCGGTGTCGGTCGCGAACTGACCCGCCGTCCTAGTGAGCGCCGACGCAGCGCCTGCTGCTTTGGGGCCAGGCGGGCCGGATGACGCCGGCTCGGTATGCTTCGTCCGGGAATTGGCTGGTTTGCCGGGACGGACCACGGTTTCGGCGAGCAGCGCGCGTTTCCAACTGTCGATCGTGAACTGGTTCGGCCGGGCTCGATTGACGGCCAACTCTCCCTCGCCATTGCGCAGCGCAACCAGACGCCCGTCCTCCGAAACAAACACGTCCGGCGTTTTCGTGAAGGCGAGCGCCGCCACGGCGAGTACCGCGAACGGCAAGGCCGCCAGCCGGAGCCTGGTCGTCGCCATGGTGGCGAAGACCAGGGCGATGGCGCTGAGCAGGACGGCCTGAACCGGTACGAGCCCAACCGCATCGAGCGGGGAGCGGGCGGAGAACCAGTCGGCAACCGCGATCATGGCCGACAGGCCCTTGCCCATGACATAGAAGAACGGGCCCTCGATGCCGAGCGGCATGGCGGCGGCGCCCATCACAGCGAAAGGCATGACCAGGGTTGAGACGATCGGCATCGCTGCAAGGTTCGCAGCCAGGCTGAGCGGCGAGACGCGTTGGAAATGGTATGCGCCGAACACTGCGGTCGCGAGGCCCGCCACGACAGAGGTCGCCGCAAGACCGACGGCAAACGCCAGCACTTTCCTGAGCACGTTGCCGGCCGGCGACCGGTTCGGCGGACGCGCCATCGTGGAATCGGCCTGTTTGCGGTCCGACCACCAGGCGTACGCGCCGACGAGTGCAGCGGTCGCGGCAAACGACATCTGGAAGCTCGGGCCGATCACTTCATGCGGTGAGATGGCGATGACGACGATGGCCGAGACCGCCAGATTGCGCATGGTCAACGCGGCGCGGTCGAAGAGCAGCGCCGTCAGCATCACCGCAAGCATGATGAAACTGCGCTGCGCTGCGACTTCGCCGCCGGAGATGAAGAGATAGGCGGAAATCGAGGCAAGCGCTGCGATCGCGGCGTATTTCTTGACCGGCCGCCGCGAAGAAAAGCCCGGAAACAGCGCGAAGCCGACCGCAGGCCGCCCATGATGGTGCCGGCTACCAGCGCCATGTGCAGGCCCGAGATCGAGATGACGTGGTAGAGGCCGGTGCGGCGCAGCGATTCATTGACCGTTTCGGGAATGCCGGCGCGGACGCCGACCACCAAGGCCGCGGCGATTTCGCCTTCCGGTCCGCCAATCCTCTCGCGAATCCGTTCGGCAATGGCGTTGCGGCCGTTCTGGATCCAGGCCGAGCCGCGCGCCGACAGGGGCAGATCCGGTTGCGCCGGGTGAAGACCCGCTGACAAACCGTTGTTCTGGCTTGTCTCCTCCGTACCGATTGACTGCGGTGCGGGCGCTGTCTTCAATTGCGGCGGGCGCAGGAAAAAGCCGCTCGCCCCGATGCCATCGAAATAGCTTTCGAAGGAAAAGTCATAGCTTTGCGGCCGCACCGGGCCGGAAGGTGGCATCAGCCGCACGAGGCCGGCAACCTCCGCGCCAACGGCGAGACCAGCTGGAACCTTTACCGCCGACGCGCGAATCCTGTCCGGCGCATAGCGCAGTTTCGGGCGGGCGGTGGCGGTGACGTCGAGTGTCAGCCGAGTGCGGCCATTGGCGAGATGATCGATCGCAGCCACCCTGCCGGTAACGAGCGTCGATATTTCGCCGCCCAGCATTTTCGTGCCGGCTCGCCAGGTTTCAACCTTCGCCGCCAGAAAGCCGAGAAGGCAGACAAGGACGGCGGCCAGCGCGAAATGGATTACGCCGCGCGACTGCAGCAGCGCAAGGACAAGGCCGATGGCGAGCGTTCCGCCCAGCGCCGGCGCGAAGCCGGGCTCGAAAGGCAGCGCGAAATAGACGATCGCGCCGAACGCCAGGAAGACCGGGACAAGCAGAAACGCGGCGCCGCGGTCGATCTCCAGCGCGATATCCTGGCGGAGCGCGCGCGAGGCGCTTGAGGCCGGGAGCAGCGCTTTTGGAAACGCACCGCCGAGCGGCGCCGCCGGCAGCGGAAACCGGCGATTTGCGGGCGAGAGCGCGGCTGGAGGCTGAACCGGGACAAGCGGCCCGGCATCCGGCGTCGGCGCAAACAGCATGCGCTCGCTGACATCGCCTGCCGCCGTTTCGCCGGCCATCCGAATCCCCCCGGGATCGGCCGTACTCGACGCCTGCGCGTCAGGTGGCTTCGATCCCTGCCCCTTGCACCCTCGACCCTCTATGCTACATGAACGGCACCGAATTGCCATGCGCGCCAAGGGCAGCTCCTGCTCGCGGAAAGCCGCCATTTCCTGGAAATATTATGCCCGATACCGTCGTCACCCGCTTTGCCCCCTCGCCCACCGGCTATCTGCACATAGGCGGGGCGCGCACGGCCCTGTTCAACTGGCTCTATGCCCGTCACACCAAGGGCACGATGCTGCTGCGCATCGAGGATACCGACCGCGAGCGCTCGACCGATGAGGCCACCGCCGCGATCCTCGATGGACTGACCTGGCTCGGCCTGCACTGGGAAGGCGAGCCGGTGTCGCAGTTCGAGCGGGCGGCGCGCCATCGCGAAGTCGCCGAGGAACTGGTGCGGATGGGCAAGGCCTATTACTGCTATGCCTCGCCGGAAGAGCTCAACCAGATGCGCGAACTGGCGCGCGCCGAGGGCCGCCCGCCGCGCTATGACGGCAGGTGGCGCGACCGCGACCCTTCCGAGGCGCCGGCAGGGGTGAAGGGTGCGATCCGCATCAAGGCTCCGCACGACGGCGAGACGGTCGTGCGCGACCGCGTGCAGGGCGACGTGCGGTTTCCCAACAAGGATCTCGACGATTTCATCATCCTGCGGTCGGACGGCAACCCGACCTACATGCATGCTGTTGTGGTCGACGATCACGACATGGGCGTTACCCACATCATCCGCGGCGACGACCACCTGACCAATGCCGCTCGCCAGCAGATCATCTACGACGCCATGGGCTGGGAGATCCCGGTGATGGCGCATATTCCGCTTATCCATGGCGCGGATGGCGCGAAACTGTCGAAGCGGCACGGCGCGCTCGGTGTCGAGGCCTACCGAGCCATGGGCTATCTGCCGGCGGCGCTGCGCAACTATCTGGTGCGGCTCGGCTGGAGCCATGGCGACGACGAGGTGATGAGCCTCGACGACATGATCCGCTGGTTCGATATCGACGATGTCAACAAGGGCGCGGCGCGCTTCGATTTCCAGAAGCTGGAGGCACTGAACGGCATCCACATGCGCCAGATGGACGACGCCGAGCTTACCGACGCGCTGATCGCCACCCTGCCCTATCTGCCCAACGGCACGCTCCTGATCGAAGGTATGAACGACACGCGCAAAAAACAGTTGCTGACGGCGATGCCGGGCCTGAAGGAGCGCGCCAAGACGCTGGTCGAACTTGCTGACGGTGCAGCCTTTTTGTTTGCCGAGCGGCCGCTGGCAATGGATGAGAAGGCGGCAGCGCTTCTGGGCGAGAAGCCGCGCACCGTGCTCTCCGGCGCGCTTGCCGCGCTGGAAGCCGTAAATGGCGACTGGAACGCCGCCTCGGCGGAAGCCGCGATTCGCGAATACGCAACGGCAAACGGCCTGAAGCTCGGCGCGGCCGCGCAGCCCTTGCGCGCGGCGCTGACGGGCCGAAGCACCTCGCCCGGCGTGTTCGACGTGCTCGCCGTGCTCGGCCGCGAGGAAAGTCTGGCGCGCATCGCGGATCAAATCGATTGAGGCGTTTCTGGCTCAACCGAACGGCATTGAAAGCGGTGTGTTGCAGTGCAACATTGCTGCTATCGAATAACTAGGCAGGGCCTGCCAAATGCGCTAGCACAAGCCGCGCATTCAAGGCTGTTTGCCGCTTTGCCGAACCGGGCGCTCTCGCGCCGCTTGAACGAAGGGAGTTTTTGATGACCGAATCGACAGCGAAACTGGAGTTTGGCGGCAAAGCTCTCGAATTGAAGGCGCGCAGCGGCTCAGTTGGACCGGATGTCATCGACATCAGCACGCTTTATCGCGACACCGGCGCGTTCACCTACGACCCGGGCTTCACCTCCACGGCAAGCTGCGAATCCGAGATCACCTTCATCGACGGCGACGAGGGCGTCCTGCTGCACCGGGGCTATCCGATCGACCAGCTCGCCGAGCACAGCGATTTTCTCGAAGTCTGCTACCTGCTGCTCTACGGGGAACTGCCGACCAAGGCGCAAAAGGACGATTTCGACTATCGCGTAACGCGCCACACTATGGTGCACGAACAGATGTCGCGCTTTTTCACCGGTTTCCGCCGCGACGCGCACCCGATGGCGGTGATGTGCGGCGTAGTCGGCGCACTGTCGGCCTTCTATCATGACTCGACCGACATTTCGGATCCGCACCAGCGCATGGTGGCGTCGATCCGGCTGATCGCCAAGATGCCGACGATCGCGGCCATGGCTTACAAATACCATATCGGCCAGCCCTTCGTTTACCCGAAGAACGAGCTGAACTTCGCCGCCAACTTCCTGCACATGTGCTTTGCAGTGCCTTGCGAGGAATACAAGGTCAATCCGGTTCTGGCGCGCGCCATGGAGCGCATCTTCATCCTGCACGCCGACCATGAGCAAAATGCCTCGACATCGACGGTCCGGCTGGCAGGCTCGTCCGGCGCCAATCCTTTCGCCTGCATCGCCGCCGGCATCGCCTGTCTTTGGGGACCGGCGCATGGCGGCGCCAACGAGGCGGCGCTGAACATGCTGTCGGAGATAGGCCATGTCGACCGCATTCCCGAATTCATCGCGCGGGCCAAGGACAAGAACGACCCATTCCGGCTGATGGGCTTCGGGCATCGCGTCTACAAGAATTACGATCCACGAGCCAAGATCATGCACAAGACCGCGCATGAGGTGCTCGGCGAACTCGGCATCAAGGACGATCCGATGCTCGACGTCGCCATGGAGCTTGAAAGAATCGCTCTAACAGACGAATATTTCATAGAGAAGAAGCTTTATCCGAACGTCGACTTCTATTCCGGCATCACGCTGAAGGCGCTCGGCTTCCCGACCACTATGTTCACCGTGCTGTTCGCGGTCGCGCGCACCGTCGGCTGGATTTCTCAGTGGAAGGAAATGATCGAGGATCCGCACCAGAAGATCGGCCGGCCGCGCCAGCTCTATACTGGCCACCCGCAGCGCGATTTCATCGCCATCGCCAAGCGCTGAGGGAACTATTCGACTGGAATTCCGCTGCGCGTCCTAAGCGACGCGCAGCGAATTGCTAGATACCGGCTCCCGCGCTGATCGAGCCGCTCTCCTTGTCCAGCGCCATGTAGTCGAGCGGCATTTCGGTCGTGTACTTGATCTGCTCCATGGCGAAGGCCGAGGACACGTCGCGAATCTCGATCTTCGCGATCAGCCGCTTGTAGAAGGCGTCGTAAGCGGCGATGTCCGGCACCACGACCCGCAGCAGGTAATCGACATCGCCGCTCATGCGGTAGAATTCGATCACCTCGGGAAACTCCTGGATGACTTCGGAAAAGCGCCGCAGCCATTCATGGCTGTGCGAATTGGTGCGGATCGACACGAACACCGTGACGCGGGCATTGATCTTCACCGGATCGAGCAAAGCGACGCGCCGCTTGATGACGCCCTCCTCCTCCAGCTTCTGGATTCGCCGCCAGCAGGGCGTCGTCGACAGGCCGACCTTTTTCGCTACGTCAGCCACGGCAAGCGTGGAGTCCTCCTGAAGAAGGCGAAGAATTTTCCGATCGAGGCGATCCATGACGGCTCCATTAGAATTTCATTCCAGCATAATCGGCCGCGCCATCGAATTGCACAAGAAAAGAATTCTCCGGACCCGCCGTTTCCAGGGAATGGGATTGCGCGAAATCAGGGTATGCGAGAGCCGATTTCCGACCTGAGGAACGGCAGCAATTCCGTTTCAAACCACGGATTCTTCTTGATCCAGCCGCTGTTGCGCCAGGACGGGTGCGGCAGCGGCAGCACTTTGGGCGCCGAAGTGGCGCCGTGTATCTCCCGCCAGTCCATAACAGTCTGGGTCAAGGAAGCACGGCGCAGCGGGCCGAGATGCCAGGAGTGCGCGTAAAGGCCGATCGCCAGCACGAGTTCGATCTGCGGCATCAGAGCGAGCAGCCGCGACCGCCAGGCCGGCGCGCATTCGCGCCTCGGCGGCAGGTCGCCGCCCTTGGCGTCCTGTCCCGGGAAGCAGAAGCCCATCGGCACGATCGCGAATTTCTCCGGATCGTAGAATTCGTCGCGCGAGACGCCCAGCCAAGCGCGCAGGCGGTCGCCGGACGCGTCGTTGAACGGCAGGCCGGTGGCATGGACCTTGGTTCCCGGCGCCTGGCCTGCAATCAGGATGCGCGCCGTCGCCGACGGCACGACCACCGGCCGCGGCTGATGCGGCAGCGACCGCCCCGCGGCGGTGTTTTCAACGCAAACGCGGCAGGCGCTGATGTCCGCCGCCAGACTAATGAGGCTGTCAGCCACGCTCAGGCGGCCGCACTCGGCCGGCTGGAAATCGCCGCGCGCCAGCGAAGCACATTGGCCAGTTCGTCGGGCACTTGGATGCGCGCCGGCTTCATGAAGTCGAGGGCGATGAGGCCGGTAATGTCGGCGATCGAATATTCGTCGCCGGCGACGAATTCGCGGCCGGCCAGTTCAGCATCGAGCAGGCGCAGGAATTCCACAGCCTTCGGTTTGTTGGCTTCGCCCCATTCGGGAATCTGCGGCACCTCCCAGTCCTTCATCGCCGGGTGGACATGGCGGAAAGCCTGGGACACTGGCGTCAGCAGATTGAGCTCCATGCGACGTTGCCACATCTCGACCAGCGCCTTGCCGAGCGCGCCGCGTCCGAACAAAGCCGGCTCGGGATGAAGCTCTTCGAAATAGCGGCAGATGGCGACGGATTCGCAGATAACCGTGCCGTCGTCGAGCTCCAGCACCGGCAGGCGCTGCAACGGGTTGCGCGCAGTGATCTCGCCGCCCCTGTGTTCCATCGCGCTCATGTCGACGGGCGCCAGCGGGACCTCGATGCCTTTCTCGGCCAGAAATACCCGTACGCGCCGCGGATTCGGCGCACGGCCACCATCGAAAAGTTTCATCGTTGCTGCCACCAGGATTGTTGAGTTCGGAACTATAAGGTCTCGATTCAGGAAAATCGAAGGATTTGTCGGAGCCAATCGAGGAAAGAACCGCCATGATCGCGGTCGCTCTCGACCATGCCGCCATGCGCGTCGCGCCAGGCGCGCGGTTCCTCGAACGAACCCGCCCAAAGGCCGGCAGCCCGCTGGCGCGCCCTCGCCTGCTCCGCCTCGAAATCACCGTAGGCGATGGCCCATCCGGCCTCGACCTGGGCGCTGTTGAGACTGACGCCGCCGGCCTTGCAATCGCCGAGCAGCCGGCCGTAGCGGTCGTGCTGACGGCCCGAGCAAGAGACCGCCTTGTTGCGTGTCAACCTGGCCAGGGCATCGCGCGAAGCGCGGCCGCAGGCATAGTCGGCCCCGCTCTTCCGGCATATCTGCTGATATTCCGGTGCGTCGATGCCACGCAGCCTGATGCGCTCGTCGCCGACGGTGATGGTGTCGCCGTCATTCACGACGGCCGAGCCGCTGGCAAGTCGCGGCTCCGAACGGTCGAGCCTCGCCGACAGGAGGATGAGCAGGCCGAGAATTGCGATTGCGAGAAACCAGTCGAAAAGCCTGCGCGGAAGACTGCGCCTACGGCGCGAAACCGCCGCGCGGTACGGCCCACGCCACGACCTGCTCATATGGCAAACAATCTCTTAATCATTCGGAACTAGCCTGCGAGGCGAAAGCAGATGCTCGCATAAATTGAAACCGCAATGGCGTTGATACGCTCGCATACGGCTGACAAGTTCATTGTGGACCGCAGGAAACCGCACCGCAACAGCGATGTGGCGCGCGCGGTGCGCAAGACGCGCGACCGTCTTTCGCAGCAGCCCGGCAATCTCGCCTTCGATCGCGAACTCCTGAAACTCCACGCCCGCGCCATGGTGTCCAGCGCAACCGCGATACCGCTTCTGGTGCTGGTGATCGCAGCCGCGGGCCTTCTCGCCGGCATGGAAGGCTCGATCCTGATCTGGGCGCTGATCACGGTGACATGCTACGCCGGACTCACGCTTGTCGCGCAACGTATCGACCGGACGGAAGCCGCCGAGGTCAACATTGCGCGCGCCAGAACCAGCTTTTTCGTCGCCCATTTCGTCAGCGGCCTCGGCTGGGCCTATTTCGCTTCGCTCCAATGCACGGAGTGCCAGGTCGAGCAATTTCCGGTCATCAAGGCGGTGGTGCTGCTGCTGGCCATGGCGGCGACGGCGCTGATCGCCTCGTCGCTACGCGGGGCCCTGGTCATAACCTTTGCACTTCCAGTCGCCATTTATACGGTGATCGGCGTCAGCGCCTGGACGACCGTCGAGACGGTCATGGTCGGGCTGCTGGTGCTGGCGCTGCCGTTTTTCTCCCATGTCGCCGAACATCTCAACCGATCCTCGCTGATGCTGCTCTCGTTCCGCTCGGAAAAGGATGGGCTGATCGCCGAGCTTGAAACGGCGAAGTCGATGTCGGACGAGGCCCGCCGCCGCGCCGAAGAGGCCAACCTTGCCAAATCGCGCTTCCTCGCCTCGATGAGCCATGAATTGCGCACGCCGCTCAACGCCATCCTCGGCTTCTCGGAGGTGATGGGCAACGAGGTGCTCGGGCCAATGAGCAACGGTACCTACCGGGACTATGCCAACGATATCCACGAATCCGGCCAGCATCTGCTCGACCTGATCAACGAAATCCTCGATTTGTCCCGGATCGAGGCCGGCCGCTACCAACTCAACGAAGAGCCGGCGAACCTGCTGCAGATCGTCGAGGAATGCTGTCATCTCATGGAGCTGAAGGCCCGGCACAAGGACATCCGCATCGTCCAGCAGTTCGAAAGCGTGCTGCCGCGGCTTTTTGCCGACGAACGCGCCGTGCGCCAGATCACGCTCAACCTCTTGTCCAATGCGGTGAAATTCACCTCGACCGGCGGCGAGATCCTGGTGCGGGTCGGCTGGACCGCCGGCGGCGGACAATACATCTCGATCAAGGATAACGGGCCGGGCATCCCGGAAGAAGAAATCCCGGTCGTGCTCTCGGCCTTCGGCCAGGGCTCGATCGCCATCAAAAGCGCCGAACAGGGTACCGGGCTCGGTCTGCCGATCGTGCAAGGCCTGCTCGCCATGCATGGCGGCGAATTCGAGCTGCACTCCAAGATGCGCGAAGGCACCGAAGCCATCGCGATTTTCCCGCCGGCGCGCGTCATGGAAGAACTGCCGGCCGTCCCGACTGCCAAGGCCGCGGCGACGGGAACGCGGCATCGCTAAGGTAGTCAGAGCGCCGCGGCCATGCCCGTGCTGCAGAGCGCTGCGGCCTTGACCAGACCGGCGGCAAGGGCTGCCCCTGCTCCCTCGCCATGCGCCAGCCTGAGATCGAGCAGCGGCTCGAGGCCAAGCCTCTCGATTGCCTTCCGATGCCCCGGCTCGACCGGCAAATGCGCGACGACGCAATGGTCGAGTGCAGCCGGATTGGCCGCCTGAAGCGCCGCCGCGGCGGCGGTCGCAGCATGGCCGTCCAGGATCACGGGGATACGCTCCATCCGCGTGGCGAGGATTGCGCCGGCAATCGCCGCGAATTCGCGGCCGCCGATACGGCGCAGCACTTCCAACGGATCGGCAAGCTGGCCGGCATGCCGGGCGAGTGCCGCGTCGACGATCTTCGCCTTGCGCGCAATCATTTTCGCGTCGGCGCCCGAACCCGCTCCGGCCCAGTCAGCCCCGGTTCCGCCGAACAGTGCGGCAAACATCGCGGCAGCGACGCTCGAATTGCCGACGCCGAGATCGCCGATGCAGACAAGGTCAGTCCCGCCGGCGATCGCTTCCATGCCGAAGGCCATGGTCGCGGCGCAGCCGCGCTCATCGAGCGCAGCCTCCTCGGTTATGTCGGCGGTGGGCAGATGCAGCGCCAGGTCGAATACTTTGAGGCCGAGATCATGCGCCAGGCAAAGCTGGTTGACTGCCGCGCCGCCGGCGGCGCAAAGTTCGACCGCGCGCGCCGTGGCCTCGACCGGCCGTGGCGAGATATCGTGACGGGCAACGCCGTGATTGCCGGCAAAGATCGCCACCAGCGGCTTGGTCACGGCCGGCGGCCGACCGGTCCAGATAGCGAGCCAGGCTGCGATTTCCTCAAGCCGGCCTAGCGAGCCTCGCGGCTTTTCGGCTCGCGCGAACTGCGCCCGGACGCGCTCGCCCGCCGCCGCATTGCCGGCAGGCAATGCGGCCAGCAATTTGCGGAAATCATCGAAAGGAAGCGCGCTCGTCATGTCGTCTCGGTTCCTGGATTGGTCGTTGCGAGCGGCATAGCCGCCACTGCGGCATGGCACAATGGGGGTGCCTTGCATTGGGAGCCAGCCTGTCCCATGTGTGACGGGCAAACGGAAACCGCAATGAGCGCCATCGAATCTCCATGCATTCTCGTCTGCGCGATGGACATGAAAACCGGCTACTGCTTCGGTTGCGGCCGCACGCGCGATGAAATCGAGGCCTGGATCGACATGACCCCGGAAAGACGCCGCGAGGTAATGGCCGAATTGCCGGCCCGCCTGGAAACCGTCGAGCGCCGACCCCGCCGGGAAACACGGCGGGGCCGCATGGCGCGCGAGCGCGGCACACTGGCCTGACACGGATGACGAACAAACTGCTCTGGATCGCACTGGCCGTACTGGGCGGCGGGCTTATCCTGCTGATCATCAACGATTCCAGCGGCGAGACGCTGGGCCTTGCCAATGAGGATTTCAGCCGGCTGCTCTATCTCGGCGTTCTCGGCGCGGTTATCGCAGCCGGCATCTGGCGCTCGCGCCACATGTTCGGCGATACGCTGCGCAACCTCGCTGTTTGGCTGCTGGTCGTGCTGGTGCTGGTCGCCGGCTACCAGTACCGCTACGAATTGCAGGATGTCGCCAGCCGCGTCACGGCGGGCCTGGTGCCGGGCAGCCCTCTGTCGATCACCGATGCCGAGGGCCGCACGACAGTGACGCTCGACAAGCTGCCCAGCGGTCATTTCGGCGCGCATATCATTGTCGACGGGACACGGATCACCGCAATGGTCGATACCGGCGCGAGCGCCACGGTGCTGACTTCCGCCGATGCGAGGCTCGCCGGCTTCGATCCCGACAAGCTCAACTTCTCTATTCCCGTTTCGACGGCCAATGGCGTCGCGCAGGCGGCGAGAGTCACGGCCAGCGAGATCAGCGTCGGCGCAATCACGCGAAGAAACCTGCCGGTGCTGGTGGCCGCCGACGGGACGCTCTCCGAAAGCCTGCTCGGCATGAACTTCATCGGCACGCTGTCGGGCTTCGACGTCCGCGGCGACCGAATGATCCTGCGGGATTAGTCTAAGCCAGGCTTATGAAAAATCGCGCTGAGACCAGCAGGCAAAACAGCCCGAACCCGATTTCGAGGTGGCGCTTCTTCAGCCAGTGGGCGAGCCGCACGCCATAGGGCGTGACGATGAGCGCTATCGGGATAACCAGCGCCACCGCAATCCAGTTGATATAGCCGGTGGAAGCGATCGGCAGGTCCGGATTGCCCCACCCCGCCCAGATGTAGCCGATCGTGCCCGGTACGGCGATCAGCAGGCCGACGCCGGACGACGTTCCCACTGCCTGACGCATCGGCCGGCCGTAGAGCGTCATGAAGGTGCCGTTCATGATGCCGCCGCCAATGCCCATCAGGGTCGAGAAGAAGCCGATCACGATTCCGGCCAGCGCGCGCCAGGGATTGCCGGGAAGGTGATCGCCGAGCCGCCAGCTTTCGCGGTTGAACAGGAGGCGGATGCCGAAGAGCAGCGCCAGCACCGCGAAGATCATGCGCAGTTCCTCACTGGAGATCGAGGCGGCCGCGAGCGAGGCCAGCACGGTACCTATCAGCACCGGGATCAGGAACGACTTCAGGAGTTCCATGTCGACCGCGCCCCGCGCCTTGTGCGCCATGAAGGATCGGAACGCCGTGGGAACGATGATGGCCAGCGAAGATCCAACCGAGACATGCATGCGCACGCTTTCGTCGACGTCGAACAGGCCGAACACTTGATAGAACACCGGCACGATGACCGCGCCGCCGCCAATACCGAACAAGCCGGCCAGAAGTCCGGAGACCACGCCCGCCGCGGCGATCGCGGCGGCAAAACCGGCGATCTCGCTCCATCCCATGTCCAGCGCCGGCATTCGCCTTACCCGAAAAGCTCGTACGGTCGCTAACCCGTGCGGCCGATATTGTAAACAAGATGGAGAGTTGGGCAGCTCAGGCGGCCTGGCGAAGGCCCTCGAGATCGACAACGGCAAATGCCTCGCCCAGCACTTCCGGTCCGGCGCCCGGCCGGTTTGCGTCGGTGGACAGAATCTGGCGGAAGCGGCGGGCTCCCGGCAAGCCATGGAACAGGCCGACCAAATGGCGCGTGATGTGGCCGAGACGGCCGCCGGCCGCGATATGGCTGGCGGCATAATCCGCCATCGTCTCGATCAGCGCCGCGAAATCGAACTCCGCCTGCAGCTCCCCCGAAACCAGCGCATCCGCCCCGGCGAGGATGCCGGGAGTGTGGTAGGCGGCGCGGCCGAGCATCACGCCATCCGTATGGCCGAGATGTTCCGCGGCCTCCTCCAGCGACTGGATGCCGCCATTGATGCCGATGAAGCGGTCCGGATGCTTCTGCTTCAAGCGATAGACGCGGCCGTAATCGAGCGGCGGGATGTCGCGATTTTCCTTCGGCGAAAGCCCTTCGAGCCAGGCCTTTCGCGCGTGCACCCACAACGCATCGGCGCCGGCTGCGAAAACCGCCTCCGCGATCGTGTCGAGCGCCTCTTCCGGATCCTGGTCGTCGACGCCGATGCGGCATTTCACCGTCACCGGAATTTTCGTCGCGGCCTTCATGGCGGCCACCCCTTCAGCGACCAGGTATGGCGTCCTCATCAGGCAAGCGCCGAAAATGCCCGACTGCACCCGGTCGGACGGGCAGCCGACATTGAGGTTGATCTCGTCGTAACCGAACGCCTCGCCGACCGCGGCAGCTTCAGCGAGCTTGGCCGGGTCGGACCCGCCGAGTTGCAACGCCACCGGATGTTCGTCGGGATGAAAGCCGAGCAGGCGCTCGCGCGCGCCCTTGATGACCGCGTCCGCGACGACCATTTCCGTATAGAGCAACGCACGCCGCGTCAGCTGCCGGTGAAAGAACCGGCAGTGACGATCCGTCCAGTCCATCATGGGCGCGACGCTTGTGATTTTCTGACGCAATATCAACGACTTATTGTAATCTATCATGGACTCAACCGTGAACGTGCACACGCCCGTGCGCACTCATTTACGCCCTTTTTGGCCCGCTTTCGACCTCCCGGCTGACATGAAGCACGTTGGCGACCATCAAGAAACGCCCTTCCGGCGCGCTCAGGTGCGCCGCAAGGGACGATATATCGGCGAGACTTTCCGCCGGCGCAAGGATGCCACTCGATATCGAGCGCGAATGGCCCGCGCCGACACCTGCATCACGCGCATCTCGATCCGACCCTCAGGCCGACCGTCGCCTCCCGCCGGATCCATCGGAACGGTCCTGGCTTATGGCTTCGTGCTCGCGTCCTTGTCTCGGAACGCCGCCTCTCCGGCATCCGACACCTCGACCCACTTCTTGTCGGGCACAGCGTCCGCGACATAGCTGTCGTGCCAGTTCCACCATTTGTAGGTCGGGGTCTGGGGATAGCCCTCGGGCGAATCCTCCCAGACCTCCTGCCGGCCCAGCGGCGTGATGTCGAGGTAGTTCCAGGTGCCCCCCATCTGCTCGTCGCCGCGGTTGTCGATGAAGTAGGTGCGGAACACGCGGTCGCCGTCGCGGTAGAACACGTTATGGCCGTGCCACTCGTCCACGCCGAAGTCGGCGTCGAAGCTGTCCGTGATGGTGAACCACGGCATCTCCCAGCCCATCCGCGCCTTCAGCCGCGCGATGTCCGCCTGAGGCGCACGCGAGACGAAGACGAGGGTGGTGTCGCGGGCATTGAGGTGGGCGAGGTGGGCGACCTGGTCGGCAACCATGGAGCAGCCCCGGCAGGCATGGTCGGGCCAGCCGAACACGCCTGGCTCGAAGAAGGCGCGGTAGACGATCAGCTGATGCCGGCCGTCGAACAGGTCGAGCAGGCTGACCTTCCCCGCTGGCCCCTCGAACGCATACGTCTTCTCCACGGCCATCCAGGGCATTCGCCGGCGCTCGGCGGCCAGGGCGTCACGGGCGCGGGTCATGGCCTTTTCCTTCACGAGCAACTGCTCGCGGGCCGCCTCCCACGCCTGCGGCGACACGACTGGTGGTGTGTGCATGGCGGGCTGCCCGCCTTTCCGTCCGTTCTCGGCTGATGTGGTCATGGCTTTGAAACCTCCTGATCTGGGCGAATTCCCGCATCTTCGCGGCTGAAGCGCTGCTCATCGCTCGCTCTTGGTCGTGAGATAGTTTGGCATCCGAAATCCAAACGATGGGAGTAACAAATGTGACGGCATTCCAATGGAGATTGCGGCGCTTCATGACCGCGCCGCCCGATTCGACTTGCCGGAGACCGCCAATGCAGTGAGGCGCACTCTTTACCTGGACGGACTTTGGGCGGAATATCCCAGCACGGGAGGAAGCATTCGGAACTGCCTCAATAAATGTGCTCAAACGGCCTCGTCGGTGTACGACGACATCGTCAAGGCCGCAGAGGCAAAAGGCATCCCGGCCCGAAGCGGTCGTTCTCGAGCCTGATCACTTTGGCCGACCTTTGCACATCCGCCGCGATGACTGGCGTCGACACGGGGCTGCTGTTTCGCCCGTCCAACACACGTGGCGGCGGCCGCCCGAATCTAATCAGAACCGGCGCGCACGTCGCTGAGCGCTGTGCTGCTTTTCGTGTCTTAAGACAGCCCTCGATGATTCGATTGCGCTGAGTTGAAGCTGAAGATCATAGCGCAAACCCTGCGGCGTATAATCCAGCACTACGTTCTGGCTGAACTGCTTGGCCGAGTCGACAAGAATAACACTGCCGAAACCTTTTCGGGTCGGCGCAGTTACCGACGGCCCCCCGGTTTCCCTCCACGCAAAGGAGAACGTCCCACTGCCATTGAGCCGGTCAATCTTGCCCGCAATCGAGACGAGGCCGTCCGGGACCGATAAAGCGCCGTACTTGAGCGCGTTCGTC